>JAPCJI010000001.1:0-300000 GCA_027887005.1 Nitrososphaerota archaeon
AACTCCGGGTCGGCCCCGGCCCCTATCGCGAAAGCTCTTGCCTTGGTGTCCAATCGCTCACCCTCCGTGCGAGAAGGGAATGAGCACTACGTTTTCACCGTCCCTGACGGTCCTGTGGCCTGAAGCTGGAACAAACGCCTCACCGTCTTCAATCATTATCAGAGTGTTATACTTCGTAAACCCAGGGTCGGGCTTCCCAGAGAGCACCCTCAACCTTTCTACGATTTCCGCGGCGTCCAGGTCCGAATCCTCAAGCTTGACCACCTTGGCGCCCAGGCTTGTGCCGATATGTCCTAGGCATCTCACCATGATCATGGCGAGTTGAGTAGGAGGAGCCTTTCCTTATACCTTCGACCTCCGTAAAGTGAATTCGCGGGGAGCAGCTTGCTCCTCGACGCCGCCAGTCTTCGACGGAGCTCTGTCCCGGTCAGGTCCTCCAGTTCCGCGAGCGGGAAGTTCATTGCCACCGGCCTGGGGTCGATCGTGTGCATCGATGTCTTGCACGGGAAGAACCGTCCTGTTCGAGCCGCTCGCACCACGTCGTCCTTGGTCAACCGCTGGACAAGGATAAGGACAGCTGTCGGATCCTGCAACGCTGAATCGATTTCGTCTTCAGGGACAAACTCCCTGGCCCATCCCGCGCTCAGTGCGAACGCATCGAATCTCCGGACGACTTCGAACGCTTCTGGGAGTCCGATGTGTGATTCAGGCAGGTAGACGCCCTCTGAGCTGAACGCCGCGAGCCCGCATGCGCGTCCTTCCAGCTCCAGGAACGCGTCGGCGATGGTAGTGACTTTCGTCAGTCCGAGGTCGGTCAGCAAACGTGATGTTTCGTCTCGAAGAGGGGAGGAGTAGACCCTGGCCCATCTGTTCAGTCTCACCGCCTTAGAGCTGTAGTCGATTGAGCAGCAAATGACGTTCCCGATCTTGAGCTTCTTGAACGCAGCCAGTCGGTGCATTCCGTCAAGGACAGTTCCGCTTTCCGCGTCAACCACGATTGGATCCTTCTGAAGGGCATCCTGCATCAGCTGTTTCGTAATTCGCTCTACGTGTGAGGGAATCG
The DNA here is from genome assembly GCA_027887005.1 of Nitrososphaerota archaeon. Classification (NCBI taxonomy): domain Archaea; kingdom Thermoproteati; phylum Nitrososphaerota; species Nitrososphaerota archaeon. Next base: position 1,064 of record JAPCJI010000001.1, read on the forward strand.
TTTCTTCATGCGGCAGCAGCGACGAGACGGGCCTTACATCTAACCTGACCCCAGTTCCTTCCAGGGCCAAGTGCTACTCCTCGGTCACTTCACCTTTGGTTTCTTCTTCAGGCCCTTCTTCCGTCGTCGTGTCTTCCTTGAGCGACTTTGTTATGTACCCGGCAATGTGGTTCCTCAACTGCTTCGAAGGAATCAGGGCGAGTTCAAAGAGGGCCTTCTTGTTCTTCTGGTAGTCGGAGCTGAAGGCCTCGGGATGTCTCTGTAGAATCAGCTCGGAAAGCCTTCTAGTCCTGTCCAATCGATTTCATCCCCAAGTTGGCAGGGTGATTAACCTTTGGTTCCTGAACCGAGGTAGGCGAGGCTGTTCGCCAGGACCGCTTGGGCGCATTCGTCGAACGTCGTTCCCCAAAGTTCCGAGATCCGGAACACCACGCTCGGGATGAGAGTGGGTCCGCTGGCCCTACCCAGTGCGGCAAAGGGAACGGGCCCGTCGGTCTCAACCAGTACCAGCCCTCGGGGGTAGGACTGGACCATCCGCTGCAGTCTCCCTGATGAGAGCAGGGCGGGACCGAAGGATACGAAATAGCCCCTTTCCTCCGTCTCTCGGAGCAGCTCCTCCCCCTGGAACCAGTGGAGCTGGACCGACCCAAGATGGAAGCTTGAGAGGACCTCCAGGCATTCCTTCTCGGCTCCCCTGGAGTGGACCTGGACAGGCTTCCTGGAGGCTTCGCCGGCTGAAAGCAGGTCGCTGAATGTGCTAAGCTGGGCTTCCATCGGCGATTCATTCTTGTATTTCGGGTCGAGACCTATCTCGCCCACTCCGTCTGCGCTAGAGATGTACTCGGAGACCCACGAAAGGCCCTCCCCCTTACCCGCCTCAGCAGGGTGGACGCCTATGAAGGGTCTGATAGTCTGGGGGAACTCCTTGGCTAGGGCCAGAGTTCGCATCGAACTCGCCTTCCCTATCCCTGACGAGACGAGAACCATGTCTAACGCGACCGCCGCCTCCACCACACTCTCTGGGTCTTCATACTCTCCCAGATGTAGATGGGAGTCGATGAAACGCACGCCCTGCCCTCCCGATGGTGGTATTTCAGACCACTCCTCGCACTACCGACGCAAAAGCGGGACGCAGAGGGTTCCAAGCACGATTTTCCCACCTCTTTTCCAAATAGGGGCGAGTTGAGCCTCCGGAGCGCCAAATAGGGCCTGCGGAGCTCGTTTTTCAGCCCAAAGGTTTTTAAATACACCCCTCCATTCTGAATAGACGATGTCCAGTTCGGAGTTCGGCCTAGCGGCTGTCTACAGGGTAATCAAGAAGGCAGGCGCAGACAGGGTTGGGGACGACGCGGCCATGGAACTTAGGACGGAGCTCGAGACAGTGGGCCTACAGATATCAAAGGCTGCGGTCGAGCTGGCGGCCCACGCTGGTAGAAAGACGGTCAAGCCTTCGGACATCAAGCTGGCCGCTAAATCTGTCCTCAAGCAGAACTCATAGGAACACCGCCTAGGCCGGCAGCAAGGTCTTCCTGCACACTTGTCTTGGGATAATGCGAGCAACAAGGATCTTCAGCCTGAGGTCCATGAGTTTGGGCCCCCTGAAGCTGCCGGGCTCTGATTTTCGCCGACCTAGACTTCGACCCCGCCATGACAACCCTCCGTGTAAGGCTTCTGACTTGAATTCCGAAGCCTTCGCCAGAACAGTGATCTCAAGTTAGGAGTGGGTCATCAGGGGTCTTTGACGATGGTTCACGCTTCAGACGATCTTGTCTGCATTGTGGCTTGATGGGAGTATCGCCGACGGTCATGGCTGAATGACGGTTCCGATGAAACGCTTGCGGTGGCTTCGGCTTCTTCTACTTGGAAACGACCGTCGTCCCGGCCATGGTGTCAGTGTACTTCTGCCGGGCGCCCTTCGACATGGCAAGGCCGCCTATGATATCCAGTAGGAGGAGCAACCAGTAAATCTTGCTGATGTTCCTGATGAACGCCTCTGTTATGTTCGGCTTTCCGCCACTTTTCGACACCACTTTCAGCCCCATCACTCCCTTTCCAATGGTGGCACCTCTACTCGACTCCATGAATGCGAAATACAGAAGGAACAGGAAGCCGAAGAGGAAAATGAACCCTCCGAAGAAGAGACCGTAGCCGAACACCCCCCCCAGGAGGAAGGAGGAGAGCGCGAATAACGCGATTATGTACAGGACCACGTACACTAGGATGCCGTCGATTATCAGTGCGGCAAAGCGCTTTACCCACAGCTGCTGGACAGCTTGGTCCTTCGCCAACGTGTCGAAACCTGTGGTGCTGGGCGCAGCTGATGCCGATGAAGATTGAGTTGCCACGCCTACGGGGGCCCCACAATTCGGGCAGAATGCGACGCCCGCAGGAACTTCCTTTCCACAGCTCGCACAGAAAGCCAAGTCTCGCCGTCAATGTGTTTTGTTAGGGTATTTAACGGATTTTCAAATGTCACGGGGGCCATGATTTCGTGGCAGCCGAGACACGGTACCGACAAACCCCAGCCTAGGGCCCGGATGCTGGTAATCCCCGGGGCAAGGTAGGGGGCAGGTGTTCAAAACTCGCGGCCCCTAAACGGTGCTGTCTGTGACCCTTGCAACATCACAGTAATCTCCAGAACGACGCTAAACAACTCCTCTTTGAATACTGGCCAATCCATGGTGGGGCACACAGGAAGACTGGAGCCCTTCATGGCTTCCTCCTCCGCGAATGGCCAACGTTGACGTGCAAAATCACTTTAACCACACGTCTTGATGCCCTCGCCGAGCCCCGGTGGTGTAGCCCGGTCAAGCATGTTACCCTCTCGAGGTAGCGACGCGAGTTCAAATCTCGCCCGGGGCACTTGAGGATCCATTGTCTGATTCCGGCATTTCTTCGGGCTAGATTTCCAAAGGTTCCATGGGTTTCCCAAGTCCGATTGGTTTCAAGGAACCATTCTCACAGCCTCCGGACGGGCAACCTTCAAAAGCCGCTCAAACCTGTTCCACCTCGTGGTGGCAGAAGGTGTCAAGGGGTCAGTCGATGCGCGAGAAGTGCTAGTGAAGATTACGGTAAGCGACCCCACGAAGTCGCGAGATTGGTATTCGCGACTCTTTGGGAGAGGCCCTGACCTGGAACCCTTTCCCGGAAACGTTGAGTACAAGGTCGGGGGTGCATGGGTGCAAATCGTGGGCGGCAGGGTGCAGGCTTCGAGTTGGGCCCTTGAGTTGGAGGTCGGAGACCTATCTCGCGAGCGAGAGCGGCTCCGGGAGGGCGGGATCGCAGCGACAGAGATCAACACCGTTCCTGAGGTGATCAGTTATTTTGATCTCAGCGACCCAGATGGCAATCGGATGAGGTGGTTCGAGGTGTTGACCTCCGACCCCAAGGTCACTGGCGCCCGTGGGTAGAAACAGGAATCTGTTCCTGAAGCGGAAGTCCACGTTTCCCAGTTTCGAAACTCACGATAGAGAGACCGTCTGTCATCCAATTTCTGGGAGACCCTAGTTTGTTCAGACGCATGTGGAATGTGTCGAGACTACCGGCGGAGGAGCTCGAAGAATTCCTGCCTCGATTTCGCGTCCTGGAATTGGCCCCTTATCTCGGAAGTGATTATCTTGCTTCCGTTCTTCACCCCCCTCATCCTCATGCAGAGGTGTTCGGCTTCGACCACAACTATCACTCCCAAAGGCGAGAGGGTCGAGTCTATCGCTTCCGCCAGCTGCTTGGTCATTCGCTCCTGGAGCTGGAGCCTCTTCGAGTACCCGTCCACGAGTCTGACAAGCTTCGAAAGCCCCACGACCTTTCCTCTGGGGATGTAGCCGATGTGGACCTTGCCGAAGAAGGGCAGCAGATGATGCTCGCAGAGACTGAAGAATTCCACGTCCTTGCAGATTACGATTCCTGTTGTTTCGTTGAACTCAACTTGGAGCACCTTCTTCGGGTCCATCGAATACCCCTCCGTAAGTTCCTCCAGGGCCTCTGCCACCCTCCTCGGAGTGCCCCTGAGGCCTTCCCTCTGGGGGTCCTGCCCCAGCGAGTCAAGTATCGACCTCACAGAGGCTTCAATTCGCCCTTTGTTCTTCATCTATCCTGACCGCCGCCTGATTCCCAGTTATAGAATTGTCCCTGGAGCACGGCTGAACTGCGGTGCCGGGGCCCGCCTTCTAAGAGCCGCCCGCGAACGCGAGCAGGATTCCACTGGCAAAGAAGTATGTCCCGAAGGTCAGCAGTACGCACCCAGCCAGCAGGTCGAGTGCCCACCTCGGGAACCTGATCAGGTAGTCATAGGACACCGCCGAGATCAAGACTATGAGTATCAGGCTCACCGCAGCTCCGGTGAGCGTCCACTGCAGGTTGATGGTCCCCGCGGCTGCGAGGACGAGGCTCGCCTCGAAACCTTCCGTCAACGTTATCGTGAACACGGGAAGTGCATTCAGCGGGGAAAAGGGTAGGACGTCCGGCCTCTTGTCGCCGTAGTGTTCCATATCCTTCTCCACGACCTCGGATTCGACCTTCTCCATTTTTGCCCGGAACGACTTCTTCCCAAAGTAGTATCGCTTGAACCCCCGAAGGAACCTGTAGGAAAAGTACAGGATGACCGTCCCCGTGGCGACATCGATGACCGCTTCGGGGAAGAACAGGAAGACCTGGCGCACCCCGACGAAGAGAAAGACAGAGGCGGCGCCCCCGGCGAGGACCCCAAGGAGGACGTTGTTCTTACCGAGCTGCTTCACTGTTGCCAATGAAAGTATGGCGACCTCGCTCCCCTCGACAAGGATAGCCTTGAAGGCGAGGAGGAAAGACGCGACGATTACAACAGTGTCGGTCAAGGCGATTCCGCCTCCCGCCTTGGCGATTTAGCTCTTGTCGCGAGAGCAAGACATAAGATTGCGAGTGCCGAAACTGACCCGTGGCGCGTGCCGTCGCGGTCTCAGATTTCACGCTGTATTCGATGCTCTCGGAACCCAGCCTTTCGCCGGACGGCAATAAGGTGGCCTTCTCCGCAAGGCGGGCCAACCTGAAGGAGGACGGCTATGATTCAGAGGTGTACGTGGCCGATACCAAGAGGGGGAATCCAGAACTCTTCACCACCGGGAAGAAGGACTATGACCCCAGGTGGTCCCCAGACGGGAAATCAATCCTGTTTCTCTCGAGGCGCCTCTTCGAGAAGGAGGACAAGGGGAACGCGCTCTACGTGATAGGGGTCAAGGGGGGCGAGGCCAGGCTGGTCTTCAAGTCGAAGGACGGCATCGACAACCCACAGTGGTCCCCGGATTGCCGGACCATCTACTTCCTTTCCTTCGTTTCGAAGAAGCAGAAGGAGGACGTCAAGGTGATCAGGAGGCTGACCTTCTGGTTCAACGGTATCGGGTTCATCTACAATCGAAGGAAGCACCTTTTCAAGGCCGACATCAGGACCGGAAAGGTCAAGCAGCTGACCAAGGGCCAATTCGACGTCGCAGATTTCGCCCTCTCTAACGACGGCAAGAGAATCGCCTATCTTTCATCCTCGGACGACCTGAAGCCGTACATCGCCGACGTGTATGTGGCCGACCTCTCCTCGGGCAATAGGAAGAAGCTCACGCGGTCCGACATGGAGATCACAGCTCTTGCCTGGGCCCCAGACGACAACTCGATTGCCATCTGTGGGGACGAGCTCCCAGCGGGGTTCGCCTCTCACGTCCGCATCTGGACTCTCGAAGTGAGGACCCGAAAGCTCTCGAAGGCCGAGTCCGTGGACAGGAACAAGGCGAATGCTCTGAACAGTGACGCGCGGGCGAAGGCCCACGGCCCTGGCAACATCATCTGGTCCAAGGAAGGCATCTACTACCTCCAGGCGGACGCAGGCTCGGTACACGTCTACAGGGCGAGGCCGGGGGGAGAGCCAGAACTCGTCGTGGGCGGCAAGAGGAGCGTAGAGGGATACGATGTCAGAGACGGAAAGATCGCCTTCGTCGCCATGGACGACAGCCACCTCGAGGAGCTCTACCTGAAGTCGGGGAGGGAACGGGCTCTCTCTGCCCTCAACCAGAAGGTCTACGAGGAGTTGAACATACTTCAGCCGCGGCAGGTCTCCTTCAAGGCGAGCGACGGCGAATCCATAGACGGCTGGGTCCTGATGCCTGAGCGGAAAGGAAAGGTACCGGGGCTATTGTATGTGCACGGAGGACCGAAGACCGCGTTCGGGGACGCCTACATGCACGAATTCCAGGCCTTCGCTGCGGCTGGCTATGCAGTCGTCTACTTCAACCCTAGGGGGAGCGACGGTTACTCTGAGAAGTTTGCAGACATTCGAGGTAGGTACGGCACCAGGGACTACGACGACCTCATGGAGGGTCTTGACTGGGTCCTGAAGAAGTTCCCCCAGATTGACGGACGGCGGCTCGCAATCGCGGGAGGTTCATATGGCGGATTCATGACCAACTGGGCAATCGGGCACACCAAGAGGTTCAGGGCTGCCGTGGCGGACAGGAGCATCGCGAACTGGATCAGCTTCTGGGGGACTTCGGACATCGGGCCCCACTTCACAGAGGACCAGGTGGGCGGAGACCCATGGAGCGCCGAAGAGAAGCTGCTCAACGATTCGCCGCTCAGATACGCCCCCAACGTGGTAACGCCCCTGCTCTTGGTCCACTCCATGGAGGACTACAGATGCTGGATGGTTGAAGGGCTCGAGTTCTTCACCGCACTCAAGAAACTGGGGAAGGAGGCAGAACTGGTGCTCTTCCCAGGCGAGAGCCATGACCTCTCAAGGGTGGGCAAGCCGAAGCACCGGGTCTCGAGGCTGAACCACTACATCCGCTGGTTAGACGAACACCTGAAGCGCAACAATTAGGCGATTCAAGGTTGGACGGGATCACCATCGGGGTTTTCGGGAGCGAACCTGAAGCTCGGACCGCCTTCGCGTCCTCCGTCGGGAAGAAGAGTGAGGCCGAGGGGATAATCGTCTATCACAGGACTGAGGGGGGGAGAAGGGTGTCGTTCCTAGATACTGCCGACTTCCCCGACCGGATCCAGGGGTACGCTCGGATAGGCTCGATCGTCGACCGCGCCTTGTACCTCTTCCCGAAGTCTGGGAAGCTAACCGCGCCTGACGGGGAGCTCGCGATCCTGCTGGGGTCCATGGGGCTGAAAGGGACCCTGGAACTCCTGGATGCGTCGGCCAGCCCCGAGATGGCTAGAGGCGCACTGCAGGGCACGTCAGTTTCAGAGTTCCCCATCGAGGAGCGGAACTCTTCTTCGTCGGTCATCGACCTCTCAAACGCTACGCCACGCGGAGGCCAGCCTCGTAAAGGGACCCTGGTCTATGTCGACCGGGTCTTCAGCGTCAAGGGCGTCGGGACGGTTGCCCTTGGTTTCGTCCTTTGCGGGAGCGTATCAATCCACGACCAGCTTCGACCCATCCCAGGCCCAGAAGAGTTGCGGCTCGATGTGAGGGGAATCCAGATCAACGACCAGGACTTCGATAGCGCAGGCAGGGGAATCCGCGTTGGACTCTCACTGCGCGGAGCGGAAGCCAAGGACCTTGACAGGAGCCATTGGCTTGACGACGGCTCCTTCGGACTTGCGGATACCATGAACCTGGACTTCCTGAAGTCCCCGTTCTACCGCCTCGGGGTTGAGGACCGAGACATGCACCTGCAACTTCCGGGAGAGCTCGTGACAGCAGGGCTCCGTTCCGCGGCGGGTGGGCTCCTCCAAGCCAAACTGCCCATCCAAGTGCCGGTCTGGGAAGGGATGAGAGCTACAGTACTCGACCTGAATGGGAAAGGGCTCCGAATTGCAGGCGGGTCAACCCTCAAGCTTTAATGGAGCCGATTCGATATGGATCCAATGACTGAAAGAGAGACCGCGACATTCGGGAGCGGCTGCTTCTGGTGCTCGGAGGCGGTGTTCAGCGAACTCGAAGGAGTCGTGAAGGTGGAGCCTGGGTACGCAGGAGGGAGTCAGCCCAACCCCACCTATGAGCAGGTCTGCACCGACGAGACAGGCCACGCCGAGGTCGCCCAGGTCACCTTCGACCCAGGCTCGATTTCCTACCGGGAGCTGCTCGAAGTCTTCTTCTCTACTCACGACCCGACCACACTCAACCGCCAGGGAGCAGACGAAGGGTCGCAATACAGGTCGGTCATCTTCTACACCGACGATTCCCAGAAGCTCGAGGCTCACAACATGATAACCGAACTCGGCGAAGAAAAGGTCTTCCGAAAGCCAATTGTCACGGAGGTTTCGCCATTGGAGAAGTTCTACCCAGCAGAGGGCTACCACAGAGAGTACTACAAGCTGAACCAGAACAAGCCCTACTGCCAGGTGGTCATAGCACCCAAGCTCTCGAAGTTCAGGGCGCACTTCCAGTTCAAGCTGAAGAAGCAATTGGCCAGGCAGACCTGAAGCGCGTAATGGGTACGCGTCGCGTTGGAAAACTTCTTGGGATCACTGGAACTCCCGGGACTGGCAAGAAGTCCGTAGCTCCACTCGTTGCGACGAGGTTAGGTCTTACCTGCTACTCTCTCAATGATCTTGCTGGGGCGAATGGCCTGGCATCCCCGGAATCGGGGACGGGTGAAGTGGACACCGGAGTCTTGAGGCGGATCGTGTCCAACACCATCCTTGAACCCGCGGTGATCTACGGGCACCTCCTGCCCTACGTAGTCGATAGGACATGGATCTCAAAAGTGGTCGTCCTGCGGTGCGACCCTCTGGCCCTGAAGTCGCGTCTTCGCGCCCGGGGGTACCCGCTGAACAAGGTGTTCGAAAACGTCGAAGCGGAGCTCATCGGCCTGATCTCGGTTGACACTCTCAAGGCATTCGGGAGAGAGAAGACCTTCGAGTTCGACACGACAGTGTCTCGTCCAGGCCCTTCCTCGGCCTCGATAGCTGCAGCACTGTCGGGCCCCTATCGATCTCCCCAGGTGATAGATTGGCTCGAGAACTACGGCTCGGAGTCAAAGCTCCGCTCTTTGCTCTCAGGCAGGACCGGCGAGTCTGCCCTTACTCTTCCTACGCCCAAGAGTTAAAACAACAGAACGGACAAGCTTGAGTTCCCTTGAGACGGATATCAGGCCTCGTAAAGGTGCAGGACATACACGCCCGAGCCTCCGATGACATCGTTTCTATCGTCCATTCTATGGGGAGAGGCGGCGGGTTCATGGCGAAGAACCTTGCCGATACCGCAAGCATCCTGGATTCGATGGTCGCCCGCGAGAGCTGCACGAAGTTCCTCTCGTTCCCTGCAGCCTTGGTCGCGACCGGGACCCGGGGGCTCCTCATCGACCTGGTCAAGGCAGGCATGGTCGACGTGATCATAACCGCGAGCGGGACCCTCGACCACGACATCTCGAGGACCCTCGCAGATTACTACCACGGGGACTTCGATATGGACGACGTGAAGCTCCACAAGGACGGATACCATCGCCTCGGGAACGTCCTTGTCCCACTCGACGACTACGGCCCGCTGATAGAGAGGAGAATGCAGGCGCTCCTCGAGAAGTTGTACGGCCGAGGCGAAAAGGCCCCGACCACCGAGGAGCTTTGCAAAGAGATCGGCCGCGACCTCGGTTCGGAGAAATCACTGCTCTATTGGGCCTACAAGAAGCACGTCCCAGTCTTCGTCCCAGGGATAACCGACGGGGCAGTTGGGAGCCAGCTCTGGCTCTTCGCCGAGCGTCACAGGGACTTTCGGGTCGACCTGATTGGCGACGAGAGGAGGCTTTCGGACATTACCTCGGAGGCCAAGTCGACCGGGGCACTGGTGCTGGGGGGCGGCATCTCCAAGCATCACGTGCTATGGTGGAACCAGTTCCGAGGAGGCCTGGACTACGCGTGCTACATCACTACCGCTTCAGAGTTCGATGGTTCGCTTAGCGGGGCCCAGGTGAGAGAGGCCGTCTCTTGGGGCAAGGTGAAGGAAAGAGCGAAGCGCTCCAACCTCTATGCTGACGTGACTGCGGTTCTCCCCTTCCTGGTCTCCTACCTCCTCACCAAGCGGCACCGACGTTCGCGTTAGGCTCTCATCGTTCGAAGTCCTTATAAAACGAAAACCGAGGCGCCATGAAACGTTTGGTCTTAGACTACGGTTTCCTTGCCCTCGGCGTCTCCGTCGTAGCGCTGTTATACGCCCTCGCCCTCTGGGCCTACCTCAGGCGTCAGAGCAAGGGCACTCAGAAGATGACCGAAATCTCCGACGCAGTAAGACAGGGCGCAGTCGCGTTCCTTGGGAAGGAGTACAAGGTGATCTCGCCCATTGCCATTGTGATAACCATCCTGATCTTCGGGCTAATTGACCTGCCCAACGGGACCGGGGGTGCAACGGCGGCTGGGTTCGCCCTCGGGGCGACACTGTCAGCAGTCGCCGGCTACGTCGGCATGGCTGTAACCGTCAGAACGAGCTCGCGGGCGGCCGAAGCTGCGAAGCAGGGCCTTGGAAGCGCCCTGGCCCTGGCATTCAAGGGCGGTGGAGTCATGGGAATGACCGTCGTCGGGCTAGACTTGCTCGGTCTGTCCGTGTACTATCTCGCTTTCTCCAGCGCAATCCTCAAGACGCCGGTAATCCTGGCGGGATTGGGATTCGGCGCCTCTCTTATCGCCATGTTCATGAGGGTGTCAGGAGGAATCTACACCAAGGCCGCGGACGTTGGTGCCGACCTTGTTGGAAAGGTCGAGGCGGGCATCCCAGAAGACGACCCTCGTAACCCTGCAGTGATAGCGGACAACGTGGGCGACAATGTGGGAGACTGCGCTGGAATGGGGGCAGACGTCTACGAGTCGTACGTGGTCACGGCCATAGCTGTGATGATACTGGGCGCTCTGCTGTCCGCGGGAGGGGCGCTGACCCTCTTGGTGTACCCCCTGCTGCTCGGGGCATCAGGCATCGTCGGAGCGATAGTCGCGAGCTTCTATGTGAGGAAAACTGTAAGGTCGAACCCGCTCAGAGTGCTGAACATCACCTTGCTGATCGCGGCAGCCATCACTGTGGTCTTGGATTACTTCCTTGGCCAGGCCCTCTTCGGGGGTTCGTCCCTTTCTAACTATCTGCTCGCGAGTGCCATCGTCGGGGTTGCGGTGGTCGTGGCAATTGAGAATGTCGCGAACTACTTCACTTCTTACAACTACTCGCCAGTGCGAGAGATCGCAGAATCAAGTAAGACGGGAGCGGCCACCAACTTCCTTTCAGGGTTCTCGAACGGGCTTTCGAGCACCGCCCCTTCTGCGGTCGTTCTGGTCTTGGCGATAATCGTGTCCTACTTCCTGGGGTACGCCGGGTCAGGAGGGAATCAGCTGACCGGGGTCTACAGCACTGCAGTCGCTACGATGTCGATGCTCTCCCTGACCGGGGTTATCATGTCAATTGACTCGTTCGGCCCCATCACCGACAACGCCAACGGCATTGTTGAGATGGCCGGGCTGGAGTCCAGCGTCAGGACGGTGACCGACGAACTCGACGCGGTCGGAAACACGACCAAGGCCACGACCAAGGCCTTCGCAGTGACTTCTGCCGCGCTCGCGGCCGTCGCGATCTTCGAGGCGTTCCAGAACGAGGTCAGCAACATAATCAGGAACGGTGGCTCGGCACTTGCAAGCAGGTACTCCTCGCACCTAGTAAACGGCCAGCTGAACTTCAGCCTGTCGGACCCCTACGTAGTCATTGGGCTACTGATCGGAGGCCTTCTCCCGTTCTACTTCTCGAGCTTCCTGATCAAAGCGGTGGGAAGAACTGCCTACACCATCGTGAACGAGGTCAGACGGCAGTTCAAGGAAATACCCGGCATTATGGAGGGGACCGCCAAGCCTGACTACGCAAAGTGCGTCGGCATATGCACCAGCGCGGCAATAAAGGAGCTTGCGAAGCCAGGGGCCCTGGCCGTCGCGACTCCCCTCGTAGTCGGCCTCGTGCTTGGACCGCTAGCTCTCGGCGGCCTCCTGATCGGCACTGTGGTCTCGGGAGTCTTCCTCGCGTTCACCATGACCAACGGCGGAGCTGCCTGGGACAACGCAAAGAAGTATATCGAAACAGGCCAACTGGGGGGCAAGGGCTCAGACGCCCACAAGGCCGCAGTGATGGGGGACACGGTGGGGGACCCCTTCAAGGACACCGCCGGACCGGCGATCAACTCCTTGATCAAGGTCGTGAACACGATTTCGATAGTTTTCGTCTCCGCGATAGTATTGTATGCGCTCTTCGTGTGAACTTTTACTCTAATGAGGTGGGGGTGGGAGACCCGGCTGCCGGGCTGCGTGCCCGGCGGCACTCGGACCCACGTGAATGCGCTCACTGACGGGTTCCACTGCAGGCGCACGCGTAACCGCTCCGCCACCCCACCGCAATCGGGCCTCGAAGGTCTGAACTAATTATGCGTTCCAGAGTCGCCGAAAACCACGACCAATCGGCGAACGTCGTTTCCATAAAATCGTCCAACTTTCCTTCAGAAGTCCCAAAGCTTATAACCGCAATTTGGGCTGGTTTCCTGCGCACGACCTAATGTATTCGGGTATCCTGTCATCCCTGCCCTCGACGGTGGCAACCTATGACTTCCTCTTCAACTGGTACCTCTTCTTCGGCGTGGGCGCAGCGGTTGTCGTAATCTCGCTCCTCGTGTTCTTCATGTACAGGTACCGATACAGGGGCGAAAGCGGACCTCCCCCGGTGCACAAGACCGAGGGGTGGAAGATAGTCCTGGTGACGGTCCTGATCAGCATCTCCGTCCTCACTGCGGCCGAGTATCAGACCTTCGCTAGCTTCGGAAACATCGAGATGCCCAGCCAGTGCTCCGCCATCCCCGACCCCTGCGTGACCATCCGCCTCTCCGCATTCCAGTGGGGCTGGAACTTCACCTACCCCGACGGCAAGTTCGCGGTATCGACCCAGAACCAGCCTCTGACGGTCCCGGCAGGTACGATTGTGATCATGAACATCACGAGCAAGGACGTGTTCCATTCGTTCGGGATCCCCATGCTGGACGTGAAGGAGGACGCTGTCCCCGGCAAGGTGAACCAGCTCTGGTTCATGGCTTCGAACACTGGATTCTACACCGACGCCATCAGATGCTTCGAGCTCTGCGGCGTGGGCCATGCGTTCATGCTGGGCAACGTCAGCGTCATCGACGCTGCGACCTGGCAGACCCAGTTCGGCGGAGTGAAACCCTAGTTGGTTTCGTGGCTCAACCGCTGGCTCTACACCACGAACCACAAGGACGTCGGCATGCTCTACTTCTTCACCTCCCTCTACTTCGGTTTCGTAGGTGCCATCCTGGCCCTTCTCATGAGGGTCCAGCTGTCCGTTCCCAACAACAACTTCCTCTCGGCAGTCTACTACAACCAGGCTCTGACCATGCACGGTCTGATCATGATCTTCTGGTTCCTTTCACCGGTAGCACTCGGCCTCGCGAACTACTTCGTGCCCCTGCAGATAGGCGCCGACGACCTCGCCTTCCCCCGACTCAACGCCATGAGCTACTGGCTCTACCTCGCCGGTGGCGTCCTTGCGGTGCTGAGCTTCTTCGTTCCCGGCGGGACTGCGAACGCAGGGTGGACAACCTACCAGCCCCTGGCCGTGCTCACCCCCGGCACCGGGCCAACCCTCGCCTACCTCGGCATGGTCCTCCTCGCCGCTTCGGTCACCCTCGGCAGCGTCAACTTCCTCGTCTCGATTATCTGGCTCAGGGCCCCGGGAATGACCCTGTCCAAGCTGCCCATGTTCACCTGGTTCATGCTCTTCACGATAATCGCCATGCTCTTCGCATTCCCCACCCTTATCGCGGCCTTCGTTCTCGCTTCCTCGGACAGAATCCTGGGGACGGTCTTCTTCACATCTACGGGCATACAGCCTTCGATCCTCTGGGACAACCTGTTCTGGTTCTTCGGCCACCCTGAGGTCTACATCGTGCTCCTCCCCGGCTTCGGGATAATCGCCAACATCCTCCCCTCGTTCACCGGCCGCCCCCTCGCTGCGAAGAACGCAATCCTGATCGCAACGGGTCTGATCGTTATCCCTCTGAGCTTCGGAGTCTGGATGCACCACATGTTCCTCACAGGCATCCCCGTGGCCTTGCAGGGAGCCTTCAGCGTGGCCACCATAGCCATCTCGATACCCTTCGACGTGATCACCCTCTCCTTCATCGAGTCCCTCATCCGCGGCAGGGTGAAGTTCGCCACCCCCATGCTCTTCGCTCTGGGGGCGATCATCCTCTTCATCATCGGGGGAATCACGGGCGTCTTCCTCTCTTCGCCGGTCCTCGACAGGGCCTTCAGAGGGTCATACTTCGTCGTGGCCCACTTCCACTACGTCATGGTCGGCGCAGCGATCTTCGGGATCATCGCCGGCATCTACTACTGGCTCCCCCGGATGACCGGCAAGATGTACAACGAAAGGCTCGGCAAGGTCCACTTCCTCATCTCCTTCGTGGGGTTCAACATCCTGTACTTCCCGATGAACCTGCTCGTCGACATGCCTCGGAGGATTTTCACCTACCAGAACGTCAGCGACTGGGCGACCCTGAACGGGATCGCCTCGGTGGGCGCGTTCATCTTCGCCGGGGCCCAGATTCTCCTGGCCTACAATCTCCTCTTCACCTGGTACCGGGGCCCCATAGCTCCGGCGAACCCCTGGGGCTCCCCCGACCTGGAATGGACTTCGCAGGCCGAAGGAATCGCCCCGGCCGTAGAGTCCGGGGCCACACCGCCTGTCGGAGGCTGGATCGGGCAGCTCGCGGCCGCACCTTCTCCCGCAGCCGAAGCGCACGGTCACTACGCTCACCTGAGCTCGAGGCCAATCCAGATATCCCTTGGAGCCATGCTCTTCCTAATCGGAGCCGCCTTCTATCCGGACATCCTGGGGCTGGGCCTCCTTGGCCTGGGGGGGATCGTAGTGGTCTATTCCTTCTACGGCTGGGCCCGGGACGACCTCCGCGGCAGGTTCCAGATTCCCCCTGAGCCAGAGGGGGACCGCTGGCCCTTCTCTGCCGTCCCCAAGATGAAGCTGGGCATGTGGGTCTTCCTCTCATCGGAGGTCGTGCTCTTCGGGAGTTTCCTCGGAGCCTACATCTTCATCCGAGCTGCGTCCGGCATCTGGCCCATCGCAGGGAGCATCCACGAAGTCCCCCTCGGCACCTTCAACACTCTGGTGCTCGTGACCAGCGGCCTGACCATGTTCATGTCGCTTCAGGCCATACGAAACGGGGACCAGCGCGGGTCCATCAGCTGGATGGCAGTCACATTCGTCCTCGGGGCGGTGTTCATGGGCGTAAAGGTCTCTGAATGGACCAACCTCGGGGCCACCGGCTTCGCCCTGACCTCCGCCAACCCCGGGATAGGCCTCGCAGCCAGCGCCTACTACATAATCGTCGGCCTCCACGGCGCCCACGTGACCGCGGGGCTCCTGATGATGGTCTACCTGATGAAAAAGTCCGCGAGCGGCTTCTACACCAAAGACTCCCATGAGGCGATCGAGAACTTCGGGCTCTACTGGGCCTTCGTCGACATCGTCTGGTGCTTCGTCTTCCCGCTCTTCTACCTCCTGTGAGATTGAGAAAATGAGAACCTGGGTCGCGTTCGGAGTCTGGGCGTACATGATGGCGGCCGTGCTGGCAGAGGTGGAGACGTTCTACCTGATCGGCAGCTTCTCCACCGTCGCTGCGATCGTCCTGATCCTCGCCGCAAGCCAGGCGGTGGCGATCGTCACGTTTTACATGAACCTGAAGGACGAGCCAGGCTCCCTCCGGCTCTTCGCGCTAATCCCCATCATGTTCCTCGCGGCCCTCGTAATCGCCATGCTGGCGTCCCTAGGGTGAGCTAGATGGAGACAGAAGAGCCGACCAAGCCGGGCAATGGATTCCTGTGGGCCCTTGGCATAGTAGCCATCCTGCTGGGTGCGCTCGTCGCTGCCGAGCTGGCCATCCCGCTCCAGCCGGGGCTCGGTGCGGGGGGCGCTTGCCCCTCAGTGTCCTCCTGCGTCGCCATGCCTCCGAACGCTGCGTCGGCCGGGTTTTCGTCGGACAACATCACGGTCATCGTGGGGGTCAACAACACGGTCATCTGGACGAACCAGGACACCGTGGCCCACACCGTGGTCTCGACTCAGGTCCCCCAGGGGGCCTCCACCTTCGCATCGGTCGTCCTTGCCAAGGGGGACACCTTCAGCCAGTCCTTCACGACCCCGGGGGTCTACAGCTACGAGTGCAGCATCCATCCGCTCACGATGAAGGGGACGGTCGTCGTCAAGCCCGCCTAGCCCCTTACCGCAACTTATTTACCCACGGACGCCGCGCTCCGCCCTAGCTCTCCCCCTTGGACAACAAAGAAGAGCCGAACGTCTTCCCCGGAAACTGGGACATAGTGTCGGAGACGCTCCTCAAGACCTACGAACTCTGGTTCCCCCAGAACTGGAGCCCGGTCGACCTTCCCTGGGAGGAGTGCGACGCCAAGAACTTCTCCTCCGACGAGGCAGTCGCCCAGGCGTACTGGCTCTCCAAGCTGGCGCTCTTCGAGAAGTCTGGAATCGGCGCCTTCGGCATGGCAGCCGTCCAGGCAGCCACCCACGGCTACGAGGACCCGACGAAGAAGTTCCTCTCCGCGGTGGCCTTCGACGAATGCAGACACGACGAGGTCTGCAGGCGCGCCTGCGCCCGGGTCTGCCCCAACTTCCCCTACAGGTTCAAGCCCCAGAACACCCTCGAGGCCAAGGCCCACGCCAACATCATGGCTCTCTATGACAACGGCAAGAGGTACTGGAGCGCGTTCAACCAGGCCTGGGGCAAGTACCCTCTCGAGCTCATATTCTCCAGCTTCTTCTTCGCAGAGATCGGCGCCCAGCTCATCTTCAAGGAAGTGGGCGAACGGTCGTCGAACAAGGTCTACGCCTCCGCCTTCAGGAACATAACCAGGGACGAATCGAGGCATCTCACGGGAACCCTGGCCATGCTCGAGAGGGTGGCCGAACGCATGACCGATGAGCAGAAGCTGATGGTCTCGCGCCAGCTCAAGCACGGCTTCATCTACCTCTCCCCACTGCTCTTCAAGCCCATGACCGACTTTTGGAAGCTCCCCAACGACTTCTTCGAGTACGACCAGAAGCTCGAGTACCTTGCCGCCAAGTCCGGACTGGGCGTCCCCAAGGTCGAGGACCGGAGCGACGCCTGGATGAAGGCGATAACCCGGCACAGGTCGAAGATCGAGGAGCTTGGAATCCCGGTCCCGGAGATCAAGGAGATCGGCGTGGCGGGGCTGGAAGTCAGCGTGAAAAAGGGGGACGAGATCATCGCTACGCCGCTCTAGTCGCCGACCCCTTCCTTCAAGGCCAGCAGCGGGACCGTGAAGAGGAGCGCGAGGAGCGCGCCCCCCAACCAGGCATAGGAGTACCCGGAGACCCCGACCAGATAGGCGAAGACCAGTGGCGGCCAGAACGAGCCGAAGAGCCCGATGCAGTTGACCCAGGCTATCGCAAGCGAATCGTACTCCGGGCCCGCCCGGTTGATGTCTCTGGCGGCGGCGAAGGCCACGGTGAAGCTGATGCTCGCGGCGATCCCCAACGCTACGGTGCATACCAAGGCGGCGAGGATGCTCGGCACCGAGCAGACGACGAGCGCCGCCACCACTCCCAGATTGCCAAGGAGCATTAGCAGCCTGGGCCTCGGGAGCCTATCGTAGACCCTCCCTCCCCAGAGCGTGGAGAAGATTGCGACTGCGAAGACCATCCCACCGACCAGCCCCGCCACAGCGGGCTGCACGCCTAGAGAATTGACCAAGTAGTAGACGACGAACCCGGCGACGAGGTTCATCCCAATGTCCGTTCCGAGGACCCCCAGCCCTATGAGGATCAGCCTCTTCTCCTTCAGCACCCCCACGAGTTTCGGAAGGATAACGCCTCCGTCTCCCTGGGGTGTATCCCCAGGCACAGTTAGCAGGACCAAAGCACCGGTGCCAATGCCGATGGCGCCGCTAAGGAAGAGGCTCGGCCTCCACCCTTCGTAGCCTGCGACCACGATCCAGGCGAAGGTCCCGAGGATCCCCCCTATGTCGAAGGCCGAATTGTACAGTCCTGCCGCCATCCCGGACCTCCTCCCCGACATGAACCTCGCCACGAGCACCACCGCCGGCGCGAAGACGAAAGCCATGCCTGCGCCTACCACGAACCTGAAGACCGCCGCCTCGAGAAGAAACCCGGATGCAGACGTCCCCAGGACCGCAAAGGAGGACATCATTATCCCGAGAGTGACCACTCGCCGGGGCCCCCAGCGGGCGGCCAGCACTCCCCCCGGCACTTGGAAGATTCCTAGGCCCATGAAGAACGCGGCCGTCAGGACCCCGAGGCCGCCGACCCCTGCGTGGAGGTCCGGCTCCATCAGAGTGTAGATCGGTCCGAGGTTTACCCAGTTGACCGCGTAGATTATCCGGGCAGCGACGAGGGAGGCTACCGAGTAAAGACTCCGCCTCGACTCGAACAAATCCGCTCCACGACCTGCGCCCCTGGCTCTATAATTCAATCGCCCCCACGCGGGACGACAACAAGTTGAATTCAAGCCGCTAGGCACCGTCCAAGCGTTTTTCTCACCCATTCTGACCGAATCGGACATCTCGCAAGGTCGAGTCGGACGGGGGTTCTCTTGGGGCCCTGCCTGGATTGTGCAACGAGGGGATGACAGACGGTCGAAGCCTTCAATCGCTGGCGATTCTGGAAGCATCGGGGGCTCCCCAACCTTGACCTCGAGCCTGCGCATACCAGAATCGCCCTCGGACTAGCGTCCTGGCCCTAAAACCCCCAATTCGAGCCGTTTAGGTCATGTTTATATATCAAATCGAGCGAATTGGAGCCGAGGAAACCAGCAATGGTAACCGGATACTGTGTGTACGAAAAGAAGAAGAACAGGGAGATCAAGAATCCCAAGCAAATCAAACTGAAGAACGGCAGGCCGGCAATCAAGGGGACATGCGCCTCTTGCGGCAAGCAGATCTTCAGGATAGGTAAGCTCAAGTAATTCCATCTCCCGTTCCTTTTATTTTCCATCTTGTCACAGGGTAGGTGCTAGCATTTGCTCAGATTGTACAACAGCATGGGTCGGACGGTGCAGCCCTTCAGACCGATCAGGGATGGCGAGGTCCGGATGTACACCTGCGGTCCCACCGTCTGGAACTACGCCCACATCGGGAACTTCAGGACCTACGCCTTCGAGGATCTGCTGAGGAGGTTCCTGCTCTTCAAGGGCTTCAGGGTGACCCAGGTGATGAACATCACCGACGTCGAAGACAACATCATCAAGGGGATCAAGCTCTCCGGCAAACCCCTGGGCGCGCTGACGTCATTCTACACAACCGCGTTCATGGAGGACCTGTCAGCCCTCGGGATCCAGAAAGCCGAGGTCTATCCCAGAGCCACCGAGCACATCAAGGAAATGGTCGCCCTGGTCCTACGACTCCTCGCGAAGGGCGACGCCTACAGGGCTCCCGACGGGTCCGTGTACTTCGACGTCTCCAAGTTCAAGGAATACGGCGCCCTCTCCGGCGTAAAGCCTGGCGCAGGGAAGGCGGCAGGAAGGGTGGCCCAGGACCACTACGAGGAGAAGATGGAGGCCGCCGACTTCGCCCTCTGGAAGGCCTGGGACGCGGACGACGGCGAGGTATTCTGGGAGACCGAGCTAGGCAAAGGACGGCCCGGCTGGCACATCGAATGCTCGGCCATGTCGATGAAGTACCTGGGTGACACCTTCGACATCCACACCGGCGGGCTTGACAACAAGTTCCCCCACCACGAGAACGAGATAGCACAGTCGGAGGCCGCGACCGGGAAGAAGTTCGTCAACTACTGGCTCCACTCGGCCTTCCTGACGGTTGGTGGAGAGGCGATGCACAAGTCGGTGGGGAACGTCGTCTATCTCCGCGACCTGATGAAGAAGGGCTGGGACCCGCTGACCGTCCGTCTATTCCTGCTCTCCTCGAGGTACAGGGACCCGGTCGACCTTACCGACAAGGCCCTCAAGCAGTCCCGGGCCCAGCGGGAACGCCTTCAGGATTTCATCGATCGGCTCAAGCGGGTCAAAGGAGGGCCCAGGGCGAAGGGGGACCTGGCCGCTGGTCTTCTCTCGAGATTTGAAGGAGCGATGGACGACGACCTGAACGCGCCTCAGGCGCTGGCCGTGCTGTTCACCTTCGTCAAGAGCGTCAACGGGAAGATCGACTCTTCCAGCCTAGGCAGGAGTGGAGCGTCGGAAATACTGGCCGCCCTTGAACGAGTCAACTCGGTCCTAGGGGTCATGAAGTTCGAGGGGGAGGGTGAGCTGCCCCCGGAGCTTTCCAACCTCCTCGACCAGAGGAACGAAGCAAAGAAGCGGAAGGACTTCGCAGAGGCGGACAGGCTGAGGGAGGCCCTGCTGGCAAATGGGATCCTCCTGGAGGACACGCCCTCGGGGACGCGGTGGAAGCGGGCGAAAAGTGGTTAACACTCCGAACGTAGTAGCTCAAGTTCAGTGAATCCTCCCGATATTATGCGATGAAGGACACCTCAGGATGGCTTGGGAGTCACCGAAGAGGCGGTCCAAGGCAGAGGTCAGGGCATAAGGTCGTCCGCGATCAGGAAGGCCATCTCGCTGAAGTCGAACGGCCTCAGGATAGCTGTCGAACCGGACAGCTCGGTCCGGTCCTTCGATTCCCTTGAGGAGGGAAGGTCCCTGTTCGGCTGGGACCACCTATGGATCTACAAAGTCAAGTCTGGGATAGTGATACCGTCGGGAAGGACCGACTGGTCGCTCAGGCCCGCTCCCAGGTCCGTTCAGTTCAGTGGGAAGGTCTTCGATTCCATAGAGGTCTCGCAGTCCATCGACTTCTACCAGGGCACTTCCGCCGGCTACCTGAGGCGGGTCAGCATGAAGAATTCAGGGACCGCCCCGGCCACCATACGCCTGATTTCGATGCTCGACCCGACCGCAGCCCAGCTCGGAGTCGAGGCGGACACCCGGGGCTCCCTGGGCATAAACGCCTTCAATCGGGGGAGCCACATCGCCATGGACGAGATATCAGACCCTCCCTCGGCGAGGGTCATCGGCTCGGTGCCTGAGCCCAGGAAGTTCTTCATGACCGCCGACAAGACCAGAGCCCTCGACCTGCTCCAGTCAGGCGAGCTCCCAGATTCCACCGCCGGGATGTCAGGCCAGGTGGTCATAATGTCGTTGCACGAGCTGGAGCTCTCCCCTTCAGAGGCCAAGGAAGTCATGTTCGCAGCGCTTTACAACAAGTCGAGACTCGAGGAGGCCCTGGCTGCCTTCGGTCGGCTCCAGTCGGGTCTGAAGACGCCGGCACCCAGGGTTCCTGGCTTCGCCTGCTCCAGCCAGGCCGTGACAGACGCAGCTGGATGGGCCATTTCCGCCCTCGACGGACTCGGTTTCGTCTCCGACCACCTCGACAGGTACGAAGCGCTGAAGGCCGCCGCCCTAGTCGACCCAGAGGGGACGAAGTCGATTCTCCAGTCAGCGAAGTCGAAGCTGCGACGGGACGGCTCCGTACCTCACTCCCTCAATCAGACCACCCCCGGCGTGCTGGAATCGGCACTCTTCCTGGAAGGGGAATCGGCGTTCTTGCTCCGGTCAGGGGACAAGAAGCTGGCCCGTTCGCTCTACCCGCAGCTGAGAAAAGTCTCGTCCTACCTGCTCGGGGCCTCCAAGGAAGCTACCGTGCTGACCGACCCAGCGCTCCCCCAGGGCTGGCGTCGACTCACCGGGAGGGGATATCCCACAGGGGAGATCCCAGAGGTTTCCCTCGCCACCGCGGCAGGCCTTTCCAGCGCCGCCAAGGTGGCCAGGATGCTGTCGAAGTCAGGGGACTCAGGGAGCTTCCGGGAGCGCTCTGACATGATCGTCGACCGGGTGAGGAAGCATCTCCTAGACGAGAGGGGATTCCTGTGCCACAGCCTCGACTCCTCTGGGCGACTGAGGATCGACGAGACCATCGACATGGCCGTCGCCGCGGCACGACACCCGTTCATGGAGTCGGCGGAGCAGGCGGCAGCCCACAGGCTCCTCGAGAGGGACTTCGAGACCCCCTACGGCCCGAGGACGGTCCCGCAGTCAAACAAACTCTACTTCAACCCTAGCTACGGCCAGGGACAGCTCGGAGGGTTCTGGACCAGGGCTGCCCTTGCCCACGCCCTGCTCTGCTACAGAGTGGGGTTGGCGGGGATTGGAAGCCTCGCCATAGAACGGGTCGCCAAGCTCGTCATGGAGGATTCGGTCAAGCTCGGCTCCTCTCCAGGGGACTTCCCCACCTGGGTGAACGTCGAGGCGAAGGAGGCCCACGGCAAGGACAGCGACGTCGTCGCCGCCTCCCGGTTCATCGAATGCCTCGCGGAAGGAGAGCTGGGCATGAAGCTCGAAGACGGCCAGACGACCTTCTCCCCCGCGCTGACGTCGAGTCTCAAGTGGGCCCTCGCCGCAGAGATCTGGACCGAGGGGAAGACGACGGTCTTCGCGGGAAGGGGAGGAGGGAAGGTCCACGCGTTCGCCGGGGGGAGCCGGGTCTCCGTGGAAAAAGGGGCTGGATACTCGAACGCGGAACAGCTCGACCCCCCCGCGAGGGGCCTCCACGCCGTCTCCCTCTTTGGGCCAGGCCAGGTAATCTGCGTCGGCAGCTCCTCGGCCCTGCCCGTCCGAGGTGCGCTGAGATTCACCCCGCGGGCGCCTGAGCTCGCGAAGCGGCTCAGCACTCCCCTGGAGGAATATGACCGGACTAAGAGCTCCTGGGTCAAGGTCGCGAGCCTTCGGGTGTTCCCGACGATGACCTTCGACGTCGCCGTGCAGCCAGGCGATTGGAAAGCGTTCAGGGTCTCGACAGCTTAAAAATCCAGCCCGCAATCTGCTGACAAGACTTGGGAGGCGCAAAGGTCTCTTCCAACGGCGGCATTCAGGTCGACGCCGACGGGACTAGGTTCATCCTCGACCCCCGGGGCGCCGTCAGGGCAGACTACGCCTTCGTCTCGCACGCCCACCTCGACCACATGCACAACCCTTCGAGGACCGAGCGTGTAATCGCATCAGACGCAACCAGGGACCTCGCCAAGGCGAGAGGGTACGACCTGGGCCAGACTGTCGAAGAGGTCGAAGGGGTGGAGCTCCTGGACTCTGGGCACATCCTGGGCTCCAGGGCCATCCGCATAGCCGACGAAGTCTACTACACTGGCGACGCTTCGGGAAGAGAAAGGGCCTTCCTCGGCAAGTGCAAGACGAGGCGGGCGCGCATCCTCATCATGGAGACAACCTACGGGAGCCCCGAGTACCACTTCCCTCAGACCGCGAAGCTCGTCAAGGAGGTCAACAGCGTTATCGGAGGGGCATACGACAGAGGAAAGCCGGTGGTCCTGATGGGCTATCCCCTAGGCAAGGCCCAGCTCCTCTCCTACTACTTCTCCAGCTGGGAGCCGCTCTTCTTCCACGAGAAGGTGGCTGCGATGAACAAGGTGCACGTCGACTACGGGGTCCCACTGAAGGAGGGGTCGGTCTTCGACCCCCTGAAGGACTCCGACTCCCTCCCCGACGGACCCTGGCTGATGGTATCGCCCATGTCCAGCGGGAGGAGCAGGCTGATGTCGCACCTGAAGAAGCGCCACGGGGCCGTTCTCATCGCCTTCAGCGGCTGGGCTGTCGGGGGAGGCTACAGCTTCTCCATGGGGGCGGACTACGCCTTCCCCCTGAGCGACCACTGCGACTATCCTGAGCTCATCAGATTGGTCGAGGCGGTCTCCCCGGAGCTGGTCTATACCACCCACGGGTTCGCTGCCGAGTTCGCCTCAGACCTCCGAAAGATGGGATTCTCCGCCCGCACCCTCTCCGCCTACCAGTCCTCCCTGTCAGACTACCCGTAGAGCTGCTGCACCGACTTTATAGCCCGACCTTCTTGGCATGGACGCTTCCTCAATGGATAGCGCAGCAAAGGTAGCCAGGGGAGTGGCCGCCCTCTACCTCGCCAACATCCTCACCTTCCTTCTCAACACACTCTTCCTCGTGCTCCTGACGAACTTCTCGGCCGCTGCCCTGGTGGGGCAGTTCTCCCTCCTGAACGTCTTCGTTGTCTCCGCCGCCACCCTCGCAGTCCTGGCGCTCCCGATGACCGGGGCAGGTGCCTCTGCCACCCCTCCCGCCGTGACGCGTTTTCTTGCCGGGACAGAGGAGCCAGGGGAGGCGTCCCCGAGGCGCATCCTCGCGATCTCCGCTTCTGTCTGCGGCCTCGTTTCTCTCCTGATCCTGACCGCGACCGCGCTGCAGGGAGGCGCTTCCGTGCTGTGGGCGGGGGCGGATGCGGTGGCCTTCTCCTTCGTACAGCTTGGGGGCTACTCGCTTCTCGGAGCGCACCGGCCCACGCTCGCTGGGAAGGTCATGATCTCCTCCGGCTTGCTGAGGTACTTCCTCGCGGCCCTGTTCCTCCTCGGCAACTTCGGGCTCCCCGGGGTCTTCTTCGGCTTCGCCCTGGGGGACGGGGTGGTGGCTGTCTACGCGAACCTCGAAGCGTCCAGGCAGGTGGTATCCACGAAGGCGACGGTGGGGTCCCTGAGGCCGGTCTTCGGGTACATGGCATCCGTCTTCGTCGCCGCCCTGGTCGGACTCGGGGTCACCCAGACGGACAAGCTGCTGGCCTTCTTCCAGCAGGGCTTCGCCAACCTGGCGCTCTACAACGTGGCCACGGTAGGGGCGGCCCTGGCGGCCTTCGCCCCCGCCGCAGCTACCAACGTCCTCGTGCCGGCCCTGAGCTCCTTCGGAACGGACAGCGTCAAGGTCCGCGAGACCATGAACAACTACACTCGATACGTCAGCCACATTTCTCTGCCGATAGGGTTCGGGCTGGCTGCCATATCACCCGCCCTGCTCAGGATCTTCGGGGATTACTACGTCTCCGCCTCCCCCCTCCTGGCCCTCGTAGCGGTCGCTGTCGCCCTGACGGCCATGGGGTCGGTGTACACTTCGAGCCTCCTCGCCTACGGGCGGGCCCTCCAGTACACGGTGAGCAGCGTCCTGGGGCTGGCGGCACTTCTGGTGGTCGCCCTGGGGACTGTGCCGTATCTCGGCCTTCTCGGGATTGCCCTGGGGAGGGCGTCGATGCTCTTCGTCATGCTTGGCGCACAGGCGTACTTCGTCCACCGGAGCGGCAGGTTCGTCCTCGACGTCAGGGCCTACGTCAACTCCCTTGCAGCCTCGGCCGCCATGGCAGTCTTCGTCTACGGCGTGATGACCGGGGTCAGCGTCCTCCTCCCCCTGAGCCGGGCGGGAACGGTCGCCGCCTCTCTGGGTGTCTTCGCCTTCGGGCTCGTCCTCTACCTTGTGATGATGAAGAACCTTGGCGGCTTCAACGAGTCCGACATCGACTTCATAGAGGCCCTCCTGCCCAAGAGGCTGGCCTGGGTGGGGGAGCTGGCGAGGAAGTTCCTCTAGCCGACGTCCAGGAAAATGGGCCTTCCGTCCAGGTCGTCCTCAAAC
Organism: Nitrososphaerota archaeon; assembly: GCA_027887005.1. Taxonomy (NCBI): domain Archaea; kingdom Thermoproteati; phylum Nitrososphaerota; species Nitrososphaerota archaeon. Next base: position 26,509 of record JAPCJI010000001.1, read on the forward strand.
CACCTCTGCTCCGCAGTCTTTTCCTTGCCCAGGGAGACTTCCTTCACCCGGACGAGGAATGCGATCTCCTTCTTAATGGAGGCAAGCAGCTCCAGGTCTTCGTCCTCCAACCCAGCGACCGCAGCTCTCCCAAGCATGGCGGTGGGCTTGAAGCCCCTGGCCTTCCTGAGCGCCTGAAGCCTCCTCGCGACGTCCCTTACGAGCCCTTCGGCCATCATGGCTCTGTCCCTGACTTTGCTGGCAGCCACGAACACCCCCTCTTTCTCGCCGACCTCGTACCCCTCGCGTGGGGAGACATCCAGGATGTAGGCCGACACGGGCACCTCAAACACCCCCGTGCCCGTGGTGACCCTGACGGGCCTAGCGGAGAAGTAGGCGCCGACCGCACGGTCTCCCTCGAGGGCCTTGGCCGCGGAGAGCACCTCTCTCGTCCTTTCCTTGAAGAGGGCCCCGAACTTCGAGGGGTTAGGCTTCAGGACGAACGAGGCCGGGAACTTCGATGCGGAAGTCATGAGGGTCACAGCCTTGACGTTGCAGAGGGACGCGGCTGTCCTCCTGGAGCTCCTGGCGACCTTCGCCGAGCGAGCCGGCACCAGCACCTCCAAGTCCTTCAGGGGCCACCTCCTCTTCAAACGTGCCTTGGTCCGGGCGGAGTTGCAGGCCTCCTCGATCGTAAGGGCGAATTCCACCGTCCCCTCCGCTGCCGCCCCGGCCCTGACCCCGACCGCCTTCGAAGTCCCCCCGGCAAGGAGGGGCGAAGTCCATCCCTTCGCTGCGAAGAGCTCCTGATGCAGGAACTCCGTGCAGAATGGGGTTATGGGATGCATCATCTCGTCCAGCGACCTGAGGGCGTACCCGAGGACGGCGTAGATCGCAAGCCGCCTCCCCCTTTCCTTCGGTGCGTCGTTCCATAGCTCGCTCCTGACCAGTCGTACGTAGGTCTGGCTTACGTGGATGATGACCAGCCCCTCCAGCACCTTGGCAGCCTCGTTGTACCTTCCCGAATCGTAGGCATCTTGGACTCGCTTCCGCGCCGACGAGAGCTTCGAGAGGAGCCATCGGTCGACCAGGGTGAGGTGGCCACGGGCAGATGCCCACCCCACAGTGTGTTTCTGGCTGTCGTATCCGTCGACAGCGCCGTTCTGTGACAGGTAGACGTGGAGGTGGTAGAGGGTGTTGAGCACCTGGTAGGGCCTCCCAGTCATTTCGCTGAGGTCCAGGCTGACCGAATCCTCAGGAGAGCTCTTCCAGGTGATATAGAATCTCGAGACGTCAGCCGAGTTGTTCCGGAGGAGTTCCAACCCCTGGATGACGTTGCCCAGGCTCTTGCTCATCTTGGTTCCCTCCTTGTCCAGCACGTGGCCCTGGAAGAGGAACGACCTGTAGGGCGCGACCGGCTTCCCCGAAAGTATGACGTTCAGGACGAGGAGGGTGTAGGCCCAGCCCCTGGTCTGGTCGATCCCCTCGGTGAGGAACTCGACAGGGACAAGCCTCCGGTATTCCTCGTCGCTGTAGGAAGCATAAGGTGAGGAACCGCTGTTGTGCCAGGTATCAAGCACGAAGGGCTCCCGCATCGCCCTTCCCCCGCATTCGGGACACCTCAGGACCACCCTGTCCACCCAGGGCCTGTGGAGCTCGAAGTCCTTTCCGTCGGGAAGTTCCAGAGCGAGCTCGACTATCTTCTTTCTCGAAAATGCCCCCACCTTCTTGCCGCACTCCTGGCAGACCCAGATAGGAAGCGGGGTCCCCCAGATCCTCTCCCTGGTGATGCACCAGGCAGGCGATTCACCTATCGAGGAGAGGAACCTGTTGCGCGGGGACTCGAAGAAGTATTCGACCTTCTCCGCAGCCTTCAGCAGCCTATCCCGGAGCCGGTCTACCCAGTAGAAGTATTCGCGGCGGGCCAGCCAGATGAGCCTGTGCCCCGAGCGCCAGCAGACGGGGTAGTCGTGGACCAGGCGACCTGCCTTGAGCAGCGCCCCCTTCTCCCCGAGGGCCTCGATCACTTTCTCGTCCGCATCCCTGGCGAACATACCTGCGAACCTTCCAGCCTCCTCGGTGAAGTTCACCCGGTCGTCGAACGGAGCGAAGACGGGTACCCCTCGCCTCGTCGCTACGCCGAAGTCCTCCTCGCCGTTCGCCGGCGAGATGTGGACGACGCCCGTGCCCGTGGTCGTGTCCACGTATTCTTCTGCCACGACCCGGTGGATCTTCCCGCTGTACTCGGGCTTCGAGAAACCCGGTATCATGTCCGAGAGGGGATGGGCGTACTCGAACCCCTCCAAATCGCTGCCCTTGACCTTCTTGACCGTCTCCCCGAACTCGACGTCGAGCTCCTTCGAAAGGGCCTCCTTCCTCTCCGAACAGACCACCCAGGTCTCGCCACCGACCCGGACATACTCGTAATCGGACTCTGGCTTCACCCCGACCAGCTCGTCGGTCACCACTGTGAAGGGCATGGTCGTCCAGAGGGCGAGGTACGCCCCGTCGGGCATCCTCACCTTGTAGTAGAGGCTCGGGTCGTCCAGCTTTTCGTAGCCTCCGAGCGCCACCTCCCCCGCGCTCAATGCAGTCTGGCAGCTGGGGCAGTAGGGCACGACCTTGAACCCTTCTCCCAGGATTCCCGCCTTCCAGGCTGTCTGGAGGTACTTCCATTCCCTCTCGATGTACGAGTCCAGGTAGGTCACGTAGGCCCTCTCGTGGTCTATCATGACCCCGAGGAGCTCGTCCGCCTCGACCCAATCCTTCTTGTACTTCTCAACGAGACTCTTGCACCCTTCGACCAGCCTCTCGACCCCGACCGCTTTGAGGTCCTCCCACTTGTTTCCGGAGAGCCCCATCTCCTTCTCGGCCTGGAGCTCCACCGGGAGGCCCTGGGTGTCCCACCCTCCTCTGAATACTATGTTCGCTCCCTGGAGGGTCCTGTGCCTGTACCACAGGTCCTTCATCATCCTCCCGCGTATGTGACCGACGTGAGGCTGGTTGTTGAGGGTCGGGGGCCCGTCGACGTACCCCACGGGTTTCGTGCCAGACAGGCTTCGGGCGATCTTCTTGGTGACGTCCGGGTCGGCGTAGAACTTGCGGACTCTGGATTCGATCTTCTTCCAGTCGTATTCGGAGCTGAGTGAGTCCTTTTCCTTAGAACGGGGCGCTAATTTTGTAACCACTCAACGCTCCCCTTGCTCCCCCTTCGGTATTTTAATCCTATCAGGTTCCTTTCGAAAGCCGAGAAGCGTTTTGCTCGGGGAGGCCTTTCTCCCTGATTTTCGCAGCTGCCCTTTCGTAGTCGTACTCGACCCGGCGGACCTGCACCGACACCGACTCTCCTTCCGTCCGAACGACCGCGAACGACGCCCTCCTGTCCCCGTCCCTCGGCTGCCCCACCGACCCCGGGTTGAAGACCGTCCCCTCCTTCCCCTTCCAGACGAAGGGGATGTGGGTGTGCCCCAGGCCGAGGAGCCCTGCCTCGAGCTTCGACAGGTAGTAGCCGAAGAGCTGCGAGTGGGTGACCGGGTGGACGTACTCCCACAGCGCATCGTCGGGGCTCCCGTGGGTCAACACTGCGCGGACCCCTCCGACTTCGAGGGTCACCTGCCGTGGAAGAGTCCGGAGGTATCCCAGGCTGCGCCCCGTGAGCTCCCTGGTGGTCCAGTTGGCCGCCATGGCTGCCCTCGCATTGAACATCCCGGTGTCGGCGGTCACGGCTGCGTAGTCGTGGTTCCCCATGACCGAAACCGCCGTCTTCCTCCTCAGCAGCTCCACAACCTCGTTGGGGTTCGCCCCGTAGCCGACGATGTCCCCGAGGCAGTAGAGAGGGAGGTCCCCCGCTTCGGATAGTACTTCCTCCAGTGCCTCTAGGTTCGAATGGACGTCGGAGACCACCGCCACTTCATCCAAGGCGGCTACTTCCCGTCGAATAGGCGGACCCTGACCCCCCGGTTCTCGAGCATCGGATTGGTTTGTCAACGCAAGGAACAATTCTTAATGCGGTGGTGAAGTAATTTTAACTTTCCACCACTTAGAGAATTTCGGCTCGCATGATATTCGAAGCTACCGATGAGTACGTTCGCAGGAAAGTGGGAAAAGCAGAACAACCAGAGTTTCGGAACAAAGGTCAAGGACTCCGTAAGGAATCCAGGTCCTCTGAAGCCGAGGCTCGATCTAGCAGTCCGACAAATCCAAGTCCAAGTCGCCAAACTCGACTCAACAACCAACAAACTCAGAGAGAGAGACAACTCGATCTTCGGTAAGGTCGTAGCCTCTCTACAGAAACACGACACACAGCACGCGTCTGTCTTCGCGAACGAGCTTGCCGAGATCAGAAAGATGAACAAGATGGTCACACAGGCAAAGCTCGCTCTGGAGCAGATAGTGCTCAGACTCAACACAATCACAGAACTCGGTGACATAGTAGTCACCTTGACTCCGGCGATGGCAGTCATACGCAACGTCAAGCAAGGCTTGGTGGGCGTGCTGCCTGAGGCGGAAAGCGAGATTGGAGAAATCTCTGGTTTGCTGAGTAGCATCCTGGTGGACGCAGGGACGGTCGGTGGGTACTCACTGAACTTCGAAGCTGCAAACGAGGACGCGGAGAAGATCCTATCCGAGGCATCCGCGGTCGCGGAGCAGCGCATGAAGGACAAGTTCCCCGAAATACCCTCGACGCTGCCCTCTGCCGAAGCCGGGACTGAGACCAGCGCATATTAGAGACGGGAACCAAAAGTTCCCGCACTCTTTTTCTTTTGTTTTGTGAAAAGAAAACCTGACGCCCTGCTCGGAGATTCAGTATTCGGGCTCGATTTGGAATCCTTTCGAGCAAATTCGTCGACAAAGAACAAAGATTCACTTGTTGGTATTGATGTTGTTGACTTAGCCTGTGATTATGGAGATGCGAGTTTGGAGCCTTGTATTTGTCCGCTCGCGTTCCTCTGAAGTTTTTTGGGCTGAAAAGGGAAGATAGCGTCAAACCAAAGATCGCCTCCACCATCAAGGAGATAGAACTTCATCGCAGGGAGCTGGAGAACCTGAGAGTGAAGCTTGAGCAGAGGCGGAAATCGCTCTTCGAGACTACAATCAAGGCAATGATGGCCAAAGACAAGTCTAAAGCCTCAGTGTACGCCAACGAGTGGGCAGAGCTTCGGAAAGTGGGCAAGGTCGTCTACGCCAGCGAGCTCGCCCTCACCCAGGTCGTCCTGAGGCTGGAGAGCATCGTAGACGTGGGCGATGTGATGTCGCACATGAGCATGGCATTCAAGGTCCTCCGAAGGGTGAACAAGACAGTCCAGGGCCTCGTCCCGTCCCTCGACCAGGCATCGGACGAGATTAACACTGCCCTCACCGAGACCATGGCGGAGATGGGCAACGTCTCTCCCTCGATTTCCCTGAACATACAGACCGAGAGCGGCGAAGAGCTTATCGAACAGGCAAGAAAGCTCGCAGAAGAGAGGGCCGAGGAGATGAAGCGCACGCTGGTCGTTTCCCCGCGGCAGATTCAGAGGCAGGCTGAGGAACTCGAAAGGAAGGTCCCCCTGTTGGCCACCGGCGAGGAGCAGGACGAGGAGGCGGCGCTTCTCGGGACTCTCTACCGAACTCCTGACGGCCAGGAGGTCGAGGAGCAGGTCCTGCAGTACGCCGCGATCCACAACGGCAACGTGGACATCACCGACGCCTCGACGGTGCTAAAGATGCCCTCCGACGACGTGGAGCAGGCGATGCTCAAGCTCCTCTCTGAAGGCAAAGTCAAGGTCAACCAGACAGGAGGCCCAGAGAAATGAGCGTGGTCGCGGCCAAGGAACTGGAAGACGACGCAAAGAAATACGCCTCCGAGGCGATCAGGCTCGACTCCCAGGGGGCCCACGGGATGGCGATCCAGATGTATCAGAAGGCAATCTCGACCCTCGTCAAACTGGTCCATCTTTACCCCGACTACCGGCTGAACAAGCAGTACACCGAACGCGCGATGGCATATCAGGAGCGGGTCAGGGCGATACAGGCGGCCCACGGCCTGCTCCCTCAGGAGCAGGGGGCGACCTTCGACCTCCCCGACAGGAGCAAGGGGGGAGGGGACGCGGCCCTGACCAACGGCAAGGGGCCACAGGTGGTCCAGCAGCTCAAAGCCACCTTCAGCGAACTCGTGATCACAGAGAAGCCTGACGTCAAGTGGGACGACGTGGTGGGGCTTGAAGACTGCAAGGCAGCCATACGCGAATCGATCGTCTTCCCCTTCCTCAGGCCGGACCTGTTCAAGCTCGGGTGGCCCCGGGGAATCCTCCTCTACGGACCTCCCGGATGCGGGAAGACCATGATCGCCGCAGCCACCGCTGCGGAAATTGACGGGTACTTCATCTCGGTCGATGCAGCATCGATCATGAGCAAGTGGCTCGGCGAAGGGGAGAAGAACGTGGCGAAGCTCTTCAACAACGCCCGGAAGATGCTCTCGGACAACAAGCCGGTCATCATCTTCGTCGACGAGATCGACTCCCTGCTGGGGACCCGGGGCCAGGAGGTCGGCGGGGAGGTCAGGGTCAGGGACCAATTCCTGAGGGAGACAGACGGCATCAACGACAAGGGAAAGAACCTCCACCTGTACGTGATCGGGGCGACCAACAAGCCCTGGACCCTCGACCCGCCATTCCTGCGCAGGTTCGCCAAGAGGATATTCGTTCCGCTCCCGGACGCCGAAGCCCGGACCTCACAGTTCAGGAACTACACCGCGCCCCTCACTCTCTCCGAGGACGTGGTCCTCGAGACCCTGATGAAACTCAGCGAGGGTTACTCGGGAAGCGACATCAAAGACATCTGCCAGGGAGTCCAGCTCAGAGTCGTTAGGGAGCTTTTCCAGAGCGGCAAGGCCCTGGACAAGGAGACCACGACCAGGCCGATCACCGTGTCGGACTTCAAGGAAGTCATGCGGTCGCGCAGGCCCTCGGTGTCCCCCCAGATGGTGTCCGCCTACACCCAGTGGTCCGAGAACTTCAAGGCCCTCTAACCTAATATCATCGCCAGGTCGACCCGCTGCCATTGCACGAGCTCCTCTCACCAGACCAGGTCAAGGACAGGGTCGGCAAGGATGTCCTCCTGGCAGGTTGGGTACATGACGTTCGGGTCCTCGGCGGGATCAGCTTCGTGCTTCTCAGGAATTCCAAGGGCATAGTCCAGGTGGCGGCCCCCAAGAAGGAAGTCGGTCCGGAGGTCCTCGAGGCCATCGCAGGTCTCCACCAGGAGGACGTCATCACCTGCACCGGCCGGGTCAAGGAGAGCAAGGCCGCCCGGCTCGGGTTCGAGATAATCCCTACTTCCGTGAAGCTAGTGAGCAAGGCGGCTTCCCCCCTGCCCCTCGACCCGCGAGGGGTGACACCCGCCGCCCTGGACACCCGGCTGCAATGGCGCTCCCTCGAGCTTCGACGCCCCGAGTCTTCAGCCATTTTCAAGATCGAAAACGCCATCGTCCAGGGGTTCGAGGAGTACCTCAGAGCCGAGGGTTTCATCCGTGCGTTCACCCCCAGCATACTCGGTGGTGTATCCGAAGGCGGGTCGGAGGTCTTCAGGGTCGATTACTACGGGAAGCCGGCCTTCCTCAGGCAGGACCCCCAGCTCCACAGGCAGCTGACCATCGCGGGGGGCTTCGACCGGGTCTACGACCTGGGAACGAACTGGCGGGCCGAACTCTCCCACACGCCGCGCCACCTGAGCGAACACAGGACGATCGCCCCGGAGATGGCCTTCATCGAAGACGAGCGGGACACGATGCGGGTCCAGGAGCGGATGGTGGCCCAGGGCATCCGGGAGGCCCTCGAGGACTGCACCGGCGAGTTCTCTACCCTGAAGGTGGAAATGACCGTGCCGAAGACCCCCTTCCCCGAGGTAGCCTTCCCTGCGGCCTACGAAGCTCTGGCGAAGCTGGGGAAGAAGCTTCCGCGGAACCAGGACATCGACGAGGCCTCCCAGAGGGCCCTGGCGGAGCAGATCAAGAAAGAGACAGGTTCGGACTTCTTCTTCCTTAACAGGTTCCCGTCGGCTGCGAAGCCCTTCTACGTCATGAGGGTGGACGACGAACCCGAGTTCGCAAGGTCGGTCGACCTCGTCTACAGGGGACTGGAGCTGTCTTCGGGTGGCCAGAGGGAGCACAGGCACGACAGGATCGTCGCCCAGATCAGGGAGAAGGGCTTCGACCCTGCGAACCTGAAGTGGTTCACAGAGCCGTTCAGGTACGGGGTCCCGCCCCACGGGGGCTACTCCTTCGGCATCGAAAGGTTCGTCGCCTACCTCCTCGGAATCCAGAACATCAAGGAAGCGGCCCTCTTCCCCCGGGACCCGGATACGCTGCAGCCCTAGTAGGCCTTGTACGACGCCTCGCGTTCTGTCTCGACGAGGAGCTCGATGCCCCTGGCCTGCTTCACCGCGTTCCGAAGCTTGTCGAAGTCTCCGATACGCCTCTCGCTCCGCCGCTCTGGGACTATGACCTTGGTCCTCTTCCCGCCGTCCGGAAGCCAGACAGTGTTGACGGTCAGGACCTTGGCCGGAAAGAAGACGTCCTCGAGGAACTTCCTGTCGGACCCCCCGGCTCCGACCAGCCACACCTTTCCCTTCAGGGCCTCCTCGAGGTCGGCCTGGACCCTGGGGTTGGACCTCATGGCCTGGACGTCCTGCTGCTCGAACTCCAGGACGTAGGAACCGCCTGCCTCGGAAGCCCGTCTAAGTGTCACCTTGTTCAGTTCGGGGTGCGCGTCGGCGAGCCTGATGACCACCTTGGAAGCCTCGACGTCGGCCTTGCCTATCTCCCCGCGACCGAGCCGCGCTTCGCAGTTCGCGCAGAGAATCCCCGTCTTTGCGTCGAAGTTGCATATCGGGAGCTTCAGAGGCAAGTTCAGAAATTCCCGAATTCAGCCCACGGATAAGATTATCGCAGGATTCCTCCGGTACTGCTCACGCTGGGAGACCCAGAGTCAAAGCGGAAAAGAGGCGTTCTGCCCTACTTCTGGAGTTGGATTTCTATTGACGAGACGTTGCTCATTCCGCCCGTCACCGTGCTCTTCACCTGCTCGGTGTTGATGGCGACGCTCTTCACCTTGATGTCAGTGGAGAATCTCTTTGTGAGGATCTGAGCCACGTCGACTGCCCGGGAAATGGCGTTCCCCCTGGCCTTCACAGTGACGAGGTCCGAGCCGTTTTGGATCTGAGTTAGGCAGGCCAGCACGTAGTTCATGACTGGTTTCTTCCCTACGAAGACCGTGTTTGGCTCTCGAGGTGGTCGGTTCTCTTGCTCTGGTTGTGTGTCCATGGGGGGCGCGACCGCCTTTGATTATATTAGTATGACGGACTGATTGTCCATTTTCCCACAAAGTCGTTTTACGAGAATCAGAGTCGTTGGCGGAGTGGGAATGCGTAACCCTTATTCAGAGTCGGAGGCCGGCCGAGTTGTGCGACTTTTCGAGTACCAGGCCAAGGAACTTTTCAATAAGTACGGAATCCCTATCCCAAGGTCGGTCCTGGCCCACGACGTCAAGGAGGTCGCAACGGCGTTCAAGGCGCTCAACCATCCAGTGGTCCTGAAATCGCAGGTCCTGGCAGGGGGGAGGGGAAAGGCCGGGGGCGTCGTCGTGGTAGACGACTCTGCGAAGGCTGAAAGCGAGGCTGCCCGGATCTTCGACCTGCCAATCGGCGGGGAGAAGCCCGCAGTACTGCTCGTGGAGGAGGCAAGTCCCCATGACTTGGAAATGTACCTCTCCGTGACCCTCGACAGGGGGGAGAGGTCCTTCGTTGCAATCGCTGCCTCCGCCGGAGGCATCAACGTCGAATCGCTTGCCGGGAAGGTTGTCAAGAAGATTCCCCTCAACGGGATCGACGGGAAGTTCGCGGAGGAAGTGGAGAAGCAGCTCGGCCTGGACGCGGGCCTGTCCGTTCAGTATTCTTCGATACTGCTCGCCCTTGAGAAGCTTGCGCGCGAAAAGGAGTGCGAGCTCGCTGAAATAAACCCCCTCGCGGTCAGTGTGGGTTCGCTCATTGCTCTCGACGCCAAGGTCATAGTCGACGACAACGCACTTTTCAGGCACCCTGAGTTCGCCAAGCTCCACCCGGAGGACGAGTTCGAGGGGGAGGCCTCGAGGCAGGGGTTCGCCTTCGTGAGGCTCGGAGGGAACATCGCCGTGGTCGGGAACGGGGCCGGCCTGGTGCTCTCGACCCTCGACCTGGTGGGGGACGCAGGGGGCAGGCCCGCTTGCTTCCTCGACCTCGGAGGAGGGGCGCAGCAGGAGAGGATCGAAGCTGCATTGAGACTGGTCAACCGTCTCCCAGGAGTCGAAAGGATACTCGTCAACATCTACGGAGGGATAACAAGGACCACGGACGTCGCGGAGGGGATTAGGGTGGTGCTTTCGGAGGGGCCGGTGAAGCCTTTGTTCGCGCGCGTCAGCGGAGCCGAGGAGGAGGAGGCGCGGAAGTTGCTCGCAGGGTCCCCGGTCAAGCTCTACCAAGACGCACTTTCGGCCGTGAACGCGGCGGTGAGCCCCTGATGATGCTCCCTAGGCAGGGTGAACCTGTTCTGGTCCAGAACATCACCGGGCGGTATGGGCGCCTCCACACGAAGCTCATGCTCGAGTACGGAACCAACATCGCAGGGGGCGCGGCCCCTGGAAAGGGCGGTCAGCAGGTCGAGGGGGTCCCGGTGTTCGGCTCGGTCGCAGAGGCGGTGCAGAAGACGGGAGCGAAGTCTTCAATCTGTTTCGTTCCCGCAGAATTCACCTTCGCCGCAGGCCAGGAGGCGCTCGAGGCAGGGATCAAACTGCTGGTCATCATCACCGAGCACGTCCCGATTCGTGACGAACTCAGGCTGGTTCAGCTGGCCCAGAGCAAAGGGGCGTCGATAATCGGGCCCAACTGCCCGGGGGTCATAGTTCCCTCGCAGAGGGTGAAACTCGGGATAATGCCGGCTCCCTCCTACGCAGCAGGGAGCGTCGCCCTTTACTCCAGGAGCGGGACGCTCATGTACGAGATCGCGGGCCAGCTCACCGGCCACGGTTTCGGACAGTCGGTAGCAGTCGGCATAGGCGGGGACCCAATCAACGGCACCACCGCCATCGACTGGATGGACTTCACCCAGGCGATGGAGGAGACCGAGGCCGTGGTGGTCGTCGGAGAGATTGGGGGGGATGCCGAAGAGAGGCTCGCGAGGCACATCGAAAAGTCAGGCTACAGGAAACCGATTGTGGCATACATAGCTGGCAGGCACGCCCCCAAGGAGAAGAAGATGGGACATGCTGGGGCCATAATCTACGGCGATTACGGTACAGCGGATTCCAAGATCAGGGCTCTCTCAGGCGCTGGGGTTAAGGTCGCCATGACGCCCATGGAAGTCCCGAAGCTCGTCGCCGAATCGCTCAGATGAATTATCGCAGGACGACGCCACTTTCCGCCGATTACGGGGCCCTGCGCCACCGAAAGCTTCATAGTCGGCGGGTCAAGGGCGTTTTCTTCAACAGGTCAAATTTCGTATGCCAATCGCAGATGCCGCCAAGAAGCAGATAGCCCAGAAGCGGCGCCTCTTTCTGCAGGTCTGCCTCCGCTGCGGGGCTAGGAACCCATTGGACGCCAGCAGGTGCAGGAAGTGCAAGTCCTCCGACCTGAGGCTCAAGAACAGGTCCGTCGGCCTGAAGAAGTAGGAACACAAATATCCTCATCCTGGGTTGGTCCGAACTAGGGCCCGTGGTCTAGTCTGGTTAGGACGTCAGGTCTCTACCCGTCAGGCTCTCACACGGCGAACTGAGTGCCTCGAAGGCGCTCACGCCAGAATCCCCGGTCCAATTCCGGGCGGGCCCACCAATGATTAGTTCGGGATGGTCTCCATTCGACCGGATGCGCAAGATTCCCGCTACTCATTTGACTTATTCTGACGTCCGGATCCTACTTCCATGCGGTCTCTGTCATCTTCGTGCTCGTCCCAAAATGGCTTTAACGTAGACACCAATCCGGGAAAAAGCAATGTCTCAAGGCGAGCGCAGACTCGCGGCGATAATGTTCACAGATATCGTCGGTTATACCGCGCTGACTCAGACCAACGAACAACTGGCCATGAAACTCCTCGAGAAGCACAGGGAGCTGGTCCGCCCAATCTTCCCGAAGCACTCGGGGCGCGAAGTAAAGACAATCGGGGACTCGTTCTTGGTCGAGTTCGCAAGCGCCCTGGAAGCCACCGAGTGCTCTGTGGAGATGCAGAAAATCCTCCACGACTTCAACGAGAGCGCCAGTGAAAAGCTGCGCGTCAGGGTCGGAATACATGTGGGGGATGTGATCCATAGGGACGACGACGTCTACGGCGACGCTGTGAATATCGCCTCGAGGATCGAGCCCTTGGCAGAGGCCGGAGGCATCTGCATCTCCGAACAGGTCTACGACCAGGTAAGGAACAAGGTCCGATACAAACTCGTGAAGCTTGAGCCGCTTGCGCTCAAGAACGTCTCGTTCTCGATAGACGTCTATAAGCTGGAGCTGCCCTGGCTGGCGTCGAACATGGAATCGGAGGTGCGATCGGCCCCCCGGACGAGGATCGCCATTCTCCCCTTCTCTAACATCAGCCCAGACCAGAGCGACGCTTATTTCGCAGACGGAATGACGGAGGAGCTAATCAACACTATCTCACACAATCACCAACTCAAGGTCATAGCTAGAACCTCGGTCAGTCGGTACAAGGGGAGCCAAAAGTCAATCTCCGAAATAGGGAAGGAGATCGGAGTCGGCTCCATACTGGAAGGGAGCGTTCGGAAGGCGGGGAACAAGATACGGGTCACGGCCCAACTAATCGACGCTGCGACCGAAGACCACATGTGGTCGGACAACTACGACAGGCAACTTGACGACGTCTTCTCCATACAGAGCGAGATAGCGGAGAGCGTTTCCGCCGCTTTGATGGTCAGGCTAGTCCCGGAGGAGAAGAGGACCGTCGAGAAAAAAGCGACGAGAAGCCCGGCGGCATACGTCCGCTGCCTGAGGGGACGAACGGCGTTGCGCGACAGGACTGAGAACGGGATGAAGGAAGCCAAGAGGCTCTTCGAGGAAGCCATCGCAGAGGACGGAGATTATGCTGAGGCCTACGCCGGATTGGCCGATGCATACTTTTTGCTCGGTAACTACGAACACATGCCGAAGGGAGAGGCCAACGAGAAGGGGAAGAAGGCTTTGGACAAAGCGTTATCCCTGGACGGCGGATTGGCAGATGCGCACAACACGCTCGCGATCTACCTGCAGGACGACTATCGGTTCGGTGAGGCCGACGGAGAGTACAGGCGTGCAATTGAGCTGAACCCCAACTATTCGCTGGCGCACCACTGGTACGCAATTTGCCTTCATGAAATGGGGAGATTGACCGATGCGGTCGAAGAGACGCGTCGAGCGCAAGAGCTGGACCCACTTTCGCCAACGCTCGCAGTCAACATGGCATGGGGTTATGCCGTAATGGGCGACGGGGCTGAAGCCCAGAAATGGGTGCAGAGACTGAAGGAGGTCGATTCGGTTCGCCAGTTCTTCGACACCACACTGGCGCTGGTCCTGGAACAAAGCGGAGACTTCGAAGGAGCAGCCGCGCACATGGAGGATGCCATGAAGCTGCACCCTACCATCTCTGGGTATGCTTCCTCACTTGGTTTCTACTACGCAATGCTAGGGAAGCGCAAGGAAGCGGCCGTGATGCTGGAGAGGCTCAATGCACTTTCCAACGACAAGTTCGGAAAGCCGTTCGACATTGCGATGGTCCATGCAGGGCTTGGAGAGAAGGACGAGATGTTCAGGTACTTGGAACTAGCCTTCGCCGAACGCTCTATACTTTTCCGCGCACTCAGGTACGCCCGATTCGACCCGAGCATACGGGAGGACCCGAGGTACGTTTCGCTCTTTCAAAGGGCGAACCTGAGTTCCTAGTGAGGAGGCAACTGTAATGCTGCCCGATTCGCACACTAGACGGGTTGGTTCCGGGCGGGACCATCGGAGCCAAGAATCGAACCGCACATGCGTCAAGGTTCCTTCGGCTGCTGGCATTGAGCTTGGATGCTGTCAGCGTGTCGCCTTGGACCCCGGGCGCTGCCGCCACCGGTGTCAGAAGAGGACTTTTAGAAGTGCCAATTAGGACCCCTCGTGACGTGAACCTGGTCCCGAAGTACTACTTCCTCACCAAGGGCGTCGGGAGAGACCGCGAGAACCTCGCCTCCTTCGAGGCGGCGCTCCGGGACGCCGGCATAAGCAAGTACAATCTCGTGACTGTCTCGAGCATAATCCCTCCGAACTGCGTCAAGATAGCCCGCGAGCAGGGGGTGTCCATGCTCAAGCCGGGGGAGATAGTCTTCCTCGTCCTTGCCCGCAACTCCACCAACGAAGACCACCGCCTCGTCGCGGCGACCATAGGCTTGGCGTTACCCTCGCACCCGGATGAAGTAGGCTACCTCTCTGAACACCACTCTTTCGGCGAGACCGACGAAGTCGCTGGGGACTACTCTGAGGACCTCGCGGCTTCGATGCTCGCGACCACCATGGGGATACCCTTCGACATCAACGCGGCCTGGAACGAGAAGGAGCAGGTCTTCAAGGCCTCGGGGAAGATCATCAGGACCACTAACATCACACAGTCGGCGGTGGGAGACAAAGGGGTCTGGACTTCGGTGGTCGCCGCAGCGGTGTTCATCATGGACGCGGGAGATATCGCGGCCCCTTGAATCCGCTCGGGGTTCTTGGACTATCTCTGTGACTTGCCGCAGCTCGGGCAGTACACGCTGCTCGGAGACAGGGCGTGGCCGCAGAACTTGCATGGCTGTCCCCCGGCATATGCGGTTGAGCTGTAGCCCATCGAAGCTGGCTCGAGGGGACTTTCACTCCCCGTGACTACGAACTCCGAAATGCCGACGACCCTGCTTAGTGGCACCTGCATCTCAGTTCCGTCCTTCTTGTCGACCACTAGGACGACCCTTCCGTCGAGGCTGAATGCTAGGTCCTTGACCTTGCCCGTCGTCTGACCGGTTGAATCAATGACAGTCTTTCCCACGACTTCCTCCCTGGTGAATAGGTGCGACGAGGGCATCGAAAACTTCCGAAATGGCATTGGTATTTATCGGTTCGGAGAACACTGACCTTGGATTCGGAAGCCTAATGGTCCTTCCAAGTCGGACTACTGACCAATTCCCCGGCTAACGCTTGAATTTCTCATATGCTACTCTTGAGAGGAGGTCGGCTTCCTGGTTCCTTTCGCGTGGAACCCACTCAAATGAAATCGACCCGAACTCCCGCAGGAGGTCCCGCGCCTCCTTCAGCTTCTGTATGTACCCTCCCCCCTTGACATCCCAACCCTTGGACATCTGGCCCACCAGGAGCTGAGAATCAGATCTGATGTTCAAGTCCCCTTCTACTCGGAGCTCCTTCAGCTTCTTCAACGCCTCAACGAGCGCCGTGTATTCCGCATAGTTGTTCGTGACTTCGTACCCGGCGAGGCCGTTTCCCTCCGCCAGCCTCCTCTCCCCGTCATAGATCACGAAGCCGTAGGTGCCGGTGCCCGGGTTCCGAGGCTCTGCAAGACCATCGATGTACGCCACCACGCTCAAGCAGAGAACACCCTCCTAGGCCTGTGGGGCGTGCAGTTTGCTTATCTGGGAGGAGACCTTGTCAACATATTCTTCCAGTCGGGCGAGCATCGTCTTGGCAGTGATGAACCCTACCACCTTGTCCCCTTCCTTCACGATCAATCGTCTGACTCCCTTTTGGGTCATGATCTGAGACACCTCGGAGATACCCATTCCTACGTCGACGGATATCAGATTCGTGGACATGATTTCTCCCAGAGTCACTTTTCTGATGTCGCGTCCTTCCGCCACCACCCTAGAGACGATATCCCACTCTGTGACTATCCCCTCTGGGTTGGAGGGGGCGCCTATGACTGCGAAGCCGTGCCTTGACCCCTTCATCGCCTTCGCCGCCTCCAGGACAGAAGTTCCGTCAGGCAGTGAGATGAAATCCTTCTCTAGGATGTCCCTCGCATAAAGAACCAAGGTTCGGTTGATGGGAGCATCGATGATAAATTCTTTCTGGGTTCCCCCCTGGTTCCGGGTAGAAACACCGCCACTGGCTATTTGAATAGAAAACGGAGCGGCCGTCTCTTGAGATGGCCGCCAGAACGGAAGAAGGTCCCGGGGACCTACATTCCTGCGTCGTCGCTTGTGGGGGCGTCGCCGCTGCTTGCCGTGGACATGCCCTCAGAACCACCAACAACTGCGCCCGTGGCGAACCTGTTGGCTACCTGAGTGACCTTGATCTTGCCCTGCCAGCCCTGCTTGGCTCCGGCCACGAAGATGACGAAACCGTCAACCTTCGCAATGCCGTCTCCACGCCTGCTGATCTCGGAAATGGTGACGTCGTACTCCTTTCCTACTTCAACCGGCTTTGGCTTAAAGGACCTGAATCCACCGCTGCTTCCGCCGCTGCTTCCGCCGCGGTTGTAGCTCCCTCGTCCGAAACTCGTTCTTTCACATCCTAGCGCTCTTCGGTATCGCTGAAATATCGTCCACGAATTCGGGTTATTAAGCTTGATGGCGGATTTGCATTATTTCTGCAAACCCACCCGATTCCCCTAGGACTTCAACAGGCTTCATAAGGGGCTCACGGGGACGTGTGCCGATGCCCAAGGAGCTCAAGAACAAAGAGGAATTCGAGAAGGTCCTAGAATCTGCCCAGGAAGTCAGGGTCGTCAAAGCTGGGGACGGGGCCAAGGTCAAGCTCAGAACGAAGGACACACTTTACACCTTCAAGACCACTTCGGAGGAGGCGGACTCCCTCGTGAAGTCGACCAAGGTCCCTGTGGTCGAAGTCTAGAGCAGAAATGCGCCGAGGACGATCAGCCCCAGAAGCATTGGGATAGGCAGCCCAGGGAGCAGCCGCTTCCTCGAAAGCAGGAAGAGCGTAGCCACCACTCCCGCGTCGATGGCAACTATGGTAAGGCCCGATGCAAGAGGCGTCCTGTAGAAGAGCGCAAGCGACGGGAGCATGGTGTAGAATACGATGTCCCCCAGCCCCAGGGTGAACTCCCCCGCCTTGATTGACATCCCCACCAGGGCTATGTTCGGTGCCGTCCCGATGAGGGCCTTCAACGGCCCCTTGAACACAGCGTAGATGTCGTAGATCGAGAACGCGGCCGGCAGGATGAGGGCGGTGTACAGGGGGAGGCTCGACGCGAAGAAGCTCCCGACCTCGGCCCCGATGAAGGCGAGGAGGACCGTAGACAGCCACAGCCTGTCCTTCACGAAGATTGTGTACCCTACGAGGAGGACGACAGCCACCGCGCTGCCAAACGAGACGACCAGTTCTAGGCTGCGGGGGAGATAGGTGAACGCGAAGCTGTCCGCGGTTATCAGTGTCAGGATGAAGGACGACAGTGATACGGACCCAAAGACCAGGACCTTGAACGAGCCGACCATCTTCCTCCTCAGCAGCCAGACCAGACCCAGCGTCAGGCCGAACGCCAGGGCCACGAGCAGGATCGCGTTCCCGGCAGAGCCCTGCGGCGTCGATCCGAGCGGATTGTAGCTGTAGTTACCCGCCGCGACTATGGGCTGATAGACGGGCAGGTTCTGGTTCGTGATTGCCAGGGCAACTAGTTGAATGGCTGCGACGATTCCGATGGCAACTGCTAGGTTGAGCGGGGTTACTCGCTTGTGTTCGGGGGGCTTTTCGCTCAAACCACGAATTCTTCGCCGGCCATCGCGGCCGTAGCCTCGACGCCCATGGTCGCGTGGAGCTCGTCCGCCAAAGCCAGGCAGGAGGCCTCTTCGCCGTGTACAGTGAGGAATTTGGGAGAACCGCCCACCCCCTTCAGGTCGCTGAGGAGCGCCGACTTGCCGC
Organism: Nitrososphaerota archaeon; assembly: GCA_027887005.1. NCBI lineage: Archaea > Thermoproteati > Nitrososphaerota > Nitrososphaerota archaeon. Next base: position 44,374 of record JAPCJI010000001.1, read on the forward strand.
TGTGGGAGGAGAAGTCGAAGCGCCTCACCTCGGCCTTGACCGGGGTCGGTTTTCCTCTGTAGATCGTGAGCCCCTTATCGATGAGGGTCCTACCGGGGGTCCCTGGGACCTGGAAGCTGACTATGGCCACCCCGTTCTTCGGGTCCATCGAAAGGTGCTCGTTGTAGAATATCGATGACCCCCCTACCAGCATGCCAGCGGGCGATACGATGACGCCTGGCCTCCTCACCAGCCGCCTTCTTTGAGTCCAGCTGGTCACTTCCTCGATCGTCTCAAGCATCCGCCTGAGGGCGGTCGGGTCCTTGAGGAACTCCTGGTGCTGGAGAAGGATTCCGTTCACCTTGAGGGCCATGCCGTCCATGGCGACGGGATGCCTGAACCCGTTCTTCACCAGAGTCATCGCAATCTCCTGGGCCCTCCCGACCGAGAACGCTGGCACGAGCAGAACCCCTCCCCTTTCGACCACTGCGTTGGCGAACTCCACTAGCTCCGCCTCAGCCTTGGACCTGTGCGGGTGGTCGGCGGTCGCGTAGGTGCTTTCCGTGATAACCATGTCGGCCTCCCCTAGGTTCTTCCACGACCCGGCGAGCAGGTTGGTCTCCTCGCCGTTGATGTCCCCAGTGTAGAGCAGCCTCTTCGACCCCGCCTCGACCGCGACGATGGCCGAGCCCGGGATGTGCCCGGCGTCGTAGAATGTGATGGTGAAGTCCCCCACCTGGAAGGGCTCCATGTACCCGTGATTCACAGTGTTCGAGTTCATGGCCATCAGGTCAAGGAACTCGAAGGGGAGGTACTGGCCCGAGATCTTGATGAAATCGTTGATGAGCAGGTTTGACAGGTCGGCCGTCACCGGGGTCGAGTGCAGCTTCATCTTCCCGCCGAGGAAGTGCAGGGGAGCGGCGCCCGAGTGGTCGAGGTGGGCGTGGCTGAGGACGATGGCCCGGATGTCCTTCGGCGGCACGTGCATCGGGAAGCCGGGGACCTTCGTGGTCATTGCCCCGTAGTCTAGCAGGATCTTGCTGTCATTGTGCGTGACCAGAAAAGCGGAGCGGCCGACCTGCCGGGCGGCTCCCAGAACTTTAACCTCCAATACTCTAACTCTTTCAATGAACAGCGATTTTTCATCGTCTTTAAGCCTTTCTGACAGTTAGTATGGTGAAAGGCTCGGCTCGGCGTCAGAAAAATAACGAGCTGCCCAGACCCGTTACCAGATCGTGGGCAGGTGTTCGGTCCACTTCGATACCTCCTCCAAAGAGCTTGTCATGTAGAACTCGAAATCGTTCCACGTGCTGAGCCCCGAGTCGTAGGCGAAGTCCCTGACCGCTTCGGCGCTAGGCGCATCCACGACCCACAGGACCTTGTGCCCTGGGTCGAGGTGCAGGAGTACCTGGGCGTTGACCTTGTGCTTCTGCATCATCGGGGGGAGGCTCTTCCCCAGGTTGTCCCCAATCACGCGGAGCGCCTTGTTGGCTGATGGGCAGCTGTTTGGAGGATGGTTTGAGATGACGACGTACTTCGGCATGTTCTCCCTTAGACCGACATAAGGACGGATAAGCTTTCCTGGGCAAATTTCAACACTCCTTCAAACAATCCTTATTACCCTGAAACTGTACTTCCCTCCGTTTGGGGCTCGGGCTGAAACTGGCAGTTCTTCTCGTCCTCGGCCTATTCGTCCTCTCCCCTGGTGCTTACCTCCTTTCGAACCCTAGCACGTCCGAAACTCTCCTGTCGTCGAAGATCGACGCTTCCCTCCTCTCGGCCAATGGGGGTTTGGAGCGTGTGGTCGTTCTCTCTTCAGGCACTCCACAATCGCTCGCCTCTCACATGACGCTGACCTTCTCACTGGGCTCCCCGGGGAACTACGTTGCGTTCGGTTCTGTGCCGCGGTCCGGACTCGATGGACTCGCATCACTGCCCCAGGTGACAAGGGTCTACCCTGACGTGGCGATCAGCTACAACGACAGCCGTGTGGACGCGACCGGCGGCGGCCTCTTGCAAACTGACACCTTCAGGATCAGAGATTTGACTGGCGTCAACTTAGTCAACTCGACGTTGCACCTGCAGGGCGATGGGGTAAAGGTGGCCATCGTCGACACCGGAACTGACTTCGCGAACCCGAACATGGCGACCTCCTACGCCCGGGACCTAAACGGTGCTCCGATAGCCATCGACCCGGACGGGGCGGGCATAGTCCTGACCAACTCGACGCTCAGAAGCTTCACCAACTCCACGGGAGTCTACCTGAACATGCTCCAGGGGGGCAAGGGCACAAGGGTCTCCGTCTACCTCGGGGCTGCCACATTCCCCCAAACCGTCGTCCCGCTCGGGTGGAACCTGACCAACTACAAGATCGGCGTCGACTCTTCACACTACATAACGTCGAAGAGCGGCATTTACCACTTCGGGATCGCGTTTGAGTGGGTTCCTCAGGGCTACTATTTCTTCCCGACTCTGGTCGTCGATTCGAAGACTGCGGGCCTCTACGACACTGTCTACATCGATTTCAACTCGGCCCCGCTCCTTTCAGAGCTGCTGGTCGCTCAGACTCTGCCGGGGGCGGACAAGGCCGACTGGAGTTTCTATGACGACTCCCCTCATCGCATCGGGGACGGCACGGAGGTACTCTCGGCGTCAATCGGCGGGAGCGGGGCACCCGACATCAGCGCAGGCCTTCTCGGGGCGCACGTGCTTGACGTCTTCGGGGCCGTGACCGGGGCCTCGAGCCGGTTCGACTTCGACCTGGGAGCCCTGAACGGAAGCCTCCTGGCTCCCATGGACCCCCGGGGGAACTACTATGGAGTGATGTACGACTTCCAAGGACACGGATCTCAGACGGCCGCAGACGTCGCGTCCTCGGGGTCCACCCCCTACGACATCTACGGGAACGCCACCCTGTACCATCTCCCTGGAATGGCCCCACACGCCAAGATCATCCCGGTGAAGGCCCTGTGGATAGGGGACGTACTCTACGGCTGGATGTGGACCAGCGGATTCGATTATTCTTCTTCCCTGGGGCAGTGGGTCTACAGCGGAGAACACAAGGCGGACGTCGTGAGCAACAGCTGGGGAATCTCCAGCTGGCCCCTGTTCCAGTCCGGTCTCGGCTACGACGTGCTCAGTTTGTTGGAGGACGCCCTTTCAATCCCGCACAGCTTCTCTACGAAGTACCCCGGGACCCTATTCGCCCAGGCCATGGGGAACGGCGGCCCCGGCTACGGCACGATAACCTCTCCCGCCTCGAGCTCATTCGCAATGAGCGTGGGCGCTTCGACAAGCTGGCACGTCGCGATCCAGTTCTCTTCCACCGGCCTGACCTACTACGGCGGCCAGTCCTCATATAGCGGGGATGTCATCGGATGGTCCGACCGGGGACCCGCCCTCACTGGGGAGACAAAGCCCGACGTAGTCAACATCGGCGCCTTTGGTTTCTCCCCCATCAGCGTGATGGCGTCCCACGGGAATACCAGTGCCCAGTGGGCCTACTTCGGTGGCACCAGCCAGGCGACCCCGCTGACTGCAGGCGTAGCCGCTCTTGTGTTTCAGGCCCTCCAGTCCAAAGGGGTCTCCGGTAACCCCTCGCTGGTCAAGCAGATTCTCATGGGCACCGCCACGGACCTGGGCAACGACCCCTTCGTCCAGGGGGCGGGGCAGGTCAACGCGTCTGCAGCGGTCTCCTTGGCCCTCGGAGGCTCGACCCTCTTGAACGGCGCATTCACCGTCGGTACACCAAGCACCTTCGACAAGCTGTCGTCCACAGTCTCGGGAGCGATGGCATCCCTGACGGGGCTTGTTGGCCAGCAGGTGGTCCTGCCCTCCACTCCGCTCCAGTCTGAGAATTGGTTCGCAGGGCAGGTCTCCCCAGGCACCACCGTGTCCACGACTTTCACTGTTGCCGACCCAACTTCGCAGAAGGTCGCGGTGAATGTGTCGTCGTCCTCCTACAAGCTGATGGGCTTCAAGACCTTCTCCAAGGTCAGCTCCCCCGGGAAAAGCGTCTACATTGACCTCACAAGGGAGGTGGGACAGATCCCCGCAGGGACCGACCTGATGGTAGTGCGTGAGTACTTTCCGTTAAGCACTTGGTACAACAGCACAGTCTCTCCGTACTTCGCGGACGCGCTCACCAGGCTTCGGCTCCAGGTCTTCAATTGGGTGGACGGCAATCACGACGGCGTCGTCCAGTCCAACGAAGTATCCCTCGTTAACACCAACTACGCCTGGGGAGATGCCGAAGAGGTGAGAGTCAGCCACCCGTTAGCGAAGTTCACCGGGACGCCGGTCCTCGGAGTCTATCAAAACCCGACCCTGGCCTCCTATTGGAACTTCAACAGTAACAGGACCGCCATTCAGGTCAATTTCTCCGTCACCGTCTACTTCTACCAGAAAGTCCAATGGTCCTTGGTCTCCTTTGGCGGCACCAAAGTACAGGTCAGCCCTAATGGGAACGCGACCTTCCGTGCCACTATCACTGTTCCGCGGAATGCGACTGCGGGCACCTACCAAGGCTACATCAATCTAAGGGGGTCCACCGGCCAGGTGACTCAGGTTCCCGTCTCCTACGTCGTGCCGCTTGCCCCTCCCGACAAGGGGGTCCCCTACGTGTTCGGAGGCAATTCCACTGGGGACGGGGTGATGTACGACAACGGAGCCGTCTTCGGCGCCTCTGATTTCTCCTGGCGGTACGAGTCGGGCAACTGGAGAGCGTACCAGCTGCAAGTCACAGACTCATCAGTGAACCAGGGGACCGTCAAAGTGGACTGGAATTCGTCGATGACCAGCATCAACCTGCTCATTTTGGACCCGCAGGGAAGGATCATCGGGTCCTCGGCGCCCCCAGGGCTCTACAAGTCGATAACACGGAGCTTCTTCCAGGGCCTTCCTCTCTCCCCCAGCCCGAGCAACGACTACCTCCAGTGCCCGGTATCATATGGGGGGTTCTTCATACCCTGCCCTGGCTGGGGAGGTGGCTTCGCTCCATCGCAGAACAATGGTCCCTCCTCCTCCATCTTGCAGTTCCCGGTCAACCAAACGGGCACCTACACGATCGTGGTCCACAACACGCTCTTCAGCGGTCTGACGCCCTACGAGCGGTTCGTCGGGACCGTCGAACTCAACACAGTGGCTCCAGTTACAATCCTCCCGTCGGTCTCTGTCACTGCCCCAGTCGCGCCTGTGAAGGGGACAGTGACTGTGCCAGTAGGAATCTCGGGACAGGAACTGTCAACCGTCACCTATTCCGTTGACCTGAATCCTCCGGTAGTGATCAATGTAACTCACAACTTGGGCGACATCAGGATCGACACCACGAAGTTGGCAGACGGGCCCCATTACTTCACGGTCACTGCGACCGACTCCGTCGGGTACGCGAACTCTTCCTCTTTCGAGATGGTGGTGCTCAACACGCCTCCCCAGGTCTTCATCGGTAACCCTGTTAACGGGACCACTATGAGTGGCAAGGTCACCCTTTCGTTCTTCGCCAAGACGAGTTACCTCGCCAACCTGACCGCAGAGCTCGACGGCAAGCCAATGCCCGTCTCCGGTGGCTCCTATGCTTGGGACTCTTCGGCCGTCCCAGACGGCAGCCACAGACTGACCGTGACCGCGACGGACCAGGCAGGGAACTCGAGGACGGTCACCTCACTGTTCGACACAGGCAACGGCGCCCAGGCAACATTCCGCACCTACATCATCGCAGCCGCAGCCGTTTCCGCGATCGCGGGCGCAGCCGCCACATATGCCATCGGGCGGGCTCGGCGGCCGAGATTGGCCGCTTCCCGGCCCACGCCTTAAAGACCTCTGACAAGAAGGGTCCCAGGATTGGTCTTGAAGGTAATTCCAAAGGATGCAAAGCTAGACGGCACGTCGCTGTTGGCGGGATTCCACGGGATTGGTGCGACGGGATACTGGACTGTGAAGTTCCTGATCACCGAACTGAAGGCCGAGAGGAAGCTGTTCATCGACTACGAGCATTCCCCGGCCGTAGCCTCCCAGGCCTCAGGGAGGATCGCCACCCCCTACGAGGTCTTTGTCTCAGGCGACCTCTCCCTCCTCAAGGCCGAGGTCTCTCCCACACGGGAGAATGAGAACGAGTTCTACAGAGAGCTGGCTGAGTGGATAATGAGCTCCGGGGTCAAGGAGGTCGCGCTTGTCGGGGGGCTGGACGAAGGACTGAGGACCGACCAGAGCCCCTACCGCGTCGCCATGACCAGCGAGTTCCTGTCGCGGGGCGGTCTTCCGGGCGAGCCTCTCTTCGAAGAGGACAGGATGATAGTCGGTCCCGTCGCCTCCCTCCTGAACGCCTTCGAGATGAACTCCTTCCCCGCGTTCGCCGTGCTCGCCTACTCCAGCACCGACAGGGTGGACCCAAGGGCGGCGGCATCGGCAGCAGATTTCCTGGCGAGGAGGTACGGTTTCTCGGCCAACACCGGTCCCCTAATCAAGGGCGCCGAGGTGATCGAGGGGGAGATGAAGCAGATCGAGGAGAAGGAGAAGGGCCCCGCCGACTCCGTCTACTCCTGACTCGCTTCCTTCGGGCCGGAGGCTCCGGCTTCCCGACCTTGACTAACCTGTACCCCATGGCCTTCAGGGAGGCTAAGGCCTCCTTCAGGCTGGGTGGATTCGCTGTTCCCTGGCTTGTTGTGGACTGGGTGAAGGGGAAGACGAAGTCAAGCTCCGAGGGGTAGAGGCCAAGGGCCGGGTGCAGGCGGTAGACGTCCGACTTCTTCCCCGAGCCCCTGTGAGGCCCCTTCTTCCCCACCGGGTTGGTCGGGTCCGAAAGCAGAACGGTCGCCCTCTGTGAATCCCTCCTAGTGGCCTGCTTGAGCCTCCACACCGCGGACAGCACCTCAGGCCTCGATAGGTCCTCGGCCGAGCGGATGAACAGCCCGCGCTCCTTCAGGAGGGGAGTGCCACCTGCAAGCAGCTCATAGTGCCTGGGCAGAACCGCGAACGCTTCGCGGAGCCTCGGGTGCGCCATCGACTTCTCTTCGACCAGGTCCCAGAGCCTCCCCTCTGCGATCGCTTGCTTGCACGCCTCCATCTCCTCCCGGAGGACCCACAGGTTGTGCTCGGCGAGATTCTTCGTGCGTTCTTTGAACTCAAGGTCAAGCAGCCCTCGCACGCTCGTCCTCGAACAGACCGGGCAACTGCACGGCAGGAACTTCATCGCATCGAGGGTCATCACGACCGACCGGGTCATGTAGCGCCCGCTCCTCGCAAACAGGATGTAGCTCGCAGAGTCGAAGGTGTCGCACCCAAGCGCCACCGCGAGCGCCATGGTCAGGGGATGGCCGGCCCCGAACAGGTGGAGCGGGACTGAGTAGGGCATCGAGGACCTCGCAGCCACCACCATGCTCACAAGGTCGGCGAACATGTAATTCTGCATCACCTGCACAGGGCTCCCCAGTGCGAGGAACTCGAACCTCGACTTCACCAGGGCCTTCGCAGACTTCCTGACCAAATCCTGGTAGAGTCCCCCCTGGACTGGCCCGACCCAGGTGGTCGCCTTGGCGCCGAACTCCTTCAAGGTCGCGACCGCGTTCTCCAGGCTGTATTCGACCGTCTCCTTCGCGTAGGCCCTCGACTGGGGATACCCTGTGGGCCTGTCGAGAGTCACCGCAAGCTCCGACCCTATGCCCGCTTGGAACTCCGCCACCTGGTCGTAGCTCAGCTCCAGTCCTCCATACTCGAGGACCTGGTACCCCCCCGAGTCTGTCATGAAGACACCGTCGAAGCCGAGCATCTGGTGTATCCCCTTCTCGATTGCCTCCTCCCGCCTCCTCGAGTAGATGATGTACGAATTGGTCATGAGGGCCTTGAACCCCATGGCCCTCAGGTCCCCTACTGGGACCGCCTGGCTCACAGGGTGGATCACCGGCATCAGGCAGGGCGTCTCCAGGGTCTTCCCCCCCACCCTCAGGGTGCCTATCCTTCCAAGCAGGTCGGACTCCCTCACTTCGAACGAGAACGACAACTTCGCGGCACCTGTCTAAGTTTCATTCTTAAATCCCGTTGCGCGGAGCGACCCCCGTGCTTCCGTGGGCGCCGGTCAAGCTCACTGCGATCCTTTCCCTTCTGCTGGTGACAGTGCTTGTAGCCCTCCTTACGGCCAACGTCTTCGGCCTGGGCACCGCATACCTCGGCCTAGCCCAGTTCGTGGCGCTCGGAGCCCTCGCGTCCGGGCTTGTGGCCCTTGTCCTGGGCCTGGTCCAGCTCGAAAGGTCCAGGCCTGAGCTCCGGAGGCCCCTCGTCGTCCTCGGGGCCATCACACTTGCCGTCCTCGTCCTCCACCTTTACATCATCAACTCACCCCCCACTTCATCCGACTCGTCCATCGAGGGAGGGGTGAACACCAGCTTCCACGACGCCTACATCCAGGTCTCCTCGACTCTGGCCGGGTCCCAACTTACCGTCAGCGTCTCCGACTCGGGCTCCAACGCTATCTCCCAGGTGGTAGTTTCCTTGAACGAGGAGCCGCTCCCGACCTCGGGCCTCTTCCACACCCCCACGGTGTCGAACCCCCTGGAGCCGGTCAATGCCTCCAACTACGGATACATGTCCTCGGTCAGCGGCAACTGGGTGGTCAACGCAGCCCCTTCCGCTTCGCTCAGGGTTGACTACACCTACCTCTCCTGCTTCCACGTCCCCAATCCGAACGGCACCCGGGCAGCCTACGGCTGCATAATGGACGAGGTGTACTACGTCCCGGCCGCTCTGAGCATCCTCTCGAGCACTCGTTGCCCACTCCCTCCGATGCTCGACCCCTGCAACTACGAGCACCCTCCTCTGGCCAAGGCCCTCATCGCTGGGGGCATTGCAGTCTTCGGCCTCAACGACCTTGGGTTCAGAGTATCCAACGCTGTCCTCGGGACGCTCAGCATCCCGCTCGTGTTCGTGCTCGCCTACGTCGCCACAGGTTCCAGGCGCCTCTCGTACTTCGCCACCCTGATCCTCGCTGCTGACACCCTCTTCTTCGTCCACTCCTCAGCCGCTCTTATCGACGTCCCTTCTGTCTTCTTCACCCTCCTCGCCTGCATCTTCTACTTCTGGCGAGCCTCGTGGTGGAAGCTGAACAACTACGCCCTCGCCGGGGCCTTCTTCGGGCTCGCCGCCCTCTCCAAGGAGACCGCGATATTCGTCCTTGCGGGGGTCGCGACCTACGAGCTCCTGTTCGGAGGCCAGGGACTCGGAGCGTCCGCGAAGAGGGTCGCCACGATGGCTGCTGTGGCGCTTCTCGTGTTCGTCGGGGTCGTCCAGCTCTATGACTCGACTCTGGCGTCCACAGTGCTCCCCTGGTTCTATCAGCACATCAGCTTCATGTTCACCTACGGGTCCACGCTGAAGGGCCTGGGGTGGACGGACCCATTTCTTCACGGGTACATTACCCCGCTGAACTGGCTCCTAGCCTACGCCCCCGTCCCCTACCTCGTTGTCAGGGTCACCGTAACATTCGCGGGGACGGCCATGTCCTATGTCTCCGTGGGCTACTATGGGATAGCCAACGAGGTAATCGTCTGGATGGTCTTCCTGTGGGTCCCACTTTCGTTCTACAGATACGTGAAGGGGAGGGCCCCCGAAACGGTGCTGAACAAGGAGGACAGGTTCGGCCTATTCCTCGCGGTGTGGTTCCTCTGGTCCTACATCCCATACATCGCCCTCTGGGCATACGGGAGGGCCACCTATCCGTTCTACATCCTCCCGGCCGTCCCTGCCCTGGCAGCGGGCGCTGCCTACTTCCTGACACGGGATTGGTTCCCGAGGAAGGTCGCCCTCGTATACGTCGCCGCCGCATTGATCATCTTCTTCCTCTACTTCCCCGTCAAGGATTTCCTGCCCGTCGTCGTCAGGGCCCTGCTTACCCGCTGAGCACTCCTCCCGTCGAATCCGCTGTTTGGGAGAAGACTAATACACACACCCGTGCAAAGACCCTCGATAGGAAAAGTGAGCAGGGTCTCGGACGTGAAGACGCGGATTTCGTCGGTAGAGCTCCTCGCTACCCTGAAGAAGACCTACAGCTACAAAGAGCTCTCCGCACTGCTCGACCTGTCCGCGCCAATCCTGAGCCGCTACGTCCGCGGCCACGTCCTGCCTAGCGCCGCTAGGTCGGAGAAGTTCATCGCCACCTTCCGCGAGAAGCTCCTAAGGAAGATGGTCATGGACGAGGTGAAGGTCAGCTCGGATGGTTCCTACGACATCAGCGCGGTCGTCTCGAACGTGGGCCTCCTCCGGCAGATCGCGAAGGTGGTCTTCAGCGAGTTCAGCCTTGTTTCAGTGGACAAGGTGATGACCATGGAGGTGGACGGAGTCCCTCTCGGGGCCGAGGTCGCAGGAGAGTTCAATGTCAACCTGGCGGTGGCTCGGGCTGAGCGGGACCTCGGGATAGAGGACTTCCTGGAGCAGAAGGCGGTCTACTCGCCATCCTCCGTGAAGTATCTTTACCTGCCCCGGTCCGCGCTGAAGAAGGGGGAGCACATACTCATCGTCGACGACATGGTGAGGTCGGGGACCACCATCGAGGCGCTCACACGAATCGCGGAAAAGGCCAGGGCGAAGATCGTGGGGGTGTTCGCCATCGCCTCGGTGGACCAGTCCATGCCCAAGCTGAAGGGGAGGCTGGGGCTCACCTGCCCGATCGAGTCCCTCGTCACCCTCGAACAGAAGTCGAGGCGCTACAACTACTAGGGGGTGCGGCATGAAGACAATAACCGTCGACGCGTCATTCGTTGCGAAGGCGGTCCCGCCGAGGAAGGCAGACTCGCACAAGCGGATGAACGGGACTGTCTGCGTCGTCGGGGGGAGCAGGCTGTACCACGGCGCACCCTTCCTCTGCGCCAGCGGAGCCATGCGGTCGGGGGTCGACCTCGTCTACATCGCAGTCCCGGCGACCATAGCCCCTTCCATCAGGGCCCTCTCCCCGGACTTCATCGTGATTCCTCTGCCGGACGGGAGGCTTACGCGTGGGAACGTTTCCAAGCTCATCTCCTGGGTCAGCGGGGTCGACGCGTTCGCCCTGGGACCAGGCCTGGGGCCGCAGAACCCTGCGGACCTGGCCCGTGCGGTGAATGAAATCAAGGGCGAGGGGAAGGGGGTCGTCCTGGACGCTGACGCCCTCCGAGCCCAGGTCCTCCCCTCGGTCAAGGGCACCAGGGCAGTTGTTACGCCCCACGCAAAGGAGTTCGAGAGGCTCTTCGCCACGACCCTCCCAGCCGACCTGGAGGGCCGGGTCGAGGCAGTCTCGTTCAGCGCCAGGGGGGCGGGGGTGACCGTACTCCTCAAGGGGCCCACGGACGTGATCAGCGACGGAGACCGCGTTGCCCTCAACGAGACCCACTCCCCAGCCATGACCGTCGGCGGGACGGGGGACGTGTTGACCGGGGTCACTGCCGGGCTCCTCGCGAAGGGGGTCGCTCCCTTCGAAGCCGCGGCGGCCGCTGCGTTCATCAACGGGTCTGCCGGGGTCGAGGCCGCACGACTCCTCGGCCTCCACATCACTGCGTCGGACGTTGCAAACCAGATTGCAAACGCGATGAAAAGGTTCGACCGGGTCGAATGAAGCAGAGAAGGCGGGGCCTGCAGACGAAGTGGGCCTACATCGTGAACTCTCTCCAGGAGATCATCCCCTCCTACGAGCAGGCCTCGAGCCTCATCTCTCTCCACGCAGACAGGCGCATGCGCCCCGAAGCCGTGTCCTTCGCCGTTTCTCCCGGCGGGCTCGTCCTCGACCTCGGCGCAGGCCCAGGGACCATGTCTTCGTTCGTAGTCCGCGCGGGAGGAGAGCCTGTCCTGCTCGACGCGTCCAGGCTGATGCTCCGCGCGTCGGATTTTCCGAACCGGGTCCAGGCGACCTTCGAGAACATGCCCTTCCGCGACGGGGTGTTCGACGGCGCAGTCTCCGGCTTCGCGCTCCGGGACGCCTACGACCTGAAGAAAGCCTTGGCCCAGCTCTCCCGAGTGCTCAAGGTTGGAGGTAGGTTCAGCCTCTGCGACCTCGGCAAGCCTGATTCGGCCGTCGGGACCATCCTCCTGGGGGCGTACATGCGGATCGTCCCCAATGTCGTGGGGCTGATCTCGGTGGGCAGGTCCGGGCTCCGCTACGGTTCGCTTTTCGACACCTTCGTCCTAACCCCTCACAACGGCGAGCTCGTCTCGCTCCTCTCGAGGTTCTTTCGGGAGGTCCACATACACGCGACCCAGCTGGGAGGGTCGATAGTAGTGAAGTGCGTCAGGTAGGCCCGGGGCCCTCCGCCTATACTCTTCGTGCCAGGGCCTGAAGCATCTCATCCGCCTTCGAAGTGGGGATGCGGCATCCGGCGGCCATCTTGTGCCCCCCTCCGTTGCCCCCGAGCCTGCTCGCTATCCTGACTATGGTCCTCCCAAGGTGGGCTTTGCACTCCGACGTGCACCGCAGGCTCACCTCGTACCAGCCTTCCTCCTTTTCCTTCAGGGAGACCCCGACGGGCACCTCGAACGCCCCGATGAGGAGCTTGGCGACGTTCCCCGTCGAATGCTGTGTCGTGACCATGTATGCCAGCCGTCCCAGCACCTTGCCTTCCCTCTTGACCTCCTCTCCGAGCCGGACCACGACCTCAAGCTGCTCCACCGCGAGCTCTGGGACCCCCTCAATCTCGTGGGGGTGCTTCATCTTGGAGAGCTCGCGGACCACCTTCTCTGGGAACCCGTCCTGGCCCCCCTTCCTGCCAAGGGCGTAGGCGAGCATCGAGGCCTCGAGGAGGACGAACTGCCTATCCGCCTGCTCCATCATCTTCTTCGCGGAGGGTGAGGTATCCATGTAGTCAGTGACGGCTCCGCAGAGCGCGATGAGCCGAGCCCTCTCTGGCAGGGCGGCCCTGAAGGTCAGATACGTAAGCATGCTTGAACATTCCGTGACGTCGTGGACCAGCTTCACCTTGGCAGCCCTCAGCCTCCTCTTCGTCGCTTCGGACATGTAATGGTGGTCCACGTAGGTCACCTCCGCGTAGGCCCGGATCTTCTTTAGCTGGTTGACGAATCCATCTAGGTTGGCGTTGTCCGCACCGATGTCGCAGAGGACGAAGGTATCCACGTCGTCGGGGACTCGGCGCAGGTTATCGATCAGGTCGTCGTAGTCGGAGAGGAGGACTTCAGCTCCAATTGCGGCGGAGACGAGGGCCGCCGACCCCAGCCCGTCCACGTCCTTGACATGGGAGATGCAGAAGGCCTTCATCGATATTCTGCGGCACTTCGTCGGTGATTTAAGCTGATGCGGGAGCCGGAGGCGCTGGGACTGGCGGCGGCGTCGGGGCCTGGACCGGGGGATACGGCTCGAGGTCCTTGGCACGTCTCATCACAAACCCTCCGACTATTCGAACGACTGCTCCGGCGAGGAAGAGGTATGCTCCAACCCCGAAGCCCCAGGCGACGGTGGTCGCGCCGACGACAGGGAAGGTCTGGCTCGCTGTGCCTCCTATCGGATTCGAGGCCACGGTGGAGACCAGCTGAGTGGCTGCAGGTGGGATCGACTGGCCGCCGAGGAGGGAGGATGCCAGGGGAACGAGGTTCGGGAGGTAGGCCACGAAAGCGTAGATGAACACGAACGGCAGGAGAGAGAAGATGGCCGAGAAGATAAACTTCCTTCCGAGTCTCTTGCCGCTCTTGACCCCTATCACGTCGAGGAGGAGCAGGCCTATGCCGACGGCGAAGAGGATCGCGAACGGGAACTGGGCGGACGCGAAGCTAGTGAGCCCCGACGAGGCGTCCGCGTTCGGTCCGGTCAGGAGGTTCACGCTGAGGCCGTGGATGCCGTCGACCGACATCAGGGGCACAGCGGTCGGTCCCGAGAACACCCCGTTCTGCGACGTGGCGGTCACGGTGTACCAGGGTAGGAAGAGGGCTGCGAGGGTGATGGCCATTCCGAGCAACCCGACTGCCAGCCCTGCCCCTCCCCTTCCCTTGAGGAACTTGCCCACCCCAAGCCCGCCCTTCTTCGAAAGCCTGTAAATCCCGAAGAGTTTCCAGAGGCCTCGGATCCCTGCGTAGGCGAGCCAGATCAGGAGGAAGTTCGCCACGAACCAGGCGAGGTAGAAGTAGTAGGTGCCGACGGTGAACGTCCGAACCAGGTAATCGTAGGGGGCTCCCCACCTCTGGCCGTTGTCATTGAAGACAGGACCCAGAGGACCCGCCATCCCAGTCGCTATCTCCGTATCCGTGCCTGTGTACCCCCAGCGGCCAGGGAAGGCGAGCCAGCTCTGGTCCGCGGGCCTGCTCGCTCCGTCTGCGAGGGTGACAAGGGTAAGCTGCTGGGGCTGAATCGTGAGTCCGCCCGAATTGACGACGTCGTTCTCGATGCCGATCCTCCCCTGATAGGACCTGAAGTAGTTCGCATGGGACCCGAGGGCCACGTAGACCACAGGGTGCCCGTTTTGGGTCTCCACGTCGCTCCAGACCGCGTTCTCCCCTGCCAGGTGTTGAGAGTAAAGCGCCTGCACCGGGGACCCGTCTGCGCCCAAAAACACCTGCACTACCTCGATGTCCGACTGGTGGTCGTTCAGGGGCCCGTTGTTGTATGCATAGAAGAGCCAATACTGGATTACCGTCTGGCCGCTGACGTCCGCGAGGTGCACATAGGCGAAGTACCCCTGGCCCTGGCCGTTGGCCGCGTAGTCCGCGGCTATGGCGTCGAAGGTCGCGTGCTTGTTGTCCAGGAAGTACTGGTCCGAGTTGAAGGTTCCGAGGGTGGAGGGGGTCGGGGCTGAGTTGACGAGGGTCGCGCTTCCGCTCGACGAACGCTGCATGAGGGTCGAGCTGGAGATGAGGTAGTCGACCGACGTCGGGTAGAACTTCTCCCCGGACGCGAACTGGAGGACGGGGGCGTACTTCTGTGCAAGCCCGGCCGTGGTCTGCGCCCTCGAGGCTGGAAGATAGGCTGCGAAGCTGAGCAGGAACAGTGCGATGACGGCTGCGACGGCGACGTTCCGAGGGAACCTCCCCATCTGCGAGCCACTCTGTCGAGCTCCACGCTATTTAAGGACGAATCAGACTTCGTCAGGAACAAGCCTCGCGACCTCGCTCTCCTCCAGGAGGAATGTCAGGGGGGCGCGCAGGGCCCCAAAAAGAGAAGGGAGCATGATGAGGAAGACGATCGGCCGGAAGGCAAGGGTGATGTCGACGCCTGCCGCGGTCAGGGGCAGGTTCCCACCGTCCGTGGCCACCCAGATGTAGTACGCAGACACGACGTAGGAGCCGGACACGAAGGGGATCGACAGTGCCTTCCCCTCGGTCAGGGCCCCGAGGACCTGGAGGCCAGTTATGATGGCCCCGAATTCGTAGATGAATAGAGGGATGGTCAGGGGGCTCGAGGGGAGTGCCCTGGAGATGAAGGCCCCCAGGATCGATGGCACGAGTATCCAAAGAGTCGCGTTCAGCACGAGCACGAGTGTTGCCTTCAACACCCGCCGCGAAAGGGGTACCTCTGGGCCAATCATCCTCTAGGCACCTCCCACGTGGACCAACGAGCCGAAGTCCAGGGAGGCGGAGAGCCCTGCGAAGGGAACGAGCTCGAAGCTCATGGTGCCGTTCACGTGGAGCATTCCCGAGCTGCTCAGTGTCTGGGTGTAGTCGGCCACGGACATGCGGAAGTGGAGCGTCCCCACCTTCCCCGGGCCCACGGTCATGGTGGCCGCGTCGCAGGCTACGTTGGTCTGGCCCGAAGCGCAGGAGATGCCCACCTGGAGGGGCAGGAGGCCCTGGTTGGGCACCGTAACGTTGAGGTAGAAGACGAGGGTGGACCCCTGGACCACAACCTTTCCCGTGGCTGCCGACGTCCCGCCCCGCGACGCGTTAAGGACAGCGCTGTAGTCCGAGTAGGCCGAATAGACCACCGCCGAGAAGGTGAGAATCGACACCAGGGTGATCGCAAGACCCACCCCTCTCAGCGCCCCCGCCGCGGTCGAGCGCTCCTGCTTCAAGAGCTCGTCTTTTCTTCGTCCGTCTGCTGGGTCATCACCCCAACCCCCTTGTCGACCTTGAACGTCACAACCCCGACCCCTCTCTCCACTTTCGCGAAGTCGATCCCCCTCAGCATCAGCAGCGACCCGACCCACCCCATCAGCCCCAGGAAGAGCGCCTGGATTGCTGCATACAGGAGGGTGCTCATCGAGCTCGCTAGGTCGCTTCCGGCAGTCGCGCTGCGATAGGCTGCGAACACCCCGTACCCCATGGCGAAGGTGAAGAGGAGGAGCGAGGCCCAGCAGGGCTGAGACGAGGCCCAGCATTCCCGTGGTCTTCACAGGGGTGCGACGGTGACCTTCGTTATTTAACCGATGGTCACTTGGTCAGGTTCATCTGCCGATTGCAGCTCGGCAGGGGTCACCCGTTGTTGTCCTAACACACCACAACAGGCTTTCCTCGTCCAGGGTCGTACCACGCACGGCCCATCGCCTCGGTGTTCCAAGACGCTCCCACGCGACCCTTCGGATCGACTGTGATTATCCCGGCCGTTCCCTTTCCTGCAGACCTCGTCATCAGACTGATCGAACGTCTCGCGGCGACCCGTGCGTCCACCTTGCGCATCAACTCGCAGGCCCTCAGGCAGAGCGCGTTTCTGATTATCTCCTCCCCTGTCCCGGTCGCGCAGGCCGCGCCTGCTTTGACGTCTGCGTAGATCCCCGCGCCGATGATGGCCGAGTCTCCGACCCTCCCGGGAAGCTTCAGCCACATGCCCCCGGTGCTGACGGCCGCCGAGGGGACCCCCGCGCTGTCCAGGGCCACGGCCCCTACCGTGTTTCCTTGCTGCAGGCGGCGCCAAAGCTCCAGCTTCTTCGTCCCGTCGGGCGTGCTTCTCAGAAGTCTGAACCTTTTCAAGGTCTTGGCAAGGGGGACGAGTTCCTCTACTTCAAGCCCCGCTGCCCTGGCGTATGACGAGCACCTCTCGCCCGCTAACAGAACGTGAGGGGTGTTCTCGGAGACCCATCTTGCCAACGAGACCGGGTTGTGGGTACAAGTAACCAATCCTACACCCGCCCCCCTCCGCCTCCTCGCGGTCATGACGGCCGCATCAAGCTCAGCCTCGCCCGCGGCATTGAGGCAGGCCCCCCTGCCGGCGTTGAAGGCTCCTGAATCCTCCATGTACCTGACAGCGGCCTCGACACCGTCCAGCGAAGACCCCTTCTTCATCGCCGACATTCCTTCTTCCACGGCACGCTGAAGCTCGTGGAATCTCTTGTCACCCTGGACGTACTTGCCACTCCCGGCACCGCCATGGACGATTATTGCAGGGATTACTTCCGGTTCACCCTGGCTGAGGTGAATCGTGCCCTTCCAAAAGCGTTATTAAGACTGGTTGTATTACACCTTGTAGGACATGCCAACGGTCAGCGTTCGGATTTCTGAGGAGGAAAAGAGGAGGCTGTTGAAGGACGGCACCCTCTCGGATACAATTCGGAATGCTGTGAAGCTCTACCTGGACAGAAAGGAATCGGATAAGCTTCTCGCGAAGCTCGAGGAGCTGCAGCGTGCGAGCCCCGTTAGGACTTCCTCATCAGAAATCGTTAGGATGATAAGAGAGGACCGGGCGCGTTGATCATTGCGGACAGTAGCTATGTTTCAGAAGGGATTCTGGTCGACAGGGGCCTGCTTGGACATGAGCAAATCCTTACTGCAGACTTGGCCGTATTCGAGACTGCCAACGCGATATGGAAGCACCAGGTCCTTCTGCATGAGATCGATGACGGTATCCCATTTCTCTCGGTTCTTTTTGGCCTGTTGAGGACGAACTCGGTAATCGCAATCAAGCCTGACGAGCAACTCATGAAGGTTGCGTACCAACTCGCTTCGCGGCACAACGCTCCAGTCTACGATATGGTCTTCGTCGCTCTCGCACTGGGCACAGGCCTCGAATTGAAGTCCTTCGACGATTCGCAGATGGCGATAATGAAGAGCGAATCCAACCGATGATAAGCGCCCCCAAGGGAGTCCTCCGCCTGGCTGCGCTCAAAATGCTCTCTGATTCCTCGCTTTCTGGCACCGACCTTGCTCAGCAGATCAGGAGAGTCAGCGACGGTGAATGGAAGCCCGGACCAGGTTCCATCTACCTGATACTGGGAGAGCTTCTCAAGAAGGGTCTGATTACTGAGCTCCCGAAACGCGAAGGAAACGTCCGCCGTTACATTGTCTCCGGCAAGGGGAAGATGGAGCTCGCAAGGCTGACGAAGGAAGCAAGCGCCGAGGTCCAAAAACAGCTCAGGCTCCTCGCAGTGTACTCCTCCCTCGCAGGGGAACCGGAGCTTCAGAAGCGCGTCCGTTCCTTCGCCGACTCCCTTTCCTGACATGCCAGTCGCCAAAGCCTAAGAATACCCGATAGGCGACTCAAACCTGCCTTGTCTGACAAGCCGGTCGCGGTCGAGAAGGTCGGAATCGAGCACGTAACGGAGGAGCAGCGCCACGGTTCTCCCGGGCGGAACTTCACCCTCTGGTTCGCCGCCAACCTCACCGTCGCAGACTACGTGATCGGGGTGCTGACAACGGCGGTCTTCCATCTGCCGCTTAGCCAGGCGATCCCTATCTTCCTGTTTGGCAACCTCCTCGGAGGCCTGTTTCTCGGTTTCGCCGCGGCCATGGGGCCGAGCCTTGGATTCCCACAGATGCTCTCGTCGCGGGCGTCGTTCGGTCGGTTCGGGAACTACCTGCCTGGGGGTCTGAACTGGGTCAGCACGGTGGGCTGGTTCACTGTGAACACGATCCTGGCCACCGAGGCGGTCCAGGTCCTTTACCCAGGCGCCAACTTCGCCGTGGTGGCGGTTCTGCTCGTGGTCGTCCAGGTCCTCATCGCCGTCTACGGTCACGACTTCATCCACCTCTTCGAGAAGGTCATGGCGGTCGTCCTCGGCCTCCTCTTCCTATGGCTGTTCTACCTGGCGACTCCAGACCTCGGGCCCGCGGCCTCGGTCGGTTCGCCGGCTGGCATCGGGGTCCTGGCTACGGTCTTCGCCATCGTCTTTTCATATCTGATGTCTTGGGCTCCCTACGCCTCCGACTACTCGAGGTACATCCCTTCGGGAGCGTCGAGGAGGAAGATCCTAGTCCTGGCCCTTGCGGGAGGAGCTGCTTCGTCCTTTGCCATCGAGGCGATAGGGGGAATCGTCGGGGTCCTCTCCCCACCCCACGCCCTTCCGAGCGGCGGGCTCAATTACTTCGGCGCCCTCAATTCGTTCGCTGGCTCGTCCGGGGCCCTGGCCATGCTGACGATAATCCTGGGGGCCCTGGCCGCGAACGCGCTCAACCTTTACACCAACGCCCTATCCGCGTTGGTGCTCGACGTCAAGGCCCGGCGCTGGGTGACAGTCGTAGCGGGCGGTGTGGTCGGCTTGGCCCTAACAATTGTATTCGGCTCCGACTTCGAACCCTTCTTCGAGAACTTCCTCCTCGCCCTCGCCTACTGGATCACGCCATGGCTCGGAGTCATCCTGGTCGACTTCTACCTCGCTAGGCGGACTTCGGTTGAAAGCACTCTCGGGGCGCCTCGAATCGACGGCCCCGCCCTCGGAGTCTACCTCGTTTCGCTCCTTGTATCGGTGCCATTCATGGTGCCCCTCCTGTCGTACTCCTTCCCGGTTGGCTCCCTCGCCTCAGTCTTCGGAGGGGCAGACTTGAGCTACTTCGTCTCGTTCGCCGTGGCCGTGGCCCTCACCTACGCTGTCCGGAGACGCTCCCTGCGTGTTTAAGCAAAGCTCACCCGCAGGGGGGTGTCAGTCGTTTCCTTCTCGCCCTGGAGCCATGCGCAGATTTTTATCCTAAGCCCGCGACGTGTCGACCGTGTCTACCGAGACCAAGTTCAAGGTGAATGTCTATCCTTCACCCAAGCCCAAGAAGGTCCCCAAGGTCGTCTCTGCGGAGCTCAAGGGAGGCGCGAGCCCCAAGGCAATCTCGAGGATGAAGAAAGAGAGCGTCGACTGTCCCGTCGTGAAAAAGGAGGTTGGCTTCCTCGTGTGCTTCGCCTGCCCGTCGTTCCTCAGGCGCGTTTCAGGGGTGGTCGACTGCGCGGGGGGTTCGGGCCCACCGGCTGACTGGCTGCTCGGCTAACCCTTGAGGAAGCCGATGGCCAGACCGACGATGAAAGTCAGCGAAGAGTAGGGCAAGTAGCCAGATAGCCGTTGTACATCGGATGTCAGCGCCCCGCCCGACTTTATCAGCGAAAGGAGGGGAGTAAGGATCTGGCCAGGGGCGACGACTCCCAGGAGGATTAGAACGATGACGAGTATCGCGAGCGCTATCCCGATCTTCAGAACGCTCTTGATTATCAGGCCGACTATGAATCCGAGGATGAGAGGGAGTATGGCTGCCACGAGGAAGGTGGTCGAAAGGTCAGGAGGTAGTATGCTCACCATTGGGTGAGAACCCCTTCGCATTTCCTTATGAACGTATCCATTTAGACGAAGGCCCCTTTCTAGTCTCCAAAAGGTCGAAGGACGTGACCCTTCGACGAAGGGCAGATCCCGCCAGAAACCGTTTAAAGCGCTGCGACATCCCGCCCGAATGTGCAAGGAAGAAAGAGCCTTTACTTTGCAGGCTCCTCTGTCCTGGCAGCAACTGTCTTAAGCATCTTTCTCCACTCTTCTCTTTCTTCGCCAAACCTCTACAGCGACATTGGGTCGTTTTGGGGCCGAGACTGGATTCGCGCCGGGCTTTTTCCCAATCTCTCCCAGAACACCTTCTTCGAGTACCCGCCCCTGGCAAGCTACTTCCTCTACTTCGCCAGGGCCGTCGGCGGGAGTTATGATGGTTACTACGCCGTCTTCAGTGTCCTGAGCCTTTGCACCGCCGTGGGAATCGGTTGGTCATCCTGGCGGCTTGCCAAGGCCTTGGGGAGGGAATTGAACCCAGTCTACTTCATACTTCCCAGCATGGTAGTCTACGGCCTCTACAGCTTCGACCTCTTCAACGCCTTCCTCATCGTACTGAGCCTCCAGTTCTTCGTGGAGGGCAAGAAGACTGCATCAGGTATCGCGCTCGCGCTGGCGGTCTCGACCAAACTGGTCGGAATACTTCTACTTCCTATCTTCCTGATGGGCATGAACGGCTCAAGGCGGAGGAGAAGGTACTTGCTCGTGGTCGCAATCGTCGTCCTCCTAACCTATGCTCCCTTCCTAATCCTCAACTTCGGGTATTTCTCTCAATTTCTGTCCTTCTTCCGGACCTGGGGCCTGGAGGACGCCTGGTATGTCTGGATATTCCAGAATCCCGCGACCTGGGGATACGCGAAGGCCTTCGGCCTCGGCCTCACCTGCCTCCTTCTCTTCTTTGTCTACACCCGGAGGCTCGAGGTGACCACGAAGTCATTTCTTGCACTCTCCGCGTATCTGGTGGGGACCTACCTCTACGCGCCACAGTTCAGCCTGATGCTGATTCCACTGGTCGCAGTATTGGACCTCAGGAATCCCGCGGTATTCTTCTGGGACGCTTTCAACGTGCTTATCATCCTGACGTGGTTCGGTGTCTCAAACCCGACGATGGCTGGCACTCTACCCCAGGCCGTCGCCCTGATTCGGACCGGGATGCTGGCAGTGATGATGGCAGCTTTGCTGAAATCCAACGGCGTATGGTTCCCCCCGCGCTTTCACCTCGGGGGAGGGAAAGTCGAAAAGCCGAGCGACCTTCTTTGACAATTCAAAGAGCCAGCCGGTTCCATTCCAGTCCAATAGGGCCCCTCCCCCGAGGGTTCTATCTTCCTAGGAGGGCTCTGACAAAGTTGGGCAGAAATGCCTTGTCCGGGAAATACACGAAGAAGAAGACGAAAGCCATGGCAAGATAGACTAGCGCAAGCTTCCGCGGGAACCATTCCCGGGTGAGGAGGAACCCCGCCCCGAGGGCGAGGGAGGGGATTGCGGGGACGATGTAGAATGGGTAAGTTACTCTCCCGAACGCAAAGAGGAAGATGTAGGGAATGTAGCTCCACAGGAACCAGGTCAGGGCTAGGGCCGCAGTCCCAAGTTCATCTGAGAAGCGCGCCCCAGGACTTGCAGAGAAGCCGAATTCTTCGAGGCTCGGTTGCAGTCCTCTGAACCTCTTCCAGAGCAGGAAGACGGCAATCGGTGCCCAGATGAAGAGGGCCCAAGTCACTATCAAGTTGGTGACCCCGTAGTATGCCAGACCCACGAAGGAGTAGGCTCCGCCCTGGCAGACACCGCCCACGGAATTGGGACAGACGCTGACGGAGGTGGCGTAGTAGGTCACCGGGTTGTAGTACAGTATCCAGTCCGTGGGAAGGATCGGAGCGCCGCCCGGATTATTGGCGAACTTACACCAATAGCCTGTGGTGGGCGAGCAGGCCAGCTGCTTCGCGATCAGTCCGGAGCCGTAGCTCAGCATGTACCTGAGCTGGTCCACAAAAGTCGGGACGGCCGGGCTCGCTAGAAGCGAGTCGTAGGTCTGCAGCCCGACCGAGAAGACGGCCACGAGGACCACCGCCATCTTGACAGCCGAGAGGTACCTTTGCCTCCTATTCCCGTCGCCGAAGAGAAGATGGTACGTGAGAAGGCCAAGGGCGAGGAATATGGCCGTCTCCTTCGAAAGTCCAGCAAGAGCCAACATGATCCCAGTCACCACATACCTGTCGAACTTCCAGAATCCGACCCTCCAGGTGTAGGTGAAGAATGCGAGGATGCCGAAGAAGGCCATGGGAACGTCAAGGAGTGCGGCACTAGATTGTGCAAAGAACATCACATCGAATGCGAAAAGAAGGGCCGCGAAATAAGCCAGGCGGCGGTTACCGGACACCTTCCAGGCGACCCCGAAGAGCAGGGGGATGCTGAAGCTTCCCAGGATCACGGGAAGAATCCTCCACCCGAAGGAGTTGTACTCGCCAAACAAAGCCATCCCGCCCGCTATCAGTGCGGCCGAAAGGTATGGGTGCTCCATGTGGCAATTTGACAACGACGTCGAACAGTGCTGGCCGACGAGGATCCCCTGGGCCTCAGGGACATAGTACGATTCGTCCATGATGCAGCCATAGGTCATCTTCGACGTGTCGTAGCACGTAAGGTACTCGTAGGAGACTGCAAGCATGTCGACAGGACCCTGCACCGCCCAAGATCCTGTAACTCCCTGGCCCGGCTCAAGTGGCAGAGCGTAGCTCGGTGCAGGACTAAGCCCAGAGGGAGGGAGCAAGACAGAGTCGACTGAAACGTCAACGGCGACAATCGCCGACCCTCCGGTTGCCTCCACGCGTATCGTCAACTGCTCCCCTGTCGCAGTCGAGTTCACGGTGACATGATCGTCTTGAAGGGCCGTGCCGACCGATCCTGAGAGAGTCACCGACTGTCCAGCCTGTGGAGCATCGATGACGTATAGGTGCGCGAGGAGCGTCCCCAGGGTCAGGATTGCAACGAAGGCCAGCGGCCTCCTCGCGCCTGGGTAGACCTGATAGGCGTGAAGTGCCCCGAAGATCAGACTGGATAGAGACAGAAGCACGAGAGATACGGTCAAGAGGAAGGCAGGGAATAGTAGCAGAGAGCTGCCTGTAGCCGCATGTGCCACCAACACACCGACGAGCAAGAAAAGGTCGCCGAACACGGTAGCGAGCAGTAGCCGAATAGACGACCAGGTGAACCTAGTGCTCCCCGGTCTGCCTCCTATACGCACCCAACGACGGACATCCACCTACTAGAAAAACTCTGATTCACTGCTTACGACGTAATCGGATTACCCTGGCCCTGTCAAAGAGCACGGCACCTTCCGGCTGCGTTTGAAGATACGATCTTTGAGGTTACCCGAACGCGCCGGTTCGGGGAACCAGGCCGAATCCCCGCACGAAGCCGAACGCGCTCTGCAGAGACGCATTCTTGACCGCGGAGACTTCATGCATTTCTATGCTCCTTTCCCAGAGCTGTTCCAGGATCTTCCGTTTCACGACCATCCACCCTATCTCCCCAAGGAGGCTGGTGAGCGCCCGCTCAAGCCTTGCTGGGTCCTGGCTCGCCTGTTCCAAGGTAAGGCTGGACTCTTTCGACATGTAAAACAGGACTGTCTTCTTCCCCTCTTCAGTGAAGACCGTCGTCAGCGCCTTGTCGAGTTTGAGACGAATACGTTCGAACTCGCTCGTCTGTTCTGCGCCCCCCCAAACGGACAGTTTTCTGCCTAGCAGGTTCACTTGGCTGAATTCCAAACTGCGCTTATTAGTAATTGTGGATTCCAGATACGAATTCACCTACTTAGTGAAGCGACAGCCTGAGGATCCGCTCGCAAGGCACGTTCCCTCGCGGTCGGCCTCAGCCAGACTCAGTTGTACTTGGAAAAATGGACGACTAATCTATAATGATTATATAGAACAGGGGGCACACTTAGCTCAAGATGTCAATTTCCGAGTCCTACGTCTCGGTTCAGGTCGACAACGCTGTGAGCAAGAAAGGCCCGGCGCGAAGGTCTGAACTGGAGATCAAGATGGACGTACTGCAAGTGGTCTCGAACGGAATCGACAGGCCGACCCAGATAATGTACAAGGCAAACCTTTCTTGGGTGGCCCTCCAATCGAATCTGAAGACTCTCGTCGCCGCGAGCTTCCTAAGGGAAGAGGACCTTGGGAGCAGGAAGAGGTACGAGCTCACGCAGAGAGGTTTCGACATATTGCGGTCGTTCCAAAAGGTCATCGAGACGATGGGTTCCTTCCAGCCTGTGCAGAAGCAGGTCTCGTTCTGAGTTATTCAGGCAATAGCCCTCGAGCCCGGCGGGTCTTCTGCCCTCCTCTTTCTGAATTCGCATAGAAACTTGTCCGCACGGTTCTCCTTCCAAAGACTTACTTACCCTCTCTTTCCGTTCAAGGCTCCGTGCAAGGTCACGAGAAGCACGTAATGGTTTTTCACTACGACCCCAAGAAGAAGTTCTTCCTCGTGTCCTTGGAGCTCGAGAACAGACCTGGCGCCCTCGGTAACCTCGCGAATCTTCTCGGCATACGCGGGATGAATATGCTCGAGGGGTTCTTCGGGGCAAATACGGCCGAATCAAACGGCACCGTAAGTTTCTTTCTTGAATCGGCGAATTCCCGACTTGACGAGAGGTGGTTGAAGGAGTTCATAGAATCCTCTGTCGGCGTTCAGGACGTTGAGGTCAAAGGAAGCGTGGAAGGGTTCCTCGCAGACTCTCTGAACTTCCCAGTCGTTTGGAACACTGGGGACCGTTCGATCGTCATGAGGATGGAATACGTCAGGAAGATTTTCGATGCGGTTAGGAAGGGGATCGGCGCGAGCGGGGACCAGGTAATCTACAACCAAGGCTTCGACTACGGAAAGGCCACTTGGGTGAACACATTCTCGGTATTTCGTCCTACGAGTGTTGCGGCACTCTCAGAAGTGCTCCAAATCTACTCGGCCGTAGGGTGGGGTCAAGTCGCGCTCCTTGAGTTGGATGTGAAGACTAGGCGCGCTAGGATTACAATGACGGACGGGTTTGAATGCACGGGGCTTGCCACAGGAAAGGCGGAGAGCTATTTCGTCAGAGGTCATATCGCGGGAGCTATGTCCGCTTATTTTGGCACAGATGTTAAAGCAAGTGAGACCAAGTGCCTATCCATGGGAGACAAGCACTGTGAGTTCGAGCTCTCGCCCTAGCCAACTAGCTTCCCTTCTGAACCCCCAACTGACCGTTGGTATATGCGAGGTGATTGCTGAAGAGGCTCTTTACGACGTTCACTTCTCTGTCAGAGTGAGCTCCTTGGGTCATCAGGAAGACTGATGTCACTTTGTTGTTGTTTATCATCTCGTTCGCCTGCTTCAGGAACTTGTAAGTCGTCTCTAGCCCGGAAGATAGCAAGAGATCTGTCACACTGTCGAAGATGACTGCGAGCTTGAGGTTCGGATTAGTAGTGATAGCCTTGTCGAGAACGTTTAGCAGGACGGATTGATCCGTGCTAGGGACCATCACTTCGTTCGGCTTCTCCCCTGGTTTCGGATACGACACCTTGCTCGTCATGGTAAAGAACCTGACGTTCCCCAATGGTGAGAGGGATGAGTATACCGGAGACCCTCGCGCCGTGAAAGCGAAGACCACATACTGCTCAGACGCAAGCTCGTTTGCGAAGTCCTTGATGCTTTCCTCGAACCTTACCGCAGGGTTCACTTCAAGCAGGAACTCCTTTCCAACTATTGCCTCGGGCTTGAACCCCAACCTGCCAGAGAAAGTCGCGCTAGGCTCGACGGCGCCTGTCGGCGCCACGGGCGGAAGGAAGAATGACGAGAGCAACGTCGCCCTCCTGAAAGTGGCGGCAGTCGCGGCAAAAGCCGCAGCTGCAAACAAGTATCCGACCGCACTCGCGTCTATTCCTGAATTTAGGAGGTAGCCGTTGAATACGAGCAGGTCCAGCCCGATTCCTGCCCACGCGATCGGCAAGATCGCGAATGCTCTCCGGACCTGCCTATCTGTCGATCTTGCGCGAGCAGCGAGGAGGAGAGTGGAAGGGTATGTGATGAATATCACCAGTATCCCGAGCAACATGTCGAGGTAGAGCGGATTGAACTGAGTGGCTATCACGTTCGTCCCGACGATATTGGGAATAGCTTCAGAGCCGAAGGGCCGGAAGGCGAGCAGGTACCCCTCCGCTATGGCGATGTAAACGACATAGATTCCCAAGAACGTCGCCTGCATCTGATGCCTGAACACTTCCTTCAGGATGTCAAGGAGGCCCCTGCCGTTCGGCCTGTAGTAGATTGCGAGGGCAATCAGAGTCAGTATCAGGACATCGACCAGGACGAATGTCGTGTTAGAGATTGTATAGACTCCCAGGAAGAACGAGGTTGCCCCTTGCGTTGGACTAGGTGCGGGAACGAAGTTCCGTGCCAGCTCGAAAGCAACGACGGCCATGTAAAAGATGTGGACCATCACCAGTAGGTTCCTGACCTGCAGGTACTCGGTTGTCTTCTGTCTCAGAACATATGTTGCCGAGGTGCCCGTAATCAGGAGAGTTACTATGTGAATGGTTGGGATTAGGAGGTCAGTTGGTTCCACAGTCATTACTACTTCCTCCTTGCCTCCAGCCAGAGGGTGACCTTCTCCAGGATATCTCTTGCAGGTCCTTCTGGGAGGGATTTCAGCTTCCCTCTCGCCAGTGCCGCATGCTTTCCACATAGCCCCGCCGCATATTCCACCGACCCAAGGTCGTCTAGGATCGCAAGCAACTCATCGACTTCGACGAAACCATAGAGACTCCTTACCATCATAGATCGAATCTGGTTCCTTCTCGTGGGGTCGGCGTGTCTCAATGCGTGTACGATCACTACATTGGCGGCGTTGTTCTGGAGGTCCTTCAGCATGGGCTTCCCCATTTCCTTGCTCGTCCCAGTCATATCGAGGATGTCGTCGACCATCTGGAAAGCGACCCCGAGGTTCCTCCCGAATTCGTACATCTCCTTCACTACCCTGGGCTTTCCTCCCCCCACCACCGCGCCGGACGCGGCCGCTGCGCCGAAGAGGGCTCCTGTCTTCAGGCCCGCGAGCTTGACATACTCTTCAATCGTTGGCTCCGCCTTCTTCGACAACTGCATCTCCAGGTACTCCCCTTCCGCGGCCTCTTTCGCTGACTTCGCTACATATCGGATCAATGTTGTCAGCTGTGATTTCGAAACGTCGGCATCTTCATACTCAGCCAACATCTCGAAGATGTTGAATATCATCATGTCCGACAAGAGGATGGCAGTAGTTACGCCATGGGCCGTGTGCGCGGTTGGCCTGTTGTGCCTTGTCGGAGAATTGTCGATGATATCATCCTGGGTGAGTGAAGCTGCGTGTGCGAGCTCGTACGCTACCGCGATTGGAACCGCTTCGGCGTAGGAACCTTTGATGGCATCGCAGGTCAGCAGAGTGATTGTGGGCCGGATTCTCTTGCCCCCGCCTTCTAGGAATCCGAAAGCGAGCTTGTCCAGCTTGCTGTCCTTTTCCTTCAGTTTCTTGAGCCCGGATTCAACCGCTTCCCGGTATGGCCGCAACATTCGTTCGACGTCCTTCTCGTCAGCGGAGTAATCCGACCTTTCATAGGTGGCCAAGGTATGTGACAACTCCCCAGAGGATGTACTCACCGTCCGCTGCGAAGTCCCTGACAGAATCCTGATGCCTCGATGACCTTCTGGCATACACCCTGTACAAGACCGAGTAGGGCACGAAGAGTAGGAGGACGCCCACGAATACGGGGAGCACCCCCACGACTAAGAGCGCTGCGAGGTAGACCCCAGAAGTCACGTCCAGCAAGTCCATTACCCTCCAGGATTTGTCGAGTCCCATGACACTTGGTAGGGTTCTGACCCCGACTGCACGGTCTGCTTCGACATCTCGCTGGTCGAAGAATACGGAATTGACCATAAGCCTAAGGAAGATGAACGGTGCCAAGGCGAGGATTGCCGTAGGGAGCTCAAGGTAATAGAGGCCGACCAGCAGGGGAATGAGCGCCCAACCGAATGATATTGTGATGTTCTTGATGAGGAGGCCCTCCTTGAGTCTAGACATCCCGAACATCTTCTTGGTCCTAGAGGAACCTACGCTGTAGGCTACTGCGAGGGCCAGGGGAACGAGTAGCCCCGTGAAGAATACGAGATTCCTGAGAAAGGCCAGGCCATACCCGACCAAGAAAGAGGCTACCGCTATAGCCACAAGCGCGCCACGCCTCCCCTCGAGGTGGGAAGTCCTTTCAGGATGCGACACCCTATCCTGCTCGAAGTCAGAGATTCTGTTGACCGTGTAGGCGCCGTAGGAGAACAGGTACGCCATCAGCAGTAGGTCTAGGGGAGGGGACTTGCCGAGCACCAGGGCAGCGGTCGCTGCAATGCTAGAAGTCCCTAGGGCTAGAAGGTGGCCCCCGTAAACCAATTCTGCATAGACCGCTGACCAGACTTTCAATCGTCCTTCCCCAGCGTGTCGATGGGATTCGCCTCCCCCTCGGTGTACAGCCTCCACCCCCTCTTTGGGTCGAACATTTCGTCGGGTATCGTCAGAGGCCTCGACTTGGATGTGTCCATCATCGTGACTTCGTATGCCTCTCCCACTCCCTGGAGATGGAGTTCGACCTGCTGGACGCAGGTCTGGAAGTCTGACATGGGAATGTCTACAATCGCGAGGTACGTCTTATCCTCGGTCCCGGCCTCGAGCCACGTGAAGGGTAGACTATTGCAGAACTTCCTCACCTTTGTCATCCCTTCCTCGTCTAGCTTCTTCGCAGAGATAACAGCCTGCATCACACCCCCGGGGTTACCCTCTTGGAATGGTTTGATCCACCTAATGTTGTTGCCGAGAATGTAACTGTTCTTCACCACGTGCTCTGAGTGGTGATATCGAACAGTCCTTGGGTTGACGTTGATCTCCTTCGCCGTCTTAGCGAGGGGCATCGTCGGGTCCTTCATCATCGCGCTCAGAATCTTAAGGTCAACGAAGTCAACATCAGACTCACGATTGACCGAGACGAACGATGGCCCTATCTCTGACATTGTCATCTCGAACCTGTTCCAGTCAACCTTCCAACTGCGTTCGTCGAAGTCGTAGTATTCGGGCCTGAAAGGGGGGAATCTCATCCAGTAGAGCTCCTTGTACTCGTAGTCGTCTATCAGACCGTCAGCCTTCGTTTGTTCGAGGCTGTCCTGGTACTTCTTCTTCAGTCTGTAAGGGACGGCCGTCAGGCAGAAGTACTTGTTTGAGCCCATGTTCTTGCCAGTAAAGACAAGGTAGCTCATCCTGTCCATCCAGGACTTGCCGGAATTCCTGTTGGGACGTACCTGCAGGTATCCTATGGAGAGCCCTAGCTGCCCATAATTGACATTCACCGTCGTCCCGAGCCCGAGCTTCGTCAGGTGACGGTTCACCTTGTAGCGTATGGTTTCCGCGTTGAGACCGGTGAGCCTGGAAAGCAGGGAGTAGTTCTGCACTCCAACCCGCTTGATGGTTTCCAGCAGTTTGTAGTCCTGGTTCCTCCTCTGAAGCTTGTCTACGGAACCCAATTACAAAAGAAGTTCGAAGAACTCTTAATAAAGAAATGTGGATTTGTGCTCTATTTCTCTCCTCCTGCATATAAGGCTCTTTGGCGCACATTTGAACTCAATACCCTTGCCAACCGACCAGCCTAAATGACAAAATGGTTATAGTGTAAGCCCGGCAGACCTAGGGTGGAGATCCATTGCCATCGAATTCAGATGTGCGAATCCCGACGGGTATCCCGGGCCTCGACGGGCTCATTCAGGGCGGGCTTCAGGCAGGCGATTTCGTCCTGCTCGTCGGAGGGATTGGCACTGGGAAGACGATTTTCTCGTCTGAATTTGCGTATCTGGGCGCGAAGGAACTAAAGCAACCTGCGGTATATGCTACCTTCGAAGAGGACATACTGAGCCTCAAGAGGAACATGCAAAAGTTCGGAATAGACTTTCAGGCACTCGAGGAGGAAAAGAAGCTAAGGCTTCTGGACCTGGAGGCACTAGAGGGCCGAGGGATGGGCTCGAACCTGGAGACAATACTCTCCGCGATCGACGAAGTCAAAGCCAAGAGGCTGGTGATCGACTCGCTCACTGCGTTCCTTAGCGGTGCCAGCGGCAAGTTCGACTACAGCTTCCTTATGCACCTGATTTACAAGACCTTGAAGCGCGAAGGGATAACCACAATCATGACAGTCAGCAAGTTCAACGTGCGGACTGAATACTCGCAAGGGTTAGAGGAGTTCGTCGCGGACGGTGTTTTTGAAATCGAGAACTATCTAGCAGACAATATGGAACTGAAGACCAGATTTATGGTCAAGAAACTTCGAGGAACCGAGCACTCCAGGAGATATCATACCGTGGTCTTCTCAACCAAAGGAATCGAGATACTTCCTTATACCGTCTAGCGCCCGCAGCAAGCAAGTTCTTGCACAAAAGGGACAAAACGGAGATAACCCCTCGAAGGCAAAGGAAGCCAAATGAAGTGGAAGTTGCTCGGTTCGCTTCTGGTTCTTCCGCTCCTTTTCGCGCCTGTCGCTTCCGCAAAGAGCTCTCAGCCTCTAACACTCACTATCACCGGGTCGATCGACTCTTCCGGGACGCAACACTATGTCGTTAACCAAGTTGGAGGATTCCTTTACGCCAGTGTGAAAGGGTCCATTCTCAACCCCTCGTCTGGAACAATCCACTACTCCCTTGTGGCAGACGTCAACGGACTCTCAGTAAAGGGGCAGGCCGAGGTCCACGTAAAGGGCGTGACGACAGGTGGCTCACCGGTCACTATGGATGGGAAGGTTTCGATATCGGGGATGATCCCAGCCGAAGCCTTCCCGTTTGGTTGCACTCCGCCTGGCTGTCTTTCGGCAATCCCGAGCGCCTTCCTCGGTTCGCTGAAGGGATCATTTTCGCTTAGTGGGTTATCGCAACATATCTCACTCCCCATATCGCTGGAGTCCCCCTTCCTCAATCCTTTCGGCCAGCCAGTCGTCGTCGCGACCGCGGATAATCCCAATTCAATTGTGGTTGTGACCGATTATGGTGTGGCGAAGGTCATCTACGCCCACGTCCAGTCTAGCAGCTTCACCGTTTCAGGGACGCTCGGCTCCGGCTCCTCCCCAGTTTCAGGAGGAAGTGCGCTCCTGAGCACATGGGCCTATGAGGATCTGTTCGCTGGAACGGAGAGGGAGGTAGGGACGATCGCCTTCACTGGTATGACACCAAGCGTATTGGACGCGTCAGGATTTTACTTAGGGAATTCGGCGATCCCGCCGGCCCCTACGTTTGACTGCACAGCTTACCTTCTAGGGATAGTTATCAATCTGAGCCCGTCGCTCCCGACCACCCTCCCGCCCCTGTGCACACTCACAGGCTTCCTCTCGTCGGGGTCTTTTGCGATGGTAGGCGACGACGTACACATCAAGGGGTCCTATGTCACAGTCTGGGACATCCCTGCAGTGACCTTCGGCGTATTCTTACTCCCGCCGTTCGGTGGGACAACCGTGACAGCCTCCGTTATGGGCAATTGAAGGCCCCACACACTCGGCGAAAACATCCATTCACTTCATCTTTCTCTTCGCTAGCTATTCTGCTTCGAGGCAGAAATCAATAATAGCTACATCCCCTTTTTCGGTCAACGCCGCAAATTGATATATTACTCGCGGCAAACAGTCGAAGACATGAACGCGAACGCGAACCCGGAGTCGTACGACTGCCGAATCTGTCACAAGGCCTTCGCGGACAAGACGACCCTTGTCGAACACCTCAGGACTGAACACGAAATCCTGGAGATTGCCTCCTACGCGGCCACGACAATGATGATTGAGCAGGACCGGGACAGGATAGCACGCGAATACTTCAGGCAGCTCGAGCAAATCAAGAAGGAAATTGCGAGCGGATAGTCACGAGTGCCTCAGGAGTAGAATTGTTAGACTATCTATCTGGATTTGCTATACTAACAATTGAAATACTAAAGTCGGGGAGTTTCAGGGGATTAGTGGTTTGAGCAAGGATACAAGGCTCGCAGTCGCAGCCCTTTCTATAATGCTCTTGGCTCAATTCCTGCCTGCTGGCCTCGCAGCCCCGGCAACAGTTCCGAGCGTGGCTACTGGCCTTGTTCTCACCATAACTCCTCCGAAGCTCCCGTCTGACGGAGGCACATATTCAGCCGTCGTAGTCTCACTTGCGGACTCCACCGGCAAGCCTTCTGTAGCAATCAACAATACCGAAGTCTTCCTTACTGCTGCGCCTGCGGGCATCGTCAGCGTCCCGGCTTCTGTGAACATAGGTGCAGGCAAGGAATACGTCATCGTCAACGTAACCACTACTGTGGTTCCCGGGGCTGCCGAAATAACGGCATCGTCTCATGGGCTGTCTTCTCCTTCTCCTGTCCTACTCACCACCTTAGGTCCTGCAGGTTATCCTTCGCGCCTGAAGGTCTTCGTCTCCCCTGGCCAATACCTTCCAAGGGCTGACGTCGGTACTCTTAGGGTTGAGCTGGTTGACGACGCCGGGGAGCCTTCCAAGGCAATCTCGGCCGTGACTGTATTGCTTACCTCATCCAATTCCAGCATAGCTGGCCTCTCTCAGACCTCGCTTACGATTCAAGCGGGCGACTTTTATGCAGATGGGGCATTCAGCACTGGCGGATCCCCAGGGTTCGCCGTCATCACGGCTGCCGCGAGTTCGACCGGCTTCACGTCGGGGTCTGCACTTGTTTCGGTCTCGAAGAACGAATTGTGTGTGGGAAGCTGCGGCCCCAGCAAGATTCAATTGAAAATGGTGGTACCAGGGTCACCGGGCATCCTACCGACTGACGGACGGACCTACGCGGTCCTCGAAGTCAGCCTTGCCGACTCGACGGGGGCCCCAGCGGTATCTCCATCTGCCTCCCTAGTCCAACTTTCATCCTCCAGGTCTGAGGTGGCGTCTACGCCTGATCTCGTGACCATCCCGCCGAACACGGTCTCTACTCTTGTCCCTGTCACGACAAGCTCGCTCGCCGGAATCGACAATGTTACCGCATTCGCGAGCGGCCTGTTCCCCGCCACCATCAGTATTCAGACAGTCATCCCTGCGCCCTCCAAGCTGCAGGTATTCGTGTCCCCCCCGGCGAGCACTTTCGCTTCGAACGGCAACTGGCCACTCCTGATCGTCCAGTTGCAGGATAGCGCTGGGAATCCGGCTAGGGCGAGGCAGAGCACCAACATCATCATAACATCCTCTAACAGCTCCCTGGTGAAGTCATTTCTGTCTCTCACCATACCTGCCAGGTCAGACTACGCTTACGCCCTCGTCAGGACAAACGGAGTGGGGATGAGCGTCATGACCGCTGTTTCGCCGGGGCTGAGCTCCTCAAACGCAAACCTCCAGACGGTGCCGAGTCCCCTGGTCGTCACACTCACTCCTCAGTTCCCGTCCTCGAGGCCCTACATCTACACGAACGAGTCAATGACCTTCGTGCTATCCGCCACGTTCCTGGGCAGGCCCTTGGCAGGAACCAACGTTACGTGGGTAACCCCAACAGGTACAGTCACTCCTGCCACCGGGCTGACAAGTTCTGGTGGAACCGCCTATTCGACTTTCAAGCCGGCCGGTTACGGGCAAGATAACGTGACTGCAAGCTCAAGCTCCCCGCAGACGGGGTCCTTCACAAAGACCTACCCGTTCACCGTCTTCCAGGTGCCGCAAAAGGCACCCCTCACCTGGGTGCAGGTCCTGCTGTTGTACTGGTACTTCATCGCAGCCGCGGTGGCAATCGCAATAATCGCCGTCTTCTACCTCTTCAGGATGAGGAGGAAGAAGCAAAGGGCAGAAATAGAAGCTGGGTTCGAAGTAGTCTAATCCGATCAAAAGGACGAACTCAACCGCACGCCCTGCAGATGCTCTTAGCAGGATTCTTGACTACTTCACAAAGGATGCTGCCGAAGTGAGGACCTCTTGTTGATCCTCCCCATCACGAAGTTCGACCCAAGTTCGCCCGACAAGAAGGAAAGGGCGATCCGGAATTCGTTTGGTCGTCTTACGACATCTTTGACGGTCACGCTGTATCTGCTTGAAAACTCCTTGAGCAGGACCTGCTTCCCGGAACTACCGAATATAGTCTCGAGCTCAGCTTCTACCACAATAACGGCTTTGTCTTCTTGGCTTTAAACGAAGATTGAAGGAAATTCTCCGATTTCGTGTCGGATTTCCTGCGACATCATCTGACATTATTCCTGCTTTCTGCTAACAAGACGTGTGAAGAGTCCATCTGGATTGCCGAAGTTTCCGTCCGTGGTCGCTGCTCTACCCTGAGAGGACAGACCTTTGGGCCCTGAGGGCTAGCCTCGAGGGAAGGATAGACGCCATGATCCTCGAGGCCCCTACTGCCGTGGTGAGGACCAAGAGGGCACTGGGGGTGATTCCGGCCCACCCTCCGACGAGCACCAGAATCGAGCATGATAAAAGACTCGACACGAAAGTCGGAGCAAGGTCAGTCAGGAGCAGGCCATAGGCAAATATCACGAGTGCAGCGACCCATCCTAAATACGCAACACTAACCAAGTTTCCTGCTGCTGAGAAAGCAAGGTAAGAGAGAGCGAGACCTACACCTGCGGGTCTCAGGTACCTTCCGATCAGGGTTCCGGCTACGATGCCCGCCCCGATCCCCAACCACGCGACGTCTGCGTTCAAGCTGATGGCTAGAGTCTCGCCCAAGACCGCTCCAACTAGTGCAGAAACAGCGATTGATACCTGTTTGAGGAACCTCTTCCCTGTTACAAGGAGCAAGATGCTGATTTGGACCAGGCCGACCGCAAGGCCATAACTGAATATCTCCGGTAGAGACTGGAAGATCAAGGGTCCCATGATGGTGCAGAAACCTCCTTCGAAATATAAGCCGATGGAATCGGGAATCCATACTTGGTGTCGATTTACCCTGTTCGATGCTCCCCCGGACGGGTTGTTGGGCTACCCTTTGGTTGCGACAGCAGAAAGCTAGGGTACTACACCCTGAGAGACCCGCTCACTGCAGAAGCTCGCGCTCCGCATAGCGGTCCTCGTGTGCTTCGCACACAAGTGCGAGGTATCGGCTCCGAATGATATGAGCCAGAATGCGATCTCGTAGCAACCCTGAATTTCACACCTGTTTCCGGTAACGACTCGTTGGAGCCCGGTCTGCTGAACTC
Source organism: Nitrososphaerota archaeon (assembly GCA_027887005.1). NCBI lineage: Archaea > Thermoproteati > Nitrososphaerota > Nitrososphaerota archaeon. Next base: position 79,943 of record JAPCJI010000001.1, read on the forward strand.
TGCTCTGCATGGCGGTGCATTAGTCTTGAGGATACTTGATGTTTTTCGAATTTTCCGTAAGAGACGTCCGTCACCTCTGTGGAAAAAACATCGACTTGCGGTACTGTTCGATGAACCTCCTTCAATGATGCTCCAAACGAAGGGGGTTGCGAGTCTCACACTTCCCAAGTGAGAACAAACCTCCTGTTGGATATGGATTTTGAATTCACAACCGCTTTTTAGGTGCCTTGCGCCTCCTAAAATGTCATTGATTGAAATTGAAGTCTTTCGCCTCCAAGGCGAAACGGTCTGCCCCCGCTGTATGTCTGGAAACGTAGACGACAAGTTCGGTTACATGGGTGAGTATGGGTGCAGACACTGCCATCTCTTCTGGAGAACGAACTAGAAAGCACTAGTTGCCTGTTCTTATGCAGAAGTCTTCGGTTGTGACTTCGCACCTCGTGCCTCGAACCACATGTGTCAGGGATTGCAATCCCCTGCTCCTCAAGATCGGATGAAGGGAAGGATTCGGCCAGCTTCGACCCATTTAGAGCCAGCAAGCCGTGGCAATCCTAGGAAGCTCGAGGAAACACCCAAGTTCCGCCATGGTCGGTATAGCGACCGACTAGGGGTCTCGATTTCGCATAGTTCAAGGTGTCAACGGTCTATCCAATTGGCGAATAATGCTGATTTCTTGTTCAGCGAAGCGACAATCTGGATTGGAGATTCACAACGCTTATTTTTGTCTCAGGTTCAAATGGATTCAAGATGGAAGTCGAAGAGGCAATCGTCACTGCGTTGCTGGCCGTGGGTATGGTTGTCCTTGCGGCAGCCACGATAATGATCTTCTTCTAGAATACAGAAGAAGAAGCCACTACACTGGTCCTGAAACCATGAGGACGGGGTTGAGTATCCCCGGAGTCGACTCAGCTGCGATCTGACCGCTCCAATTAACCAAGTTGCAAGCCACTTCGAAGCAGAAGACGACCGCCACGATGGACGAGAATGCCTTGATGAGAGACTTCATGTCCGGAGATAGGCGCCTCACCCATTCTTTCCCCAGCTCGAGGCCGCTGTTCTCCTGGTCCATCGTCAGGGATATTGCCAACAAATTACTCTCAGAGTATGTCAAATGTGATAACGGTTCTACGGCCCGAGAATGGACTACCCCTGAACTTCCCTCTCCTATCTCGTCGTCCTTCCCCTGGAGATACGTATCATGAATCAAGGTTCTAGCTTGGCAACCTTTATCATCAAAAATCCGCCAAACAGTGAACGTGGACCTAGCTTCGTTGGTAACAGAACTTCAGTTCCGGGGGCTAGACCAGTCAAAGGTTGATTCAGCATTGAGATGCCTCGTCCACGTCTACGTTGTGCAAGATGTTACTGCTTCTGAAGCTGGAGGTGTGATTGTCCAGGACGTGATCAGCACCTACCCGCTGGATGTCGTCCAGGCGGCCTCGGACCTCTTCCTGGAGAGGCTCAAGACCCTTGGTGTGGAAGTATACAGGGTCAAATGGGGCTACGAAGACGCTGCCCGGACGATGGAGAAACAGCTGTGGGATAACACGTCGCTCAGATGGGAGGAGTTCGTGACTGGAATGGATGACAGATATCTAGGCTTCGTCCTGCCCGCATCCTACGAGAACGCCCGTGTAGTGGACAGTTGGAAGACCAGGAAGGACCTGAAGTGGCTTTCTGTTGAGCTTCCGGCGCACGGTTGGAATGTACTAAGAATGGTTGACGATATCGTCGCAGTGGCCTGGAAGCTCGACCTCGCTTTCGGATTCCGACCCTTTGGACCAAACGGAGCCGAAGGCCAACGGATTCTGGTGCACAAGAAGGCGTTTCAGCGCCTGAAAGAAGAGGGGGCTATCCCTCCGGAGGAGTTGAGAATCGGTATCAACCTCTGGAAGTTCTTCTCCGAGTACCGGCAAGAGGAATCTGACTTCGTTACCCTGATGAAGGATTGCGGGCTGACGATAGAGGAAGTGAAGCGTCAAATTGCGTCCTTCGCTCTTAAAGGATTGACTTCTGAGTTCAGGGAGGGGCAGTATCCCCCTTTCCTTGTCAACGAGAAGGCGAAGAAAGAGTACCAACAGGCTGTTAGAATGCTCCTGACTCCGATGGATTCTTGGCTAACGAGGCTGGACGTCCCGGCGATTCCCGAGATCCAAGAAGTGCGAGCGTAGCCCCGTCTGGGCTAAGCCTCAGGCTAGCCTTCCTCCCCTATCAGGAGTGATCACAGGCACACATAAACTCCAAAACGTCAACAAGAGTTCCTAGTCTTAGCCCGATTTGCCTATCTGAGCAGCATCATCTCAGACATGAGGCTTCTCTCAAATGGAACCCGAGCATCATTTCACAGCCCTAGCAGGTACTCTGGGAGTCCTGAGCGGAATCCTGGATTAACAGTCCGCTATGATATGGATTAGGCAAAAAGCGGTATATCCGCTCGTTCTGCATTTGGGGACTATGAGCGAAGACCCACAGACGACCCAGACGAAGTACGTTTACAAGCTCAGTCTCCCCGCTAGAAGCGAGAGGGTTGAGACCGTAGCCGCCGTATCGGAGGCGGACATTCGTGCTTTCGTGTCGGAGATTCTGGGAGTGCAGAACCCCTGGCAGAACAAGAAAGCACCGGGAAAGGACAGAACTACAATAGGCCGCTAGGCTCCGTCTCGGGCAACGCAGAAGGTTGCGTGCGTCCGTAGTCCATAGCTGTCTTTGTGCCAGAATGGAGATCCTCAGAGGGAGGCTGGCTGTTCAGTGTATCCTGCCATCGGGTTCGCGCGAAATTGACCAATTCGGCAGTAATTGAAGACAAAGCACGTTATTCCACAGCGAAGAGACGCATGAACCATGAGCGGAGTAAGAGGGAAGCCAAAGTTCGACCTTGATGGATCACGCCCATTCAAATGGAAGGGCAGGTTCATTATCCAGATGCCGAGCCATCTCGTCAAGTACGGGAAGCACGCCAGAACTGGCGGGGCCTGAAGGCCCAGTCGCTGGTCGCGACTTCCATCCCATCCCGGACAGATTCGGTACCTTGGATTGAGAAGTTGGCGACAAGGGCAGCCCTGACCGAAGCGTGACGCAAACCGGCCCGGCAAGACCCATATAGTTCCGAGCTTGTTCAGTTCATACCGACTTGGTGTTGTGCGACCCTTTCGAGGAGGTCTACAACAAACACATCAGCCCTTCGAAGACTTACAGCCGGAAACGCCGAATAGTCCCCAAAGTGCCATTATGACGAGGTTGATAGGTTGACTGCGTATCGAGGCAGGCGCAAATGCGGGGACGGCGGTAATTTTTTGGAGCAAGACCTATCTCGACAGGCACGTTTGAGTGATGTCATCTCGCCTGCGGTTCTGATTAGATGACAGTGAGAACAGGGGGTGGATAGATTCTTTCAGGATTACTCACAAGACGAAAGGCAGGGCTTTGTCTCTAGGATGAAGTATTTGCAAAGTTAGCTCGACGGTTCTCAGTAGGTTGCCTCTTTCAGCCTGGTCACAGTTTCTCGGGCGTAGACGATCCTTCCACAGTACTCGCACTCTGCAGATCCACCTGTCTTGGGGACATCAATCTGACTACCGCAAGAATGGCACATAAGCTTCCCAACCACGATTCCCGCCCCCTGCAGGATATTCATGAGTCTAGGGAAGTCGAGTCCGACTACGGCCACTTCCTTTTCCAACAAGGTGCGGAGTTCCGCCTTTCTTGTGGACACGGCCTCATTAATCATTCGGGGGGCATTCTCGAGTCCTTCGTTGTCGGTTGACTCAATCTCGATGGACCCCCTTCCTCTCTCAATAATGCGGAGGGGCCCGTAGTCGGCTCTCGTGGCTAGCAGAACGTCTTCCAGGTTCACCTGCATCAGTACGCCAGGAAGGCCGGGAGACATGCCCTGCTGATTGACGCAGAGGATTCTCTCGTTGGTCAAGATCAGTATGTCCTTGTGCGTCGGCTCCCTCCCCAATGACCCGAGTATGTGGGCTTCAGTGACCCAGAATATCGGTTTCTCCCCTTCCCGCCAGGTTACCGTGTCCCCCCAAGGGGTCTTCGCGCCGAAGGTGCTCTGATAGTGGAAGGTTTCTGACATCCCAGACGAGGATGTCTCGTATCAAGGTGATATAAATCTGGACTCCAAATCTAGTTCGGGCTAGGCAGTCCAGTGAGATTCAAGCTTGAGCCAAACCAAGTATCCTTCATTCGACCTCAGGGGGGTCGACAGTATTAGGCAGCTAGGCCGTAATTGGCCTGCTGAGCTACACAACCAAGTCTAAGAAAATGAACCCGAGTGCCTTTGTGCAGCGGTGGACCCAAAAGATAGGAAACCGACATGGGGTTTGGCAATTTGGTCGCGGAGCGGTTCTGGCTCGTCCTCGCCCTTTCCTTGGGAGGAATTATGCTTTTCATCGCCTTTCCGGCTCTCGCGGTCTTGGCTGTAATTGCCATCGTTGCGGTCTTCCTCGTTACCAACAGCCCGAGAAGCAAATAACGAATCAAGGTCCAGCCATGCCCCGAGGTCCTTCATCGACGCCGACATGGAAATTGCTGATCCAGACTCGCTAAGGAAAGCGAAATCCGGCGACGGCGATACGGCGTCCCTGTGAATTGTCTCCCATGAACTCCCCGAGGCAGCGATCTAGTCGGGGATGTTGACTACTTGTTCTGGACGGCTTATGACGCCAATGCGGTCTATGTTGAAGAAGGAGTCGATGTCCGCCGGTCCTAGGATTGTAATCCCGTAGTCGTCTGCCAGCTTCGCTACCTCCTTCCTAGGTCTGCCGCGCAGACTTATGATGAATGTCAGGACCTCGGTGTCAAGTCTTTTCATGTAGGTCCTTAGCACCTCTTCTTCGCTCACATCGCTGTAGAAGTCAAAGCCGTACTGGAACTTTCCATCAGTTGCGAGGAACGAGAACTTCTGGTAAACGCCAGACTTCCCCTGGAAGAAGGGGGGCTTGACCGTCTTCCATCCGGCCTTGCCCGCGTGTATTTCCAGCACGAGGCTCTCGAAGTACATCAGCAGTTGGACTGCGAATGAAGTAGTTAAGCGATAGGCAGTTTTCTTCCTTTGAATGGACGGCTTTCTTGGTAAAATGGCAGTCCGAAGAATCGCAAATCCATATTGGCCACGGGTTGAAGATAGGACTGTCATCCCATAGATGAGTCAAGAGCGCTCCTCAAGAGAGACCTAAGGCTCCTCGTTGGAGCGGAAGGGTAAGACCGAAGAAGAACTTCCCTCTCATGTAGAACTATGCGATTGCGGAGAGGAGGACATAATCCGCGTATTTGTGAAGGACTTCCTCGCGAGTGAGGTGTCTTGCCCCGAGGGTGCCCTGGGTAAAGTGCCTTCTGTAGTCTCCGTAGTTGGTATCACCCGGATTCATGCACTCTTTCAGCCAGCATTCAGTGAAGTCCTGCTGAAGCATCTCAACCTCCTCAGTTAGGCTGGGTATTGGCCAGGGAGGTTGGTTTGATGCCTGCCGGTCGCTAATATTGAACCGGCGTTGCTTCCCATCCTTCCAAAGGCTAGTTGCATGGTTCCTTCCGCAGAGGTAGGAAAGCTCCTCCTGAAGGTAATAGACCCGGGTGCAGGTAGGACAATAGTAGAGCTTCAAGAGCAATATCTCGAGATTTGATCTAAGGTTGCGGTATGCTTGGTGTCGGGAACCCAACTTTGCCTTAGAGATGAGAAATGAACTGACAATCTCAGCCTATCTCCATAGAAGGCGGAATTGACCTCTTAAGTCTTAGAGGCAGGCTGGTCCGTCACAAAGGGTGAGCTTCTCCCCCTTTGGTAAAGATTACGACACCCCACTCATCCTCAAACGATATAAGCCTAGTTTCTGAATATGGATTTACATGACTGAAGAGCAAGAGCAGCTGCAACCGAAGCGATACACCTACAAACTTAGATTGGAACATCGAGGGCCCAAGAAGGACGAGGAGAGCGAGTTCTCGCCAGAGGAACTCCAAGCATACATCTCCGAAATACTTAGGTCAAAGACCGAAAACTAGGCGAAGCGTCTTCGTAGGGCCGTAGATCTGCCTCCTCCACCCACTCGTGCCCGCAGCCAGACTGTTTGGCGAGGGAATCCGGGATTCGGCAACTTGTCTAAAATAGACGGTCATTGCTGATCATGATGTGAATTCGGAGACAAGGAGTAGGTCAATTGCAAAAACCCTTACCTATCGCGTAGTTATTGCTGCCCTCCTCGCATTGATTGCGTTCTACTTTACAGGCAATCCAGCCCAGACAACAGTCATTACCATTACCTTCAATCTTGGCGGGGCAGCAGTCTATTATGGCTTCGAGAGGCTTTGGGACGCCATAGACTGGGGAAGAAGAATCTAACATCAGTTCGCCGCGGTTACGCTTAGGGTCAGGAATCTTGCAGAGAGAAAAGTCGGCAGCTAACCACTTACTTTCGTATCGCGAATACTCACTGAGGCCTCGAGGTCAGGTGTTTCGGCTGGCCCCAAGATGTGGCGACTGCCGGGATTGCGATTCACGTTCCTCGTCGGAGAAAGGCTAGTACAAAACCGAACAGAAGAGACAGACCTCCAAGCCAGAAGAAACCTGCTGCGCCAGGGACATACCACGAAACTGCAATCAGAGCGATTCCCAGCAGCCAGAGGATGATGTAGGATGGAATCACTTTACTACCCGCCTAGATGCCCTGAATCATTGTTCTGATCTGTGGTCCAACGTCTTGGATTGATAGGGTCGCCTTGCAATACTGGCACTCGATGAAGCGTCCAGTGGGCATTGGGAGGGGGGCACCACAGGTTGGGCACTTCAGCTGATCAGTCTTAAGGGTACCCGTCCGCTGCGGAAAAGGCTGACCTGATTGAGTGGCCTGTTCCTCCTGGAGTACCTGATTGGAGATCTCAGAAAGCTTGTTGTTTATCTCCGCCTGAAGTTTCTTGACTTCGTCGGAATGAACTTCTCGATCATGGTCCTTGCGAACCCTGGACGAGATAGACAGAATGACATTCCGGTCGACACGGCTCTGCTCCCCCCTGAGGACCTCCAAAATCACTAGGAGATTGCGCTGCACGGCAGCGATGTTGGTGATGGCCTGCTTGGTGCCCTGAGACAGATTCGCTTCATTGATGGGGTAGCCTATGTCGGTCTCAATCCGCTTGAGAACTTCCTGCCTCGAAGTTCGGGATAGCATTTTGATCTACATGAACTGCATCATTTGTTGGTACAGCGCTTTGATATCCAAAGCCGGCCCCGACAGGTCCATCTCGGTCTTGAAGGTCTGCACTCGTATCGTCCCTCTCCTGCCGATTATTCCCTGCTCGCTGTACTTGACCCCCTGCAGGTCCTCGAGCTTCTGAGTGACGATATCATCGCTTTTGAAGATGGCTCCCCTCTGAGCGTATAACAGGATACGTCTGTCGCTCAGTATGACCTGATACAACTTGTTGCCGAAGCGGACCCTCCTGCTGCTGTGGAACTTCACCTGCTCTCCAGGCATCAAGAAATCTTCCATTGGCAATGGATAATCTCAGCTCGACGACGGAGAGCTCCAGAATAAGGCGTATCCTGTCAGCAAGAATCCGATAAGGACGGATTTTCGACTCAATTTGTCTCTACGGATGATATCTTATCTTGAATTCGTAAATGAGCGGGAGATAGGTTTCCTTCACAGGTAAGTGGAAAAGTTTAGACGGTGAAGCAGAGAATTTGAAGGGTCCCCATGAGGCGCCCTGCAGAGCTTGAAGAACAGACATTTGGCCGCCCTAAGGCGATTGCGAGACTGAGGCAATCGTGAAGGGATCTTTCTGGCTGAATTCGATAGATAGCCCGGTTGTATTCGGCCTCGAGACCTATTCGGTATAGTCGTCCCACGCCTTCTTCGCGGCTTCCCACTGGTCATACCATTTCTTTAGAGCACTCTCAATGTCTTCAAGGACCTCGACCTTCATTCCAATTTCTTGCTGTGCCAGAAGTGAGATTTGCAGCACGAGGAGCATCAGTATACGGGTCCCCTGCGCGTTCACTTGGTTCCCGTTCATGGCCAAACGCACCTGGAGTGCGAGGGCTCGTGCCTCCTCGACGGTGATTGGTTGGTTTCCCTGGCTGCTATCAAGCCTCTTGATTATCTGATCGATGGCTTCGAAGTCACTTGCAAGGAACTTTTCGAATCTCGACTGATCGGCGAGCACCTCTTCGCAGTAAGATGCGACTTTCGCGAGTTCCTCTTTGATTGTTGTGGTCATCTCGCACTCATCGTGCCGAATTCTCCATAGCTATCTCCATTATCATCCCTACTCGTATCCTATCACCAATCTCGCAGAGCGGGATCGACTGGAGGTTTTCCACGACGAATGGCCGGAATGCCGAGTTAGGCCGCAGTGCCGTGGGATCTCTTCCTAGGACTCCCTCGATTTGCATCAGTGTCCTAGAAGGTTTGACACTTAATCTGCCTTATGTATTCCTCATCCATAGTGTGAGCCAGCCGCACTTCTTACCCTCTCATGTTCGGGGGCGGGGTTGAACTTTGGGTGGGGCGATTCTACTATTGATGATATGCGGGTGTTGAATTGAAGAAGTACTCGAGGAAGTCAGTGTGAGACTGCGAGTATCATTTTCCCACCTTGGTGCGGGACTTCGAGGGCGTGAGCGTCGCTACAATTCCTCGGAAGTCATGGCTGCCTCCGGCCATCCTTCCCGAACATCGAATCCCTAAACCTCCAGGACGGCTACCGCAGTAGGTGCAGGCTATGTCACTGGTTCCGATTACAAAAGCATGAGGCCCCCTAGAGAAGTAGGCAGGGCAACCTAAGGCAGTTGCCTCTCTTGTCGCGCCGCAATTTTCGCAAAAGTGCAATAGGTCTGGTTTAAGGTCGTCGAAGTAGTTAGGTCTTGCGTACAGTCTTGCCTAATTCCGAGAAAATGCCTTCTGAGAACCCTATTCGCGCGTTCTTGAAATGCCTTCGACTACCCCATTCCTCTCCCAGGGGCAGAAAGTATTACATGACGATATAAAAGCGGGTTCGAGACAGCAATGAAGTGCTATTGTGGCTTCGCCTGTGAGACGGAGGACGAACTCAGGTCTCACGTTCTCGCCGTCCACGGAACAAGGGACGGCGACTGGAAGGGGTGGATCAGTAGGTGACCAATCCCGCCAGGCCGACCGATTATGTTCCAATGACCGGGTGACCCTCGTAGCCTAGTTTGTCTTAGAGTTGATGACTGGGGATGTCGGTGCTTCCAGCCTTCAGTTCTTCGTCCGCCTTTTGTATTGCCTCCACGAGGGACTTGTAGGGTGGTTCCTGGGGAACCTTCTCGCTGAGCAGGCTCTCCTTGTCTGTGAGACCGTCGATGCCGCCAAGGACCCCCTTGGCGCTGGCTCCAAACATCTTGGAGATTGTCCTTGCGAACCGTTCCGGGTTGTCCCGAGCCCTTCTTCCCACCCAGGTCCTGAGGACATGAGCCGGGTCTTCTCCAAAGAGATGGGGCAAAGTAGCGAGGAGGATCTCGTCGAAGGTCAGCCCCGCATTCTGGAGATCTCTCATAGTGTCAATGAAAGAAAGCTCCCAAACCTTGGGGATTCTTCTCCACTTGAAAGTGTAGGCCATTCTGCGGAGCGTCGGAGGGACCTGACGGGAGAAGGAGCGCCAACGTAACACGAGCCAGTAGGACTCGTCCACCTCGTACTTCCTCCTGAGCTTCGGGCGGGGCGGCCATGTCTTCACGGCCGACTTTCACCGCTCCGCGGCCTGTTCATTTGAGGTCTCTTGGGCGACTAGGTTCTTAAATTCGATGGATTCTGGCTCAGTCAAGCAAAACAGGGCAGAACCCATGAGCACGGTCCAATGCTGCCCCGAAACTCAGAAGGAAGGCAGCCCGCATCCCTGGCCAAGGTGTGCGCCTGACCTCATCGCTCTCCAGTATGATCACAAGACCAGGTTCGAAAGTACAAAGGCCCCCCACGGTGTGTTGTCACAGAAAGTTTGAGTTCTACCATACGTCCGGCTGTCGAAATCCTTAACACCGCGGGGTTTTCCTTGGGTTCCGCCTCAAATCGTATTATCGGGCTGAATCCACGGAGTCTTCCAGATTTGAGGCGCAGAGGGACATCGCAGATGATCGGGGAGTTCATGGTGATGGTGAGTGTCATACTCATCGGCGCCCCTTTGATTGGTTTCACCTTCGGGAATCTGGGTGCATTCAGCAAGCCAGCTGAAGTGCTTGTAAGCTCGTCTTTCTGTGGTCCGGGCGCCAACTCAGGCACCGTTTGCAGTTTCACCCTCACAAACTTGGGCGTCAGCAGTACTCAGGTCGAGCCCACCGCAGTCCTTCTCATCAATCACGGAAATGTAACGCGGACGAGTGATTCTGACGCCTGCGCGGGAGATGCCGGGATCACGGTTGGAGGTGGCTCAAGCCTTCACCTGAGCTGTCAGTTCAACATTGCTCCCGGGACATCGGGAGACGCCTATAGCGGCTCGGTCACCCTAGCGAACGGCGCTGTTGTCCCGTTCGTGGGCAAGTTCGGATAGCCCCTTGCAAGGGTACCATTCAGGGTTCGCCTTCTGGTACAGGGGTGGAATTCCTTGGCATAGAACTTCTAACTTCATAATCTAGGTTCTGTTGGACGGTAATCCATCAGCGCTTATATTAGGGAGAACAAATACGAACACAAATTCCGAATTGTCATCAAGAATGGTTCGCCATCGTAGGCCAGGAGTCTCCGAGGTTTTGGCGGCTGTTATCACAATTGCGATTACGCTTGTCGCTGGGTACGCCCTCTTTGGCTACGTGAACGGCCAGGCCGCGGTAAGCGAAGATCAGCTCGGAGTCGCAAATGCACACAACGTCAACTTCCTCAATGAACAGTTCGTCGTTGCCCAGGTTGCCTATGCATCGAGCGGTAGTTCGATTTCGGTCTACATCTACGACAGCGGTCAGGCCACATTCCAGCCGGCGTCAATTGAGGTGTATAACACCCAGTCCCGTTCAAGCATGGACCTGCTTTACGATGGAACTCGTGTCGCAGACCTGAACAATCCTGGGTGCCATGAACCTACAAGCGGTCTAGCAACATTCTCGGTCAATCCCTTGAGCACTTCCATGATTACCCTCTCATTACCGGGTTGCTTCCAAGGATCCTTCCTATCGCCCGCTTCGCAATTCTTCACAGTTACGGTCGTGGGAATCTACGGCAATGTTGTAAGTTACTTCCAGGAGGCGTAAGTGTGTGCGTTTGATTGGCGGGAGCTCCTCCAAAAGGCCAGCGATCTCAGGAATAGTAGCAGGCCTGATTCTTTTCGTGATGCTTTTCACAATTGGAACGGGATACTTCCTATGGGTCAATACACTCAATGGGAATTACTCCCAAGCGCTCGCTAACAGGGGGGCAGCCGTACAGAGTGCCCTTCAGGAGAACTTGGTCCTTAGTGCGACCGCCCCGACCGGTACGCTTCAGTTCGACGTCACGAATATGGGTGGCCTTGCGGCGGAAGTCAACGACCTCTTCGTGACCCTTCCGTCAGGAACAGTGTGCACTCCGTTCGGCCTTAGCACGAACACGAGTCCACCATTGCCAATGCCAGTCTCACAAGGAGACCCCCCAAACATCAACACAGGAATAAATGTCGTCGTTAGCGGCGGGACATGTCTCCAGGGGGGGCCGGGGACGTACACAATCAAGGTTCTCACCGCGAGAGGGAACACGTTCAGTACCAGCTTTTCGGCCCCGACAACCATACTCTCGACGAAACTCGGACCCTCTTCTAATGTCCCGATCGGTTCGTTTGTGTTCGATACGGCGACTTTGACGGAAGTCCCGACCAGCGCGGGAGGCTTGATTACCTTCTTCTTCACTACGACTAATGCTTGCCCCGCTTCGGGAGCTACCCAGGTGGGATTGCCTGTCACCGTTTCTGGAAATGGTGACTATCAGTCCGATTCATACACCTTCAACAGCGCAGGGACTTACAACTATTACGCGGTCTATAGCGGTGACGCTAACAACCCCTCGGCTTCCAGTCTCTGTGAGCCTCTGACTGTCCAGGCCACTCCCACTGTCTCTACCTTGTTATCATCGCAACTGGCGGCAGTTGGCGCGCCAGTTAGTGACGCTGCCACCATAAACGGCGGGACCCGGACCATCCCTGCAGGCGGCTACGTCACATACTATTACTCGACGGTGGACTCTTGCCCCGAAACTGGCGCGGCCTTAGTGGGAACGCCTCTCCCCGTGACGAATGGTGCAGTCGCTTCCTCATCGACAGTGAGCTTCTCGGCTGCAGGAACCTACTACTGGTACGCAGTCTACAGTGGCGACACTTATAACGCGCCGGCGACGAGCCCGTGCGAGCCGCTCGCAGTCGGCAGCACCCCGGCACTCAGGACTACACTAACATTTTCCTCCATCCAGCAGACCGGAACGACGACAGACTCTGCGACTCTATCGGGCGCTGCCAGCGACCCCGGAGGAGGGGCTACCATAACCTTCTGGTATTCGTCCATCGGCATTTGCCCCGCAGCAAATCCTTCCCAGCTAGGGCTGACAGAGGTCGGTTTGCCCGTACCAGTATCGAGTTCCGAGAACGGCATGTATCCGTCAGGAAGTTCGGGCCCGTTCGGCACGCAAGGAACCTACTACTGGTACGCGGTCTACAGCGGCGACACCTACAACGCGCCGGCGACGAGCAGCTGCGAACCTATGACCGTCGGACTTGCAATCACTACGACACTTTCAGCTGGAACGGTTTATCTCGGAGGGTCTGCGACCGACTCCGCAACGCTTCACTTTGGAACAGCGAACGCCGGAGGGAGTGTCACTTACTATTATTTCAGCGGAACCGATTGCTCCGGTCCTTCAACGCTGGTAAACACTGTGACCGTCACCGGCGGGCTCGTTCCCAATTCCAATCCAGTCAGTTTCTCCAGCACCGGTTCCTTCAGTTGGGACGCCGTCTATAGTGGCGATTCGAATAATGTTGGGCCGGTGACCAGCTCCTGCGAGCAGTTGACCGTCCTACCGCCCAACGGCAGCGGCCAGACCGGGTCTCTGCAGCAAGTAATAGGGTCATTCAAGTTCTATTTCACGAACTGTAACCCCCTCGGGACTGGTAACAGCTGTAGTGGGGCAGGCCAGAACGGTCTGGGCGACGGGGTGAAGGTAAACGGGTATTACGGCTACGGTCTTTCATTCAGCGGCGTTTGTGAGGAGTTCGACTCCACTTGCAGCTCCGATGTTTTCCAGGTCGCGCTGACAAATCAGGACCCATCCGGCAGGTCGATAGTTCTTAGTGCGCAGTCCTTCTTGTTCCTTCAAGGTGTTTGTCTTGACGGCCAATCCGATTGTGGGGGTCGTGATGCCCCGATCTATTCCCAAGGGTTTTGGATTATCGATGGGATCTGTCCTCCTTCTCCCCCCTGCACCGGACTGGGAGCGATTCCGGCGCCGTATTCGAGCGCGGTTACCGTTGGAGCGGGCGCCACGGTAACTCTGTACTTCTACTGCATGGGCCCCTGCACAACTTCCGGCGCCCTCCAGCCACCCGCGAACCTTCCTTTGGCGGGAGATTATCTGTCGGTCTCGCTAAACCTTTACGGGCTCTACAGTGATGGAACCCCGTTCGGCCAGGACATTCCTTTCATTTCTTCGTACGTTTCACCTGTGCAGATAGTTCAATGCGCCATTGGCCCCCTCCAAACAGGGCCAAGCTGTTGGGCACAGAACAACCCTGCCCAGCAGTTGAATGGCCTCGCGGGGAGCCAGATCACACTTGGAGTATCAAACTTCCAACCACAACCTACGGATCCCTTCCCGATTAGCGTCTACTGGGTTAGCGCTTCCGGGGCAACGAGCGTCGTCAGCCCCCCAAACACCCTCTGTTCTGTTAGTTCCCAACCTTGCTATGTGACGTTTACCATCCCACCCAACTCACCTAGCGGATTCTTCGCTCTCTACGTCACCTCGGACGGAGTGAATAACGCATATGCGACTGTGGACGTGACCGGCCCCTCGGGGACGACCGTTACGTGTACGCCTTCTACGGTCATTATCGGCGGGACTTCCTCTTGCAAAGCAGTTGTGACGGGGGTGTCCCCAACCGGGACCATTTCATGGTCACAATCCCCGACAGGCATCGTAACCTTCTCCTCCTCGACCTGCACTCTTTCCGGCGGGACCTGCTCGGTCACAGTGACGGGAAGGGCCGGCGGCTCGACGACAATCACTGGGACCTACTCGGGTGACAACAGTAACCAGGGCAGCTCTGCCACAACAAGCGTCAGAGTCTTGAGCCTGACCGTCAGCCCGACATCAGGCCCAGTCGGCACCACCGTAACGGTCTCAGGTACAGCCTTTGCCGCCTCTTCCACTATCACGATAACCTTCAACGGCGTAACACAGACGACGGTCCCTCCTACGGTCACTTCATCTGTAACTGGTGACTTCTCTGCCACGTTTGTCGTACCCGCCTCTACGTCTGGTGCTAAGACGGTCACAGCAACGGATGCTAGTGCCAACACGGCGTCGGCCACATTTACGGTCACGATTGCTACGATTACCCTGAATCCGACCTCCGGTCCGGTTGGAACTACCACAACCCTCACCGGTTCCGGGTACTCTTCTACGACCACTTACAGCGACTGCCTAAGCACCAGCGCCATTTCCACTGGCGGCTGCATCCCCGCCTCAGTGGGGAGCTTCACGTCTACCGGTGCGGGGAGTATCCCTGGTGGCACAAGAGTGACAATCCCCGGCACAGCTGTAGGCTCGTACTTCGTGCTCGTATACCAGGGGACCACACCAATATCATCAGCCACGTTCGCAGTGACAGCAGCCATTACTCTATCACCCGTCCAGGGCCCGGTTGGTGTCTCGGTCACCGTCACTGGTTCCGGATTCTCTGCGAGCACCCTCTTAGGATCGATTGCATATGCTGGCGGCACGATCGCCACGCAGACGTGCACTTCAACGACGACCTCGCCCACAGGCGCATTCACCTGTACCTTCACAGTTCCCAGCTCCTCGGCCGGTTCGTACACGGTCACGGTTTCGGGCAGCGACGTGGGCACAGTGACGGGTGACAAAGCTACCGCGTCCTTCACGGTCACGACCCCGAAAATCACGCTGACCCCATCAAGCGGCTCGGCGGGGACCGCCGTATCAGTGAGCGGCACAGGATTCTCCCCGAGCACGGCCTCTCCTCCCTTAACAATAACGGTGGCCAAGTTCACCTTCAACGGGGCTACGCCTGCAACGCAGACCTGCATCTCGCAGACGATCTCCGCTACAGGCGCCTTCTCTTGCTCCTTCACGGTTCCGTCGGTCGCTTTGGGCCCATATATCGTGACAGCGTCGGGCAGCGACATAAGCACGGTCCCCACAGACACGGCCTCCGCAACCTTTACGGTCGCAAAACACGTGAGTCTCGTTCAACAGGCGGCAGGCTTAGCAAAGGCGGCCTCGCCATTCACCTGCGCATTTTCGAGTCAACCGGCCACAGGTGACCTGGTTGTTGTCGCTTTCATCGTGACCCCCAGCTCCTTAACGGTAACTTCCGTCAATGATGCGCATGCTCACGGACTACCTTTGGTGACTTCTAGAAGTCAAGGCGCTCCATCCACAACGACCCTTCAAGCCTTCATGTATGCTGAAATAATCACGAGCAGCGGGAGCAGCCCGTTCACGATTACTCTGAGTGGTACCCCGACTAGCGCGATAGTTACTTGCACTGAATGGAGCGGTGTCCTCTCTGCATCCCCTGTGCTAACCGGTTCCGGGGCAGGAACATCGACATCAAACACGATTAACATCGTGTCATCCTCTGTTACGCCCACATCTAATGACTTGGTATACGCTTATGCCGGATATTCGAACTGCGGTAGCACGTCACCTCCGAACGCGGTTTCTCCCCCGTTTACCTCCGGAAGCGCGAGCATTGGTTCAGGAAGCCCCACTCTTACTTCCTGCGGTTCTGGAAACAACTATCGTCTAAACGATGGAGATCAGTATGACGCCAGCTGGGGCAGCGGAAGTACAACTGCACCCTTTGCTGTCAGTCAATCGTCGCCTACCACTGGTTCTTCTGGCTGGGTCGAGCTTGTAGTTGACTTCGATCCGCCGACTCAGGCCAACTCCAATGTCGCCTCTCTAGTCCTTGGTTCGCCAGCGGGAGCCATAGGCACAGGTTCGAATGCCGGCCGCTCTTCTGTCCCAATGGTGCCGGTAATTACCGGAAGCGCACCAATCCTGGTCCTTCTGACCCAGCTGTTTTCTCGGCGGAACGAGCAACATCAACCTCAGTCCAGCCACTTGCATCTTGAAGCAAAGGAAAGAGGCACAAAATGAGTCAGCCTGTCAAGAAAGATGGCAAGGGGCTAGGCGAAGAGCTGAAGCATCCCCCCACGGGCAAGAGATTGTCGTCAGATTTCAAGGTGCTTGAAAGATATCCCCTCGCAGCGCCCTTCTCCTACGCCGTCATCGCGGAGGCTCCGGGTTCCACTTCGAAGATTTATTCCGTTGACGAAATAGGGCTCTCACCTCCTGAAGTCGGCGCGTATTATTACATGCTGGGCGCCATCGAGAACGAACTCACCATTTCCAGGAAGCGAGTGGATCCGAAGGCCTACTTCCGGCTTGAGGCAAAGAAAATCGCAAAGAAATACTCGATCACTATCCCCCGGTTGGCATGGTCGAAGATCTTCTACTATGCGGAGAGGGACATCGCTGGCTTTGGCGTGCTCGATGGCATTATGCACGACCAGAATATAGAAGACATATCGGTCGACGGCACCCACAACCCCGTCCTTGTCTATCATAGGAAGTACGAGAGGATACCGACGAACATAGTCTTTGAGAACGAAGTGGTCCTCAACGACCTGATTGCGAAGTTCGCACACGTGGCGGGGAAGCACATCTCAGTAGCGTTTCCGATCATGCAGGGAACCCTCCCCGGCGGCCACAGGGTGATGGCGACCTACAGAAAGGAGGTCTCCCCGCACGGCGGGACCATGAGCATCAGGAAGTTCAGGGAGGACCCCATCACAATCATCGACATGTTGAGCCTTGGCGTCTTGGACTCTTACGCGGCTGCTTACGTGTGGCTCCTTATGGAGAACCATGCAACCGCCATCGTCGTGGGCGCAACAGGGGCCGGCAAGACGACGACGCTCAACGCACTCCTCACCTTCACCCCAACAAACAGCAAGATAGTCACCATCGAAGAGGTCCAGGAAATCAACCTGGCTCAGAAGGGCTGGACTGCTCTCGTGTCAAGAGAAGCCTACGGGGTCACTGAGGAAGGGCCCAAGGGGGTCGTCCTCTTCGACCTGGTGAAAGCAGCCATGAGAATGAGGCCCGATGTCCTGGTCGTCGGAGAGGTCCGCGGGGATGAGGCATACGTCCTCTTCCAGGCCATCAGCACAGGCCACGGGGGTCTCTGCACCCTTCATGCGGACGATGGCCCCTCGGCTATTCAGAGACTGATTTCGAAGCCCATGGACGTCCCTGAAGCTTTCATCCCCTTCCTGAATCTGGCGATCACCGTCAGAAGACTCACCTTACATGTCAAGGGCGGGGGGACCCGTGTGGTCAGGAGGATAATCTCCATCGATGAGGTCAATGGGGTGGGGGACTACAATTCCATCTTCACCTGGGACCCGGGAAGTGACACGCTAATCCCGGACTCCCTGAAAAAGAGCAAGAGGCTTGCAAGGATTGCCAAGGATCTTGGAATCACATTCCCTCAGGTTGAAGAGGAACTCATGCGGAGAAGCACGGTGCTGAAGTGGATGCAGAGGAAGGGCCTGCGGAACTTCAAGGAGATTACCCCGCTCTTTCAAGCCTACATTGAAGACTCCAAGAAAGTCTACGAGAAGGCGAAGGAGGAACTGGAGGCGTCGACTGCGCCCATCCCCCATGTGGAGGCGGAAAACTGAGCCAACAGGTTTTCGAACGATTCTACCCGACTTCGCCCACCCTCAGCTTGTTTGACAGGTTTTCATTGGTCTCCTACAGGATATTCAAGGCACCCGCGGAACGTATTTCGAAGAGAATCCCGCTTCTTAGGGAGGACCTTCTTCGGTCGAACCTCCGAGTGACACCCGTCGGTCTCATCGCGGTTGCGCTTTTTTCAACCGTGGTATCTGGGGTCGTTGCGTTAGGAATAATCGCGTGGGCGGCAACCACCCCGTATTTCTACCTCTATTTCGTGGCCGTTGCTCCGTTAGTCGCATTCCTTGTAGTAATCAACGGACCGAAGTTTAGCCACTCGTCTAGGGGGGCGGCGCTGGAGAACGAACTCCCCTTCGTTGTTGGATACATGTCGGTATTGGCGGGCGGCGGGATAACTTTGATTGATACGCTCAGGCAGATTTCCGAAATCGACTTATTCACCGCTGCGTCCAAGGAGGCAAAGAGAATCCTGATTGACATCGACGTGTTCGGGCGCGACCCGATCTCGGCGCTCGAGAGGGCAGCGAAGTACAGCCCGAACAGAAACTGGGAGGAGCTGCTTACGGGCTACACGACCGTGCTGAGGACCGGGGGCGACCACGTCAACTTCCTAAGCCTCCGTCTAAAGGAGACCTTTGAAATCATGGCAGCGAAGCTCAAGAGGACCGTCGAAATGGTGGGGCTAATTTCAGAGTCCTTCCTCATCGTGACGGTCGTGCTGGGCATGGTGCTATTCACTCTGTACCTAACCGAAACTCTAGTCAACGGGAACGCCGGGGGGTTATCAAGCGTATACCTCTTCTCCTACCTAGTTGTCCCTATCCTTTCCGCAGCATTCATCTGGTTGATCGATGCGTACAGCCAGAAGTGGCCCTCCACAGACATGAGAGCGTACAAGATATTCCTCGCCTTCATCCCGTTAGGTCTAATCATTTTCCTTATTCCGCTACCGTTGAGGTTCTATCAGCACATGGCGATTTCGCTGCTAGCCATAAGTGCGGTTCCAGCGCTCTATGCTACCAAGTACTCGAGGGAGAGGAGGACCGTAGAGAGAATGATTCCAGAGTTCATTGAAGACGTGGCGGAACAGAGGAAGATCGGCCTTTCACCAGAGGATAGCATAGAGCGACTCGAGGGAAGCACCAGGTATGGATCCTTTTCAAAGCACGTAAACAAGATGGCGGGGCAGCTCTCATGGGGGGTTCCCCTGAGAAAGGTGGTCGCCTCGTTCTCCAATGAGGTGCACAGCTGGGTAGGAAGGGTTGTGGGCACTTTGATGCTCGAGGTCGTCGAGATTGGTGGCGGGACTTTGAAGGGCTTCGAAGACATGGCTGCTTTCACGAAACGTGTGAGCGTCACTGAATCCGATACCCGGTCTTCACTGAGGCCTTACGTGATGATAATCTACATAGGGGGGCTGATGCTGACCCTGACCACCTTCATGATGGTCAACATGCTTTCACAGCAGTCCATATTGGCGCCTAAGGGAATCCACACATCCCTGGGTTTTGCAAGCCCTGCGACCATCGACGGTCTGGTGGGCGCGAGCGTTTTCCAGACCTGGGTACTCGGATTGGTCGCGGGTAAGATGGGGGAAGGCTCATTGGCTGAAGGCTTCAAGCACAGCGTCATCCTGGTGCTCCTCACGCTTCTAGCCGTTGTCGTTGTGGGCCGCTTCATCCCACTGAACATCTAAGAAGTGAAGGGCAGATCCATACAGGCTAACGGGACATCCCCTTCGGCAGGAACTCGCTTTTTCCAGGAACGCGGGGAATCCGACGACATCCTTCCAGGCCCTGTGGCTTGTCTGCAGACTCGATACCGGGCGATGACTTTTGAGAATCCAAGAGTTTGGACATGAATCTCTTGATTGCGGCAGTCTTTGCTGTGGCCTTCATCGCCCTGGGAGGCAACTCCTTCGTCCTTCTGACTGAGAATTCCGAGCTGGACTTAAACAAAGCGGACCTGATAGTCCCAGATAACGGTGCTGTGGGACGCTCTCGGGTCGCTTCAGTCGACTGCAAACTTGTTGAAGGGCCAACTTTCTCAGTCCCCAGCAGGCGCAGAATTATCGGGTTCTCTATCGGGTAACTGGATAACAGGGGGTCTGCAGGATTTTGGTGATACGATTCGGGATTGTCTCGCCTACCGAAGGCATAGTCAGTCTCATGAAAATGAGCATGCGAAAATGTGGAACCTGCATGAGAAGAGGATAGTCTCCGCAGACGGTTCTGTCATCATCGAATCCGAGCGCCCTCTCATGGGCCAGGATCTCTCCTCCGTTTGTCACCGCCATAACTGCCTGAATGGAGCTGTGACATGCAAGAATATTCCTGACCGAATAGGCGATGGGCACCTGTAGAGACTGGTTCCCTATTTCGGACTGCGCCAAGTTGATCAAGTCATCTCCTGCTCGAGCCCGTTTAGTCGTTCGTGCCAGTTGCCCAATAATCGGGAACTCAATTCTTGGGAACCGACGAGTCAAGAAATCCCATCCCCTCGGCAATAAGCACGAAGATAAAACGGAGGCCCGAGCGTCCAGACTGATCGGAAATTTGCTTTATGCTTTGGTCGTCAGCAAAGCGTCGACCTGAGCGTTCCTCTCTTCATCGACTACAATCCTCAGAGGAACCCCATGGCGCAGGTACAGGATCAAGGATGCGCCCTTGGGGACGCCAAGATCCTCTAGTTCGTCGATATTCGTAAGTACTTCCCTCGTCCTATTGGCCTTCGCCTTGTAATCCTCCATCACTTCGATCATGAGTTCCAGGGTGCCAACTTTTGATTCCTTTGTGTTGACCATGATCATCCCCACCTTCTTCCACCCGGTCTCTTTCATCTTTCCTAGGTTCTTCCCGTGGGGTTCCTTTTCCAATATCCGCATTAGGTCGCCGACTTTTACTCCGTAAAGGTCGCATTCCCTCTCATAATGCAGGAGGAGGGTTTTCAGATATGCCGTAAGACTCTGCATTGATTCGAATTTCACGAGTCCGGGAAGAGGAAGAGGTTGAACTTCCTGCATCATGTTCCTAATCCACAATCTGGATTATATTTAAGGGTAGGTTGACTAACTGGCAGGCAAGTCTAGACTTGGCGTTGTTCTTTTCTAATAGGCCTTGCCCCAAATAGTCGAACTGTTGTTCTGCAGACGATACGAGACCGTCCATACCCTCAGGAAGGCGCCTAGACGCGTAAAAGGAAACTCGTTTGGAGGAATGAGAAAAAAGGGAGTTCACATCCCTATTCCCATACAGGCATAACTTCCCCTCTTGGAATCGGCATGTTCGGATATCTGGGTCCCTCCCCTTGGTTGAATCTGGTGATACGCGGTGAAGCTGGTTAAGGACTTCGCATTCGGAGCGCTGTATCTGGTCAGCGGGATATACTCGGTCGGTTTCAGCATGGCTCTGACGGGTGCGACGAAGGCCCTAAGTGGCCGCACCGCGTTCGTTCCGGTTCCTGACGGCCTCTTCCCGTACGAGGTTCTGCTTTTCGGGCTGTTCGGTGTGGTTTTCCTTGGGGCTTCCCTCTACCATTTCCGAATGGGTTTTCGCTCGGTTTCAACCGGGACAGCCGAGTACAGCTCGCGTCTGCCGGTCAACTAAGGCAGGCAAGCGCTCAAGGGGTCGAGTCGAACCAGAGGAGACACCTAGTCTCTCCGACCACTGGGATTGAGCCTGTAGGGTCGTGGAGTGTACAAACTCAAGAGAAGGAAGGGGCGTCTATTGGGCTGAGCCAGCGAAGAGGACTTCGGCACCGTTTCCTAGGGCGACCGAGCCAACGATCTGGGTGTCAGGAACAGCGTGGAGGAATCCAGGGGTCGTGCAGGTAACTGTAGCGCTATTACCCCCATGAAGATTACCCGTAACTATGCCCGCAGCGCTTAGGTAATTCCCGCCGAGGAATGCCATAGTGCAGGTCCCTGTGATTGCGACATCAGCGCTGCCCGAATTCCGCAGAGTCAAGGTGCAAACCTCAGGCGTTCCGGAACATGCAACCACGCCCGCTGAAACCTGAGCAGTGCTCGTGAACGTTCCCATGAGGCCGAAGACGAATCCGGCGATAGCGGTTGCTGCTACCAGGGTTATTGCGATGAGTATCACAGTTGCCAAGACAGGGGAAATCGCCCTCCTACCATGATGCCGTGTAAGGCGCATTTGAGTTCTGAGGTAGAGATTTCCCATATTAGCAGTTGTGGAGCCTGAATCTGTTTCTCCAGTCAAGGAATCCTTACCGGCACCCACTGCCTGCTCAGATTGGAATATGTCTGAGGGTCTTTCGTTTCCATGTTTGCAGCTTGCTGTCGAGCGGGCCGTTGGCGACCCCTACCTCATTGATTCCGTGAAGGATCGAGTCCAATACCTGATCGTGGAGGCCCTCCTCTACGATGACGTCGATTAGGTAGTTTGCTCTCCCTTGCGGCGTCTTGGCATCGAGAGCCTTTAGTAGCTTGTCCTGCATCCTCTTGGTCAGTATCTTCCTTCTTGGCATGTGCTTGTCCTCTACGATGGTGCCCCGTTTAGCCAAGCAACGACTCTGCTGATTGTGCGAGGATGTGTGTATGGGCTTGTTTCGGGTTGTTCTTGGCGTCCTTTCAGCTTCCACTCGGCATATTCCGCAGAATCGCGCCTGGTAGTGGGCAAAAGGCGCTGTTTCACGGGTTCAACTGGTCGAAGATGAGCGTTTTGTTTGCAATTTTCGCCCATTTTAGGTGTCCAAACAGGAGGCTGTTCGGATAGCGCCTGATAGAAAACCTTGCGCATGGTGGCAGAGGGATTGCTCTGTTGCCGATCCTTCCGCACCTTACGCAAGTATAGTTTTTCTGAGCCATACCCAAGGATTGGCTCGCCTGACTTGCGCCTGACTCGATAATGAACACTTGCTCTATAGAGGGTGGCCTGGAACTATCCGAAATGACAAAGAATTGTCTCTTTCAAATCATTAAATGAGAAAAAGGAGCGCACATCCTTGTTCAGGCTGTGCGCCTGACGTTATCGCCATCTAGCGCTGTGCTTATGGGAAGGTTCCCGTGAATGGGACAGAGGCCCCATTGGACAGCGAAATCGAGCCTGTGAACGCTGAGCCGTGTGTCGGAACTACCGCCGCCGTCATTGTACATGTAGCTGGGGTAGTTGCTCCTGCTGTGGCTGTGACTCCTCCGCAGGCGTTTCCTGTGTAGGTCACGCCGCCGTATTTGATGCTAGACCCTACTGTGTTTGCGTTTGAGGTGCCGCTGTTGAGCAGGTTGATGGTGCAGACCGTATTCGCTACGGCGGTGCATCCTACGACCTGTGCACTGACCTGTGCCGAGCTCGTGAACGACCCGAAGAGGCCGAAGACGAATCCAGCGATGGCTATGGCTGCGATGAGTGTGATCGCTATCAGGATCACGGTCGCTAGGACTGGTGAGATGGCTTTCCGCTGTTTGCCGTACTTCGTTATCTTCATTTGAGCTTCTTTGTGCGAGTGGGTTATTAAATGAGATGGATTCTGCGTCCATCAAACAGAACGGGGTAAAAGACGAAAATACGATTCAATTCTGACTCAGATTAGAGAAAAAAGGAGCGCACATCCTTGTTCAGGCTGTGCGCCTGACGTTATCGCCATCTAGCGCTGTGCTTATGGGAAGGTTCCCGTGAATGGGACAGAGGCCCCATTGGACAGCGAGATTGACCCAGTGAATGCGGAACCTGAAGCTGGGACTGGAACATTGGTCATTACGCACGTAGCTGGGGTAGTTGCTCCTGCTGTGGCTGTGACTCCTCCGCAGGCGTTTCCTGTGTAGGTCACGCCGGCGAACCTGATGCTAGACCCTACTGTGTTTGCGTTTGAGGTGCCGCTGTTGAGCAGGTTGATGGTGCACGATGATAGTGTTGTCGTTGTGCATCCTACGACCTGTGCACTGACCTGTGCCGAGCTCGTGAACGACCCGAAGAGGCCGAAGACGAATCCAGCGATGGCTATAGCTGCGATGAGGGTGATGGCGATGAGGATGACTGTTGCTAGGACTGGTGAGATGGCTTTCCTATTTTTTCTGCTGTTGACGATTTTCATCGTTGTGTCCCTAAAGAACCGGTTTGTCTTTAAAAGGCGTATGGAGTTTCAATCTGTTTCTCGAGTCAACTTTTGAACAGTCAATCCTTCCTTAAGGCAACAGAGTTATATCCTTAAGGCAACACAGACACAATCGCATTGGTGACCGTGGTCGGCGTATCACGTCCCCGGACCAGTGGCAGTTATGTCACAAAATCCGGTAAGAAGGCATACCGGGGGAACAGAAAGCACTGGTATGTGTACTTCTACGACGACGATGGCAAGTTCAGTAAGAGAAGGATAAACCAAGTACAGGTGCCCTACTACGGATCGCTTATCAGGAGGAGGAAGACCTACCTCTGCCCGAAATGCGGGACCAAGTTCCGTTCGTTGCAGGATTCGTGCCCAAAGTGCGGCGCCAAAGCGACCAAGGCGGTGAGACGGCCCGGACCAACGATCAGACGATTCTAAGCGTAGAATGATTGACGCCGAAGCAAGAGTGATCGTTTAGCAAGTTCATCCAAATGACTTGGATAGTGTATTCTGTTTTAGCGTTCACAATATATAACTAGCCAAGATGAAATGAACACTCGTCTATACATGAGGCTGACCCCGAGAAACCTTCCGAGTTCGAACGCCGTTTGTCTTACCTACAACACGTTCCTTCCTAGAAAGTGGGAGTTGGTATGGATCTTATCCGGGAATATGGATGCCAGCTCCATGCATTCAATTCATAATTCCTATAAGCAATCTGAAGGTTTTGGAGGCAGACATTGAAGCTTAGTGTGCATAAGAGACGTATTGCTATCAGCGAAATCATGGGGACTCTCATCATGGTTTCCATCACCTTGGTTGCAGGTGCGGCTGTCTTTGGCTGGGTCAACGGCCAGGCCGGAGTCAGCGAGAACGCATACGGGCAGAGTGCAGCGAATGGGATAAACTACCTGCGGGAACATTTCGTTCCAGTCACCACTACGTTCTCCGGGACAGGCCCCGGAGGCATTTGCACCGGTTCACCGACGATATGCACGGGCGCCAACTTCTGGGTCTTCAACAACGGCCAGCTCGCCTTCACGCTTCGCAGTATACAGATACAGAGTGCGCCCAACGCTCCTTCTTCCAACTTATTGAACATCGTTTTCAACTCGACGAAATTCACCGCGTACAACAACGCGACTCCGCCTGTAGTACTATCTTGCAGTCCTAGAACGCCAGGGTTTTCTTTCTCAGGCATCAATCCCGTACCGGTAGGCACACTCACCACATCCTCTTACTCAATAACGATCCCCTCTTGCGTAGGCGTCAACCCCATCGCGGTTGGACAGGGCTATATCGTCACCATGACAGGGCTATTCGGCAACGTAGTCCAGTTCCAAGTAACGGCGAACGGATAAGCGAGGGATGGAGCAAATGCGTGCCTCCCGAAAGAGGAAGGGGGTAGCAGGGATATTCGTGGCGTTGATTCTATTCGCCGTCATCTTCACAGCAGGAGCCAACTACTTCCTCTTCGTCAACCAGGCCACGCTCGGGACGAACCAGGCCAACGTAATACGGCAGGACGCCCTGCTGCAGGAGCGCCAAGAGAACCTGGCATTGAACGTGGTTTTATGGGGGGCCAGCACGCTTGTTCTCTCTGCAGTAAATACAGGGGGGTCTCCAACTTCAATATCATCAATCTATCTGGTCGACGGTACGGGAAAGACGATCAACCCGGGCCCCGTCGGCACGAACATCTCTGCCTCATATTGGCCCCTTTCGCTTAATGTCGGGGCGTCGACTAACCGCAATTCTGCATGCATAGCTGGCATGAGTGGATGCAACATTGCCCTGACAGGGTACTCGTATACATCTGGCACCGTCCTTGTCAAAGTCCTGACTGGGAGAGGGAATGTATTCTCTGCACGATTTCCACCGCAGATCAGCGGGGGCGTCGGCAGCGATGCGATTGTGGTAACAATGGTCGCAACACCGACTCCGCCTTTGACAGAGGTTTTCACTTGTACCGGTTGCGTGACCCTCACCGTTACTGCCTATAATTTCGCCTCAAGTTCCGTGATCGGTGCGTTTCTCAGCCCGGCTGTGCCCTTCGTTGGAAGGAGCGGAACGGCCTCCCTCTCTGGCGGCAGCTGCGGCGCGCCCTTCCCTAGTAGTACAATCTCCGCGTACTCGGGCTCCGGCAACGCGCCCTCTATCACGTTCACCTGCACCTACAATGCGCAGACAGGGGCAGTAGGTGGCTTCGCCTCATTGTCGGGGTACGTCCAAGGCACCCTGAACGGCATAATAACATCCTCGTCGGAAGCGGTGTCGAACAACATTCAGATAGGCGCGAACGCGAACGTCCCTACCCAGGGAGCTTTTTCTGCCAACTTCTTCTTCTCCAAATTCAGCTCGTGCCAGAATGGCCCTTCAGGGTCCATCGGATCTTACACGTATTCGTCTGCTTGCACCACCGCCGTGACCATGCCTCCTTCCAATCCCGCTAGCCTCCCCAGCGCGGCGACCGTAAGCGCGGGCGGCAATTACTACGTCGCGTTCTATGCTCAGATAACGAACAACTACCCATCGACCCTAGCTGTCCTCCAATACACCTTCCTCCAGCTCGATTCTTCTCACCCTCCACCCAATGTAGGCAACGAGACGGACTTCTGGCTCGTCGGCGCCGCGAGCACCTACAATGCTCAGCTCTCCTACTACCCTAGCTACTGCAACGGCGGGGGGTGCGGAGGCAACAAACTACCTACTCTTGCTCCCTATGCGGGCAACGAGGTAACCTGTGCTGAGACAGGTCCCCTCTGGACCCCATCTACAAACTGCATTGACATCGCCTACGAGCAGACCGTGACGCTCGCGCTGGCGGCCTGCGGATTCGGGACCACCTATTGGGATTGGGGAGGCTCCCAGTACGCAAACCACTTCGACCACAGCAATGGATGCACAAGTTCTGCTCCTGGCTTTTCCTCGAGCGGCGCCGCGAATGTCCTAACCCTTGTAATCTGTTACCTCTACCAGGGCCAAATGTACACCCAGGCCATCCAATTCCAGGGTATTGCGGTGACTCCGTGATAGTGGAGGAGCCAAGTTGACCCCAAATATCACGTCTAGAGGACACCAACACCGACGGCATCGGCGCGGCATCTCGGGCATACTAGCGGCTGTGATACTCTTCGCAATGATATTCACCACTGGTTTCGGTTATCTCCTCTTTGTCACCCAGGGGAGTCTGTCGATAAGCCAAGCGAACGCAGCCAGGCAAGACGCCCTTCTGCAGGCGGGCCAAGAGGCGTTGCTTTCGAAGGTCGTGGTGGCTGGGGGAACTACTCTCGTGCTGTCAGTGAACAACACAGGGGGCACGCCCGTCTCCTTGTCCAGGATCTACATTGATGATAACACAGGAAAGATGATCACTCCGCCCGGTTTCATGGGGCCAGGAGGGGGGACTAACGCAACGGCGAATTGGCCAATCTCGCTCCCGGTCGGCCAGTCGACGAATACACTCGGAGGATGTGTCGCCGGGAAGACGGGCTGCAACATCGCTCTAACCAGCTACACCTATGCAGGAGCATCCGTCTCGGTCGAGATCGTTACATCAAAGGGGAACACGTTTGGCACCCCTTATCCTCCCATTAGCACACTCACATCGAAGGGCAACGCACTGGTCGTCAAGATGCTCGCCACTCCTTCACAGACACTGTCTTGCACGGGCTGTGTGACTGTCACGGTCACGGTGTACAACTACGCCCCCTCCTCGGTGACGGGTGTCGCGCTTAGCCCGTCCCCTCCTACGGCTCAGGTGACCGGCACCGCGAGCGTTACTGGGGGCAGTTGCCTCGCACCTGTTCCCAGCAACACGATTGTTGCCTACTCGGGCTCCGGCAACGCGCCCTCTATCACGTTCACCTGCACCTACAATGCGCAGACAGGGGCAGTAGGTGGCCTCGCAACTTTCTCTACGAGCGCCATCGGGACCCTGAATGCAAAAGGAGTGAGCTCGGCCGTGGCTATGTCAAACAACATCCAGATCGGAGGCAACTCCAATGTCCCAACCCAGGGCGCCTTTGCAGTGAACTACTTCTTCCTGAAGTTCAGCGCCTGCCAGTACGCCCCTTCAGGTTCCGTCGGATCCTACACATACTCGTCCCCCTGCGTCACGACGCCTGTGACGATGCCTCCCACGTCCCCCTACTCACTGACCAACGGGAACTACATCAGCGCCATCAGTGACTACTACGTTGCCTACTACGTTCAGGTTACGAACGTGTTCAACGCGACCCTCCCTATCCTCGAGTATAGCTACCTCTTCATGGACCCAAGCGTATCCACCGAAGCCTTCAACTTCCTTGTCGGAACTGCTACGAACCCGCAGGTACCCTACTATCCCAACTACTGCGGCAGCATCGGGTGCGGAGGCGACAAACTTCCCCTCTTCACACCGTACGCTGCGACGGCCGCGACTTGCGCCGAATCACCGCCGAACTATAATCCTCCCTCTCCTACTCAGTGCATAGACGTGGCCCCTGGGCAAACGGTGACTCTCACCTTCGCGGCCTGCGGCTACGGAGCGTCCAACTGGGTGTGGGGCGGAACTCCCTACGCGCAGCAGCTTGACCACAGCGCCGGGTGTATCACGACCCCTCCGAATTTCAAGGGCGCCGTGCCGGAAGGGCAGACGCTCGGAGTCGTCTTATCCTATCTCTACAAGAACCAGGCCTATTCCCAGGTGATGCCCTTCGAAGGGCAGACACTTACGAACGTGCGAACTAGTTCGACCGCGGTCGCGTGCTCTCCATCCCCAGTCGCGGTTAACGCCCCCTCTACATGCACGATGACGGTCACGGACACAGCATTCGGAAACCCCTTCACGCCAACAGGCATGGTGACGCTTACTCAGACTCCTGGCACAGGCGGTACCATCAGCAACGGGGGCACCTGCACCCTGAGTGGAAGCGGTGCAACTGCGACCTGCGTGCTCACCTTTACCCCGGCGCTGGGTCAGGAAATCACGAACATGCTGAATGCCACCTACCCCGGCGACACGAACCACTCGCCAAGCTGGGGAATAACCTCCCTAACCGCGACCCAGCGATCCACGTCGACGACGGAGATTTGCTCACCATCGTACGCGGTTCCGAACACCCCTACCAACTGCGTCACCACCGTGACAGATAATTCGCCGGGGAACGCAGTCACCCCCACTGGTACAATCAGCTTCACTCAGAGCCCTCTATCTTCGGGTACCTTCACTCCATTGACGACCTGTCCCCTCAGCCAGGTCTCGCCTGGCGTCGCTAGCTGCCCCATCACCTACACCCCGAACCCCAACTTCCAAGGCACGGTGACGGTCACTGGTTCCTATGGCGGCGACACCGACCACGCCGTCAGCTCCAACGCTGCTCAAGTGAAGTGGGCCCGGTCGACCTTGACCTCCGTATCATGCGCAAGTCCGGTGGTAGTCGGAAGTCCATCCGCGTGTACCCTGACCGTGACCGACACGTACACAGGAATTCCTATCACGCCAACTGGGACGGTGACACTCTCCCAAAGTCTGCCCTCCACTGGAACCTTCAGCAACGGGGGCTCCTGTGTACTCTCGGGCGGTTCATGCGCTCCTTTCACGTTCACTCCCGGCTCAGGACAGGTGTGGCCGCCGTCTGTTACGATAACTGCCTCCTACCCAGGCGACGCGAACCACATTCCAAGCTCAGGGTCTGCTTCGATACATGTCAACGGGGCTTCACCAATGATCGCTACGCTGGTTTCAAGCAGCGGGACCATCTCCATAGGAGGTTCAGCCACAGACCAAGGCACCTTCTCGAATGGATACGGCACTTTGACCGGTACCCTGGTCTTCAGGGCGTACACTTCCTCTGCATGCAGCAGCGGACTCTCCTTCACCAGCAACACCATCACCGTTAGCGGAAACGGGCCGTATACCTCCAACCCGTACACTCCTTCACTTCCGGGTAGTTATCCTGCCCATTACTACTATCAGGCAACCTTCACCGACACCGACGGGAACAACATCGGCTTCACCAGCGCATGCGGAGGCGCCGGAGAGACCCTTACGGTCAACAAGGCTTCGCCAACGATAGCCACTACGGTCTCCTCTGGCGGGACCATCTCCATAGGAGGTTCAGCCACCGACCAAGGCACCTTCTCGAATGGATACGGCACTTTGACCGGTACCCTGGTCTTCAAGGCCTATAGTGCCTCTTCCTGTCTCAGCGGGCTTTCATTCACAAGTAACACCATAACGGTGAATGGCAACGGACCGTACACCTCGAATTCGTTTGCTCCGAATCCTGCAGGAACCTACTACTATCAGGCAACCTTCACCGACACCGACGGGAACAACATCGGCTTCACCAGCGCATGCGGAGGCGCCGGAGAGACCCTTACGGTCAACAAGGCTTCGCCAACGATAGCCACTACTCTCTCAGCAACGACCATCCAGGCAGCGGGCTCTGTGTTCGATCGGGCTACGCTCTCTGGTACTTTCGGCTCGGCAGGAGGCACGGTCCAGTATGAGTACTTCACAGGGAGCTCGTGCCCTGGCTCCCCCAGCAACGTCGGCTCAGCTGTGACAGTGAGCGGCGGCGCGGTGCCGAACTCTGTTTCACAGACCTTCAATACCGCGGGACTCTACGGCTGGGAAGCGGTCTACAGTGGCGACGCGAACAACAACGGCGCTACTAGTTCTTGCGAGCCGCTTTCCGTGCTGAGCCTCACAGTCAGTCCCACTTCAGTTTCGGCCAGCGGCACCAGCTCCCAGCGCAGAGTAACGTTGCAGAGTTCGAGTGCCGGCTACGACACTAGTACGACCTATAATTATTGTATGAGCACGAGCGCAGTCTCAATAACCTGTGTCGGCGGGACAAGCGGCACATTCACAGGAACTGGAGCAACAGGGACGATTCCAAGCGGAACAAGGTTCACCGTGCCGCACAACCAGGCAACAGGCACCTACTACGTCATCATCTATACAGGCGCTACCATCTGGATTACCGCAACCTTGACGGTGACACCCTAAGATGAACCTCGGAAACCCCAACGGCTACCAGCGGCGGCGAAGAGCAGTGGCAAGCATACTGGCCACGATGATCATGTTCGCGATGCTCTTTAGTGGCGGGGTCGGCTTCCTGCTCTTCATCAACCAGAACTCCCTCATCAACAACCAGGCGAGCGCGGGCAGGCAGGCAACCCTCCAACAGGCATCCCTTGAGCACCTCGTCGTGGGTGTCAAACTATCGTCAGTGGCTGATCCGTGGGGGCAGATGGGCGACCTGGGGCTCACCCTGAACAACACCGGCGGGGCAACAGTGACCGTCCTGGATGTCTACGTAACGAACGTGGCGAAAGGTCAGCCCGTCTCGAACTCCCAGGTCACGCCAGGTTCTCACTATCTTAGTGTTCTTGGAACGGGGGCTCAGATGGGCGACCTGAACGTCACCCTGCCTCTTTCGATAAGCATGGGCGCCTCAACGAGAACAATGAGCGGATGCATCTCCGGGAAGACAGGCTGTGATCTCGCAATCAGCAAGACGTCCTATCCATATGTGTCCGGGACGACGGTGTTGGTGAGCGTTCTCACATCGACTGGCAACATCTTCTCCGCCCAGTATCCGCTACCCGGCGGCACGCCCGGGATCGGGAGCAACGCCCTAGTCGTCAAGTTGATCGCCGCCCCTCCTCAGACTCTGACGTGCAGCGGGTGCGTGACTGTGACGGTCACTGTCTACAACTACGCCACATCGCCAGTAACGGGCGTCGCTCTTGACCCATCCCCTCCCACAGCCCAGGTGACAGGCACAGCCAGCATCACGGGGGGCAGCTGTCTAGCGCCCGTCCCCAGCAACACGATTACTGCGTACTCCGGCTCAGGCAGCGCGCCCTTCATAACATTCACGTGCACCTACAATGCCAATACCGGCGCGGTAGGCGGCTTCGCTTCGTTCTCCGGCTCGGCGATAGGCACCCTCAACTCAGTCTCTGTCTCCTCCGCTCAGGAGGTCTCCAACACCATCCAGATCGGAGGCACCGTCAGCGTACTCAACCAGGGGCCATTCTCAGCGAATTCCTTCTTCTTCAAGGACACCTACTGCTACCAAAAGGGCGGCATCATCTTTGTCTCGCCGTGCACGCAGACCCCCTCCGGCACTCTCAGCATTGGCACCCTTCCCAGCGCTAACCCTCAGAACGGCAGCGCCGACTACTACGTAGCCTACTACGTCCAGGTCACCAACAACTTCAACACGACCGTGCCCTTGCTGCAGTATTCCTACTTCCAGACCGACCCCTCTTTGGGCGGAGAGTCGGACTTCTATCTCGTGGGAGCCGCTTCATCGTACAGTGCCTCGAGCTGCACAAGTGGGGTGAGTTGCTACTTCCCCGATTACAGCAAGTTCACCCCCACCCTAACCCCCTACGGTGGGGACGCGATCACATGCGCAGAGACCCCTCCCAACTACAATCTTCCTTCTTCGACAAACTGCATCGACATCGCTCCCGGACAGACGGTGACACTCACCTTCGCTGCATGCCGCTTCGGTACTGCGAACTGGAACTGGGGATTCAGTCAGTACGGTCGAGCATTCGACAACCCCCTCGGCTGCACCCCTCAGAATCCGCCGAACTACCAGACCCCAGAAGCAACCTACCTGAGCATAGTACTCTCCTTCATGTACAAGGGTCAGGTCTACGACCAGCAGATCCCATTCCAGGGAGAAACAGTCCTGGGGGGGAAGACCAACAACGTGACACCCTGCAATACTGAGGTTCTCGCCTACTGCGGGACCGTGTTCTATACTCAATACTCTGGAGCCGTGGGATACTTCAATTTCGTATACAAACCGGGGACGCCCACTCCCTTTGCAATCCCTACTCCACCAGTTGTGATAAACAACAACCTGCCGCACGGCTCAGACGGTGTTGTATTCAATCCTCAGGACCACATGATACTGACCGGGACAAACCAACCCTACAACGGTTTCAACGAGGTCAACCCGAACACGGGTGTAGCCACCACTTATCCCTCGACGATCTACTCATACAATCTCATGGTTGACTCGGCTGGGACAAAGTTGTGGATGGACGGAGACCCAGGCGCAGGCAGCCTAGCATGGGTCCCACTTAGCGCGGCAAATCCATCGGTCGGGGCCCCCACAACTCTCTCGCTTTCGGGTGATGACGTCAACCTGAATACAGTGATATTCGTAGATCCGACCCACGTGTACTACACTGCTGAGCTTGGGACGCGCTTCGAGGGAATGACAGGCCATGTCGGCAGCATCGACACAGCGACAGGAGTGACGACCTGCTTCAAGGATGCTGGAGGGGCTTGCCATACCTTCACTGGGGTACACGGGGGGTCTTATGACCCATTCACGCAGGACCTTATGGTCTATGGTTGGAACGTCATCAATCAGATTAATCCCACCACCGGACCCCTCGGATGGACACTCGTGGCCAGCGAGACAGTGTCCGCTCTTACCCCGAGCGCGGGGAATGTTTTCGACCAGGGCGCAGTTGATGGCTTTGGCCACCTCTTCCTTTCCTGGGCCAGTGATACTGGGGCAATCTACTTCGAGGATTACTCAAGTGGGTCAGTCGGCATCGGCAACTTCCACTACATTACCCCTCAGACCCTGAAGAACAACCTTGGAGCTACAGCTTTCTTCGACCTCGACGACCTCGCCCCTATAGTTGGCCCCGGTTCGCAGGGATAGGTAGAATGATAGAACAGAGGCCTTCGATAAAGTGCGAAGCAAACCCTCCCAGAGGGCGAATCATGAAGACCAATGGACTGATATCTGGGTTGTGCTCCATAACGGATAAATACATTCTTGGTATGATGAAGCAAAAGACAGTCTTGCGTTTCAATTCGGTCGGCTGTAGGTTCTATGAAGTACCGCGTGATGATTGCTACCAGACCCAGGACGCGAGGGGTCTTTATGGTCTCGAAATCCATATCGGTTATAAGCAGAGTCTGCCCCGAAAATGGAGTAGCTAGATGTCCAGCGATGGAAACGAGGAGCGCAAGGGTTTCTTCAGACGCCTATTCAGGCGGAACAAGGAGGAATTAGAAGCCCCACCCCTGGAGCCAGCTGTGATGTCAAAGCCCACGCCCGCTTCTCAAGTTCCACTCGGAGCGGTGGCCCCTCAAGCGACGAGTTCCACACCGGTCAATCCCCGTCCTGCTCCTGGCCCATCTGTCCAGACCGGCGGAGCTCGGGAAGCCCAATCACCAAACCGTGACATTTCGCCAACGGAGGCAAGAATCCCCCCCGTGAAGCCGATCGAAGCTGAGCCACAGACTCCTGCGAAGCCAGAGCCCAAACAGGCGTCCCAGAACATGCAGGCGTCGAGGCAACAGACCGTACAAGTTCAGAAACCTGTTCCGAAGCAGCCCACACCCGAGGATCGCACTGAGGAGGAAGAGGCCACCATGGCAAAGAGATTCAGATTCCTCAAGAACGTCAAAGTAAGGTTCCCGTTCTCCGGTACAACGATTCCCCCCTCCTGGAAAGTCCTAGAGAGATACCCTGTCAACAGCCCCTTCGCCTACGCAGTCGTGGCTCAGAGTCCCCTCCTGGCGAGGCGGTACTTCATTGACGAGGTCCCCCTCACGAAGACCGAGGCCGCGATATACTCCTACCTGATCGACGCCCTCGAGGCGGAGCTTACAGTTCCAAGGGAACAGATCAACCCAAGACAGTACTTCGCCGACCAGGCAAGGAAGATCCTGCTGAAGTACAACATCCGCGTCCCCGCCGCATCTTGGTCAAAGATCATCTACTTCGCAGAAAGAGATCTAGTCGGGTTCGGCGTGATGGACCCCTTGATGCGGGACCCGAACATTGAGGACATATCGATAGACGCTCTCGGAAAACCGATCTTCATCTACCACAAGAGCCACGAGAGCCTCGAGACAAACATCACGATAAGCGACGATGAGGTGCTGGACAACCAGATCACTCGCCTCTCCCACATGGCAGGGAAGCACGTCTCCACCGCGTTCCCTGTCGTCCAGGGAACTCTCCCAGGTAGGCACAGGCTCATCGCTACGTTCAGGCGTGAAGTTTCCCCCCAGGGCAGCTCCGCCACCATCAGGAAATTCAGGGAGGACCCGTTGACCATCGTTGACATGCTCAACCTGAACCTGCTCGACCACAGAATGGCAGCCTACACCTGGTATTTGATGCAGAACAGGGCGACGGCTTGTGTGGTTGGTTCGACTGGGGCCGGCAAGACGACGCTGTTGAACGCACTCCTAACCCTGACTAGGCTAAACACGAAGCTCGTGACAATCGAGGAGGTCCAGGAAATTAACGTCCCCCACCTCAATTGGACCTCCCTCGTGTCTAGAGAAAGCTACGCGGCGACGGAAGAGAAGGCAGGCGAAGTAGGTCTGTTCGAGCTCGTAAAGGCCGCCATGAGGATGAGGCCTGATATCCTCTGTGTCGGCGAAGTGAGAGGAGAGGAGGCATATGTGCTATTCCAGGCAATCTCCACGGGCCACGGAGGCCTTTCGACTGTCCACGCAGACGACGCAGCGTCGGCCCTGCAGAGGCTTGTATCCGCTCCTATGAACGTCCCGAGGGCCTTCATACCATTCCTCGACCTCGTTTTCGTAGTCAGAAGGATCTCAGTCCCGGCCCCAGGGGGAGGCTTCAAGGCCGTGAGAAGGATCGTCTCGGTGGACGAGGTGGTCAGCGACCAGGAGGTAATGAAGGCGTTCCGATGGGACGCACGCACCGACACTTTCAAGCCTAGTTTCGACAAAAGCACCAAGCTCGAGCGCATCTCACGAGACAACGGCATCCCAATGGGTGACATACTGAAGGAGATCGAAAGGCGCGCCCTCATCCTCCGGTGGATTCAGCAGAAGGGAATCAGGAACTTCAAGGAACTCTCGCCGATACTCGAGCTTTACGTGGCAAGGCCTGAGGAAGTGTTCAACACCGCCGCCAACGAGCTCGAAGCGAAAGGGGTCGCGGTCGCTGAGATCATGGGCGAATACGGCCACGGCGGTCAGCGCCCGTGAGCTTCAAGTTAATCCTGCCCAGGGGCAAGTCGAAAGAGAAGATCAAGCTCACCTTCTTCGACAGGTTAACACAAGCCTCGTTTCGGATCTTCGCCTGGCCCGCCACTAGGCTAAGCCGCTCGGTACCCCTACTCAGGGATAACATCCTGAAGTCGAACCTCAGAATAACACCAGAGGGCTTGATCTCCGTGGCCCTCTTCTCAACCGCCCTTACCGCAATAATCGCCGGGGTCCTGATCTACGTTGGTTTTGCCTTCTTCCACATTCCCTACTTCCTGGCGCTCATCGCCGCTGTCCCCCTGGTGTTCACTCTGGTCATAAATGGCCCCAAAATCAGTGCGTCATCTCGTGGAGCAAGCATAGATACCGAGCTCCCCTTCGTGATCGGATACATGTCGGTGCTGGCAGGGGGAGGCGTTTCCCCTCTCTCGACACTCAGGAGGATCTCGGAAATGAAGCTATTCCCAGCCGCTCGAAGGGAGGCGAAGAGGGTCCTACTTGAGGTTGAAGTCTTCGGACACGACCCTATCACCGCGATTGAGATCGTAGCACGCTATAACCCAAACAAGCGCTTCTCAGAATTCCTGTTCGGGTACACGGCAATCCTCAAGAGCGGAGGAAACTTCATCGCCTATGTCCAGTCTAAGCTCAGGGATACTATGGAGGCCAAGGCAAACCAGGTGAAGAGGTCTGCCGACACGACGGGAACCATGGCAGAAGCGTACCTCACGGTCACAGTCATCCTAGGAATGGTGCTCTATACCCTGTACATGATTCAGACACTCATCAGCAACAACCTCAATGGGCTCACTAATCTTTACATCTTTGCCTTTGTCCTCGTTCCTGTAATCTCTGCTGGATTCATCTGGCTCATAGACGCCGTCCAGCCAAAGTGGCCCTACGTGGACTACAGGCCCTACAAATGGTTCCTAGTCACCGCGCCTATTGCAGCGCTGTTCTTCTTCCTGCCTCTCCCACTCCATTTGTACCAGAAGACCTCCGGAACCCTGATCATAGGTGTGTCAATCCCGGCCTTCCTGGCGATCAGATACGGCAGAGAGAGGAGAGGACTCGAGCGCATGCTCCCCGAGTTCATCCGAGACGTAGCCGAAGGCAGGAAGACTGGACTCTCTCCCGAAGTCGCGATTGAGAGGCTCGGAACGAGGCAATACGGGATCCTCTCAAAGCACGTAAGAAAGATGGGAGCCCAGCTATCGTGGGGTGTTGCCCTCTCGAAGGTCATATCGACTTTTACCGGCGCTGTTGGGAGCTGGATCACGAGAGCTGTCGGAACATTGCTTATCGAGGTTGTCGACGTCGGTGGTGGGACGATCAGGAGCTTCTCAGAGATGGCCGAGTTCACAAGGAGCATCAACGATATGGAATCGGACAGGCGGTCGGCCCTC
Source organism: Nitrososphaerota archaeon (assembly GCA_027887005.1). Taxonomy (NCBI): domain Archaea; kingdom Thermoproteati; phylum Nitrososphaerota; species Nitrososphaerota archaeon. The sequence continues at coordinate 117,349 of JAPCJI010000001.1, forward strand.
AGGCCCTTCGTCTTTATCACCTACATCGCGGGAGTGATGGTCATCATTACAACGTTCATCATGGTGTACCTGCTGTCAGCTCCTTCGGCGACCGGTTTCGCGACCTCAACCGTTCCAACGGTTTCACCCACCGTCATCGACACTCTTCTGACGACCGCGGTCTTCGACGCATTTGTCATTGGGATAGTCGCAGGCAAGATGGGAGAGAGCGGAATCTCGGACGGATTCAAGCACGCCATCGCCCTGGTCGTCGTAAGCCTGCTAGCGATATTCGTCGCAAGGGGCTTCATTGCCATCCCCGTCTAACGCGAAGGTACGAACAATAAATACAAGTTCCAGAGGGATGCCGTGAAACATGTCTTCTGATAGGCCTGTCAGCGTCCCTTCCCCTACAGGATCTCCCGTGAAAAGCCTCGGAAAGGTAGGATATGGAATCGACGAACCGAGGTCAATCATTGAGTTAGTCATCGCCGGTGGTCTTGCAGTGGTGATTGGCTTCGTCATCTCAGCCTACACAGAGAGAGTGAACCCGGGGACGGCGCGGATTGGTCTCCTTGCCGGCCCTGCGGTGGGGTTCCTGATCCTCGCGGTGGCGGCTGCGCTCTACTGGAGCAGCAGACAGGGGAAGGTGAATGAGATGACTAGGATAGTCGCGAAGATTCCCTGGGGGGGTGAAGAGGTCGTGCTGGAACTTGGATGTGGAAGGGGGCTGGGAATGGTCCTCGCAAGCAAGAGGCTTACAAGCGGGTATGCGGTCGGAGTGGACCTCTGGCAAAAAGGCCATCTGTCTGGGAATGCTCCCAAATCAATATGGGCCAACGCCAGCCGAGAGGGGGTGCAGGACAAGGTCTTCGCCATCAAGGCAGACCCGAGGTTCCTCCCCTTCGCAGATTCCTCTGTTGATGTCGTTCTCTCTGCCGTCTCGATTCACAGGCTGACGAAGCGAAAGGAGAGAGGCTTGGCCTTTTCTGAGGTGGGGAGGATACTCAAGAACGGAGGCCGAGTAGGGATCCTCGAGGCGGGGAACGGCGGGATCTATTCCGACTTCCTGAAGAAGCAAGGCATGTCGGACGTGTCCGTCCATCGACTCCGTTTCTCTAGCTTTCCCCCCTTCCACGTGGTCATGGCAAGGAAACCATTTCCAGGATAGAAAAGCTTGGAAAACGCACGGGACAATATAAAGAAGGGTCAAATATACACTAAGATACCGTCATTGAGAGGGCACAGTCTTGTTTAGAGGTTCCCAGAAGAAGGAGCCACCGAAGGACGAGCCGTTTGACGTGGACGTTGAACACGGTACGATAAGACGGAAGGAGGATGGAATCCGGATGATGGCAGTGGGATCCATAGGCTGGGCGACGATCGAAAAGGAACTTGCGAGTACATTCATGACTGGTTCAGCGGTCATCCTCCAGAGAATGGGATACAGCAACGGGCGGTACCTAGGAAGGCTTGCGAAGACTCGTGAGGTCGCGCCACAGGGGGCCTACGAGGCGCTGCAGGGCTTCGCCAGGGAGCTTGGGTATGGCGAGATGCGTCTGGTCGGAGGCGACCTCTACGGAGGCCAGGCCAGGATATTGGTCAAGAATTGCTTCTTCTGCCTGCACATCAGGGACTCGACGGATCCGGTCTGCAACCTACTTGGCGGCGTAATTGGAGGGGTGGCAGACGAGATAATCGGATCCACGCATCGAGTCGTCGAGGAGAAGTGCGTGGCGAAGGGAGACAACATCTGCGAATTCCTGGTCGAGCGCGTAGGCTGAGCTACACCTTCGAGTTTGCTTCCGAGTCCGTGAAGTCCGAACCGGAATGTTTGGCATAAGGGCAGGAAATCTTAACTCGTTTTCTGCTGTCGGAACTCCAATGATAAACGGGCAAAGGCGTCGGGACAGTTCAGAAATAATGTTCGCTATCCTTAGGTCAGTGCAGACAGGTCGGCGAAAGACGAAGGTGATGTACGAGGCCAATCTCAACCTAAAACAATTGAACACATACCTCGACATGCTCGCATCAAACCAAATGGTTGTCTTCCAGCCAGCGGGAAGGATCTTCCAGGCGACCGAAAGAGGGAAGGCCTTCGTGAAGGCGTACGAGCACTATAAAGAAACGACCGAGTTGCTCAGGGAGCAGCAATCTGCCCTAGGCGTTTTCTTCACCAAACAAACGAGTGAGCCTGTTTCTCCTCGGACTTGGTAGCCGTTCCAAGCAGCCCGAGCAGCTCTCCGGCCCCTGAAGGTTCCTTCCCCATGAGGCTCAACCTGAGCCCATCGTACACCTGAAGGATCGACTTTCCTCTGCCTGTAAGCTTGTAGGTGCTCCTTTTGCCCCCCTGTTCCTCCTTTTCAATCAGCCCCTTCCCTAGCAGGTAATCGAGGTAGGCCGCAAGGACCTTCCAGCTCATGTTCGCCTTGTATAAGATATGAGTCGGCTTGGTCGGACCTTCAGAGAGAACGCCCAGGATGTCGCAGACCATCTCCATCGGCGACCGTCTCGCCTGACCGAGGGTCTCTCCAGGGAGCCCGAATGTTGCCGTGTTACTCATATCTCTGTAAAAGGCATGGAACCTAGTTAAGTATTGCTGTGCATATTCCAAATATCTACTCCCATTCGGCCCGTTTTCCAGACAACTACTTCTTATCGGGTGCGGTTTTCAGCAAAGTAGGCAGCGGGCGGGGGATCTTCAGGCCCTCAGCGACGAGGTAGACTAGGCCGTAGATTCTCTCATATACGGTCGCCAGGACGAGCGGAGGGTTGGTGTCGTCAGGAGCTGCCAGGGCGCCCTGGATTTCGTCCTTCGTGCCAGTCAGAGTCGTTATCCCGGAGACCAATATCCTGGCCAGTTGTGGTTGGCTCGTAAGCTCGAGCGTGAAGCTGAGTAGGAGAGATGCGGGGCTTCGCTCGCGCTCGGAAAGCGAAACATTCAGGCCATAATTTGAGGCTGAGTTTTCGGTGACCTTGTCAGAAAGTCGGGCGCCATCAATTCTTTCTATGAGAACGCCGATCTCGAGCATACTACGCGCACGGCTCAAGAGAATATAACATTTAAGGGATTGTGGTCAAAATTCAGGCTCTGCATTCCTCACGTCAAGGACCACAAGAGCGCCAGCGGACTAGACAGCCTTGAATTTCCCGTCGAACATGAACTTGGGAGGCCTTGTTTCGTTCATGTCTACGATTAACCTTTCAGGGATTCCGCCGCGGAGGTACAGCAGGAAGGTGGCGTCGTCTGGAATTGGGAGACCCTCTACCCCTTCGAATGCCTTTAGGACTTCTTCAGTCTTTACGACTCTCGGTTTCATCTCGTTTACTATCTGAAAAACGACCTCCATCCTCCCCTTCTCTGCGTCGGCCATGTTGACGAACAGGGATCCGACCTTTGCCCACCCCTTCGAGATGATGACCTCCATGCCCTTCTGGCCCTCCGAGCGAAGCATCCCTCCGATGATATTGGACGACTTGTCGTACTCGCGTTGGTACGTATCGAGAAGTTCTTTCAAGTAACGCCTGACGTCGTTCAGCTCGTAGAACCTTAGCACGCCGGAAACCATGCTCGTCCCCGTCTCAGGGATCAACACACTTGTTGCACCAAGGGCGCGGTTATAACGTTTGTTTCCATTCGTCTTCTATCCTATGGCCAGGTAGAAGTGGGCGAGGGTGACGATATTCGACCCTACCACGGCAACATAGAAGATGTCGGCAGCCGCCAAGGCCACGAAGGCGCTAACCTTAACGATTCTGAAGACGACAGGCCTCGTCCCTTTGTCCTTCAGGTAGGTCGCGTAGATTAGGGGGGCAATGGGTGCGTACTTCAGACCGAGAGCGACGACGAACCCGTCGAAACTGAGCCGGAAGAGCTGCGAGGCGATTGGGTTCAGCTCGACGAATGTCGGACCCGAATGGATTGCTATCAACGTGCTGAGAGCGTCGAAGAAGTTCAGTGAGACGAAGACTCCCAGTAGGACTATGAGCCTCTTGTCGAGGCGTATCATGTTGAATGACATCAGGAACTTTGTCTCCCGAATGCGCGCGTCGTGATACCTCTCACGCCACCTTGCCATGATGCGTTGCAACCCGAGTCAACTCTCGACTTCTGTCATACAGATTTGGGCTTGTCTTCGGAACGCAAATGCTCAAGAGGAGATGCCGGAGATCTCCTTCTTGTCGCCGAACGATCCCTTGAACACGAAGGCGCCTTTTGTCGCACGCAGGGGTACTTCGACCTGGTCTTGGACTTTCAGGGGCCTCTCTTCCTCAACGGCCTCGCTTGCCTCTTCCCTCGGCTCGTCTTCCGTTACCTCGAGCTCGTCCCTTTTAGCAAGCTTGAAGGTGGCCTGCGCCTTCTTCAGTTCCTTCAGGACCCTTTCCATCGACTTGACCTTGTTGCTCTCGGTCCGTCTCTTCTCTGAGATTAGCCTCCTTAGCTCCGGAGTGCACTCTTCTATTACTGAAATCAGCACGTTGGGGGGCAATCGGTAGAGGGGGCTTGAACTCATGTTGCGGCTCTTGTCGAAGGCGACGACGACTGCCTCTGACACCAGGTACGCTGAAGTGACCCCGTTGCCCATCGTCTCCGGCCTAATGGGGATTGTAGTGTCGACCTCGAACTGCAGTGCCTTCATCATGTCCGAGAGCTTCTGGCCGTATATTCTTTGCCTCTCGTAGAGGTCATTGAGCTGTATGTATTCTCCTTGAATCTCGCGAAGGCTGTCGACGAAACTCCCGTTCTCTCCATCTGAAGCTTTCTGTTCTTGAGCCAATGTTCCAGACTGGGCTGTTTCAGCATTAAAGGCATTGTGAAGGTCCAATCTGATTTTGGAATCCATGAATGCCAGGTGTGCCTCAAGTAGCCTCGAACGAGAGTTGATATCAGCTCGATGAAAACGCCGCGGAGTAGGAAGCGAGAGTACCGTCGTCGAAGCGAACCGTAAGGTTGTAACCTCCCCCGCCCTGGCCATTGAGAGTTGGGAGAAACTGTTGATTCATACCCATCGAACATAGGTATGCGGTAGTTCGGTTCGAAAGCATAGTCAAGGATGAGCCAAAAGAGACGGCAGGTGGGCCGGACCCGTACCGCAGGGTGAGCTCGGTTACGTGAACATCTGTGGCTCCCGGGTTGTGTAGTTCGATGCTGCACGATGACCCGTCAGGGGCGATCATCGCGCTGAGAATGGTCGGCGTGGGTCTCGATGCGAAAGCCTCAAACCCCTGAAACCCCAAACCTGCAACTAGAACGAGAGTTGCGGCGGTGAGTAAGAGCGGAACGTGTGGGGTTATCTTTGCGGACAGGTGTCTTATTCTCACTCGTCGCCAGCGCCAGAAGACCTCAAGCGGTACCTAAGCGAACCTGCCATTGCGAATGAACTCGCAAGTGCCTATTCTATGATTCGGAAGCTTCCGGGCCTAAGGTAGTTACTGAATCCATATTGAAAATAGGCAAAGGCTAATTACGCTAAAGCGTCATTCGTGGACAATGACTGAGAACCTGTTCCAGCCCGTAACGGTGCAGGGTGGGGAACCTGAGCAGTCGATTCCGGCAGGTCGGAGGTCGATCCTTCAGATAAGGGTAGACATCCTGCGGGTAGTTGCGCAGGGGTTCGGGAAGCCGACTCAAATAATGTACAAGGCGAACCTTTCCTGGAACGTCCTCCAGGCCCAGCTGAGGTCGTTCGTCGTCGCAGAAATGCTGACTGTTGAGGAGTACGGGAGCAGGAGGAGATACACGATTACAACACGAGGCGCCGACCTAGTCCGGTCCTATGAGAAGGTAGTCAACGAGATCCTGAATTGAAAGTCAACGGGGAACTCTTGCGACTCACTTGGTCTGATAGTCGGATTGCTGCGGACAGGTTGACACCACCTACTCATGAATCATGCGCCTCCTACTTCAGAGAACAGTCGACATGACTCAGTCAAGAAAAGAAAGGAAACACTCCAACGGGTTCGGCAGGATAGCGTATCTTCCCCCGTCACCAACAAGGGGTATGGGAGCCAGCTTGATGCCCGGAAATATTCAGAGGAAAGCCCTGGGCAGGATGTCGGCCCTGATCAAGGAGAGCCTGGAAGAGGAGCTCATCGCCCTCAACGCGGTAGCCCCTGACCACATCGAACAGCTTCCACGAATTTTCGAACTTGCGGTCATGGACTCTTTGACCAATATCGTAGGAGAAGGCGAGGCAATTGCCCTTTCAAAGCTGGTTGGGAAGTCCGGCCTTGGAGAACCTATCACGGTCTATGCCCAGCTCGACCTCCTACTTGGCGAAGGGTCTGGGATATTGAAGGGCGCAATCCAGGAGGAGTTTCGAGTGAAGGTTCATGAGCTTTACGTTCGAATGATCGATCAGTTTGTGCCAGTGCCTGAAGCATTGGCTGCATTCCCAATCGTTTCTTGACCAGGACCACACGCCTGTGCAGGGTTTTTTGGCGCCCGATTCGAGGTTTCTCGACTGCAGTGATTCAAGACGCCGATGTCTAGCCTTCAGATTACTGAAGGAGAGGGTCTAGGTCTGACGAGCCTCAGTATCTTGCGTCTCTTAGCCTGTCCTGGTACGGCTCCACAACGTTGTGGGCCGTGTCCCTTACAAACGTGAGGTTCTCTAATCGGAGCGTGTGTGCATTGGGGAATGCGGCGGCTGGCCCGAATGCAAGCTCCTCCTGCCTCCGTCCAGCCTTGTTCACGCTCTCCTTGTTCAGGTAGACTAACTCTAGCTCTTCGCGTATCTTCTGGGGCAGCTTCCACCCGAGCCCTAAGCGCTTGTATTCCATGTAAGCACGCTTGGAGTACCGAGGCATCGGTGCAATCGAGGTATCCCCAGAAAGCTGTGAGTCGGCATACTCCATTATCTTCCTCGTGACAATCGCGTTCGTCTTCAGCTCGGCTCTCAAGGCGTTCCTAGCCTTCCGCCTATTGTTCCTAGCAGAAATTGAGAATGCGAGCCAGACCGAGAGGAAGGCGATTACAAGCGTGAAGAGGTATGGAAAGACGTACATCTGAAGGTCGTCCAACAGCGTCTGCCAGAACAGGTCAAGAGGGGTGGCCAAGTCCGAAAGTTGTAGGGGGCGTTCGGTATAAAGAGTAACCGGAAGTGCAATACAGATTCCGCGAAGAGGTTTCTCTCCCGGCCAGGATCCTACTTCCTCGAGATGTCGGCATAGTTCGAACCGGCCGAGATAACGTTCGCGAGGGCCAATTCAAGAGCGTCGAGCATATCGGTAAGCGTGAGTCTGTCTTCTGGGGGTTTGGACAGGTCGAGCGTTTCTCTCTTGAGTGCGAAGGCAACCCAACCAGTCGTTATGATTGTCGATGCCATCATGAATACAATCACGTGACTCCCGGTGAGTCCGATTTCTTTCGCGATCGAATGAGTCTGCCTTCGGATTAGCTCCTGAAGCCTGGTCTGTGTGGCTTCGATTTCCTCGGGAGTCTTGCCTGGGCCGATGTCAATTAGGACTCTTCTGAGCTCTTCTTCGATCTGGTCTATGTACTTCTTCATGTCGACTCGGCTCGTGACAGCCGGAAATCCTTCGCTCATTCTTGTACCCAAATCATTTGTCTAGCCAGTCTTAAACGTTTGAGAAAATAGAATCAGTATTGGATAGGAAGTAATGGATTATGGCAACCCGCTCCTTCGCAAGGAATCCGCCACTAGTTCCTGCAAAGCAAGCACTCATCCGATGTCTTGAACATTCGAATTCTCCTTTCACCGTCAGTTCCTCTTCGCCACGAAAAAATCAAATTGGGCATCATTACGTAATACTTCACTTCAGAATCTCCATAGATTATGAAGACTTTCACAGTCGCCTCGTGCTCTTCGCAGATGGCTTGGTCCAAGGCTTGGTTGGCCGTCCTGCCGCGCTTCAGCATGTTTCAATACGAACGCCCCCTGTTGGATATATGCGAAGTGGAGCTAGAATTCAGTAAGAAGGTCTGTCGAGGATGAACTCTGCTTCGAAACCCCACTGCTCCCGAGGGGAAACTGGCTCTGGACTCTTGGGCTCCCGTTCGAGGATGTCCTCAAATGGCATTTGTTCGAGAAGGAGGACCCTGCCTTATTCTGCTTTGTGTACTACGGGTACATAGTTCGCGTTTGTTGGACCTTCGTAGGTTCCCAAGTGACCTCTGAGAAATTCAGAAGGCCGACTAGGTTTCCAAATGCTATCACATCCTTCGCTCATCTAATCAGGAGTTGGGATTGAAATCTTAGGAGCCTGACTGCAGACTAAGGAAATATCCTCTCGATCCAGAACTCTCGCTCATCGCAGCAAGTTAGGGTCTCCGGAGTACTCTCCGGACTCTTTCCCTTGCGCCTGTTGACCTTTTGATAGGAGAGGAGCGTGATCATCGGCGTGGGATGCTCGCAGACTCGATGCCGTCCTTCCATGCATTGCCTGCAGGGTTCTTCCAGTCTCGCCATCATGGGCGAGTGAATCACCCCCATTTTCCTACTTGAGGGTTGTGAACTCTGGATTCGGATTTTGGTTTCTTGCCAGGTCTAGAATCAAGCCGGTCGAATGAGGCCCTCGTTCAAGCTTAACCTGGAAAAAAGGAGAGGGAGATTCTCACTTGCCAGTTATTCGGAATAACTTGCTCCCGCAGGACGAGCACGTCCCCGAGATTGCCTTGCGACCATTCTTGAAGGTGACTGGTCGGGGTGAGTTGATCTCCCTGGTCTTCTTCTCTTTAACACAGAAGGCCTTGGTCATCAAGGAACAGAAGTGATACGGATGATAAACACTCCAGAGACAATCTAGTTGCACTGTGGAGTCGGCCAATCTTGACCAGTTCTAGGCTAGCAGATGTGCCCTTGCGAACCTAATCGGGCATGAGGGCTGAGTCCTTTGATCGTTGATCCACCTATGGAACATCATGGAATATCTTCTATAACGTCATTCCACGAAGTATCTACTATCATGACACATAATGACTGACAACTTAAATAGAATTTCTACGGTGGGGTCGGTGGCACCCCTCATGCATACAGAGAAAACCACCGAGTTCAATACGTTCCCCATAAGGGTAAAGAGTCTACTGAAGAGGGCCATCACTTCGTCCAAACGAAGGGGAGCCTGGTTCGCGCTTGACAGAAGGGAGAAATCCATCCTGTCGCTGTCGATCCGCCTCGAGCTCAAGTTCGAGAGCTTCGACCTCCTCCGCGCGCTGACCTCAATTCTGAAGAAGTTGGCGGGGCAGGGGGAGACGCTTCACGCATGGCTGCAGAGAGGGACCAAAATCGCTTGGGCATTCTCTGATTTCGCCGTCTCATCGGGAAACGCCTCCGCACGCTCCTGGAGGCAAGATAGGAACTACGTGGAGTACCTCGGCCGAGCAGTCTCGGGAGGTCTAAGGGGGATAGCCGCGTTTTGAGTTCTAACGCAGGTCCTTAGCGAAGTTTGGAAAAGAGTCGTCGCAAGCGCAACAGTTACGAGCTTCTAGCTGAGATGCTAATCTCCTCCAGAGGTGGCGCTAGAAAGACGACGATAATGTTCAGGGCAAACCTGAGCTTCCAGCTCCTCACCAAATACTTGACAATTCTCCTAACGAATGGCTTCCTCGAATTTGAAGATGGCTTTTTCCGACCAAGTCCGAAGGGATTATCCTTCCTCCGAAGATTCGCCAAGTATCAGCGTGCCAAGAATGACGTGAGGAAAAGTGAGGAGCTGGTCAGATCATACTTGTCATTCACCCCTACGCCGGGACGACCCGCATGAAGGCAGTACTGCTCGTCGGTGGAGCGGGCACGAGGATGCGACCCCTCACATACGTCATGCCGAAATGCCTCCTGCCGGTGGGTGGAAAACCTCTCGTCGAGGGAACGATTGCCTACCTCAAGGGTTACGGCATACGCGACTTTGTCCTGTGTGTGGCTTACCTGAAGAAGCAAGTAATGGACGCCCTGGGAGATGGCTCCCGCCTCGGCGTCAAAGTGGAGTATGCCGAATCAGATTCTCCCATGGGGACAGCAGGGCAGCTAAAGACCGCAGAGCCCTTCCTCAGTGGGACTTTCATCGCCATGAACGGCGACATCGTCACCGACCTCAACGTCGCCCACCTTCTCCAGAGTCACCTTGGGAGCGGAGCTATAGCGACCCTCGCTGTGAAGAAGTATGGCGTCAAGATTCCATACGGCCACATCACGGTCGACGAATCCTCGGCGATAATAGCGTTTGAAGAGAAACCTACTCTGCACTACCTTGCCAACGCAGGGGTCTATGCGATCGAGTCGAGACTCCTAGAGTCAATCCCGGCTGCGACCCAAAGCAGCCTCGAGAAGGAGATATTCCCGCGGCTCCTTTCCAAAGGCGAGAAGCTGAACTCCTACTTCGAAGAGGCAAGCTGGGCAGACGTCGGTTCGATGGCTGACTTCGAGCGGATCAATGATGAGGTGTTGGCAAACGGAACCTAGGGCAAACGGAAGCCGGCATGGAGCGTACAAACACGCGATTTTGGTGATATTTTCCCTCTTTCCCTTTGGAATATCTGCCATCGCTTCACTCGCTGCGTGGGAGATTTCGTCGGGCTTTGACCCAATTCCGAGGCTGGCCCTCGCCGTCTTCTCGTGGGTGATTGCCTTCGCAGCTGGAACACAAGCATTCTGGAAGGTTGTGGAACGATTAGCTCCTCGGTAGCAGGCTTGGACCCGATAGTTGGGACTGCAGCTGTGGCCGTCGCCGCGTTGTCTTCCTTTTCGATAGCCAGGTATCAGAGCAACAAGTTCGGGGCTCTTGGAATTACAGGCATCGATGTGCACAAGCCCCATGGGCCCGTTGCGGCGGAGATGGGAGGACTAGCGGTGCTCTTCGGTTCAGCATTGGGGGCTTCTGTCTACTTGGTCGCGGCTTTTCCCCATGACGGCTCTTTCCTCGCTTTTGCCGCAGGGATGTCTGCGATTGGATTCACAGGAGCAGTCGGCATTGCGGACGACCTCTATGACATCCGCCAGCGGTACAAGCCCTTCATGATTGTAGCCGCTTCTATCCCTTTGATGTACTTCCTGATGGGACGAGGTTCAGTCTACCTCCCGCTAATTGGGAACCTGAACATTGGCCTGCTCTTCCCGCTTGTCGCTGTACCCCTGGCGGTGACCACGTCCGCCAACTTCTCGAACATTTTCGCTGGGTTCAACGGTCTGGAGGCGGGCATAGCGGTAATCTCGCTTGGAACCCTTTCTTTCCTCTCTGCGGAGAGGGGATATCCCACGGTGGCCATGTTGGGAGCGATACTCACGCTCGCCTATCTGGGTTTTCTGTTTCTCAACTGGTATCCCGCACGTCTCTTCCCCGGAGACACAGGTACCCTGATGGCAGGGGCCGCCGTTGCAGTCATCGGCATCCTGGCGAGGGTAGAGTTCGAGGCAATAGTATTGAGCATCCCCGCTGCCATGGACTTCGCCCTCAAGGCGATGCAGAAGAAGCCCTTCGGTGGAAGGAAGATTCACGGCAACACCTCGGTTGACGCGGACGGCACCCTGACACCCCCCGGATATCCTGCTTTGGCTCACGCCTTCATGAAGGTCTCCCCCATCAAAGAGAGGGGGCTGGTCCTTTCGCTGCTCAGTATGCAGGCCCTCTTCGCATTGACTGCCATAGTGATTGCCATGGGATATGCGTGATGAGCTGATGGACAAGCCAAGTGGAGTCAAGAACGCCAAGATCCGGAAGATATGGGTGGCAATGAGCACCCCATTCCAGGCGAACTTCTTCGCTCCCTTAATCAAGGAGCTGGAGAATGACTACGATTTCGTTGTAACCGCCCGGGAGCACGACAACATATCCCGTATCCTCAGGGCCAAGAATATCGACTTCATCCAGGTCGGGAAGCACGGGGGGAGAGAGCTTTCCAACAAGCTAGAGGCCTACGCCGATGGGATCAAGACCATGATCCCCATAGTCTCGAGGGAAAAGCCCGACCTACTTCTCACGGAAAGATGGCCCGAGGCCGTTAGGGTCGCCTTCGGGCTAGACATTCCCGCTTGGACTATTTTCTACGATGAGAGGGAGACTCATGTCAATCAGATGGTTTTTCCCCTGGCGAGCAGGGTGTATGTTCCCCGATTCTACAATTTCCAGGAAATATACGCGAGTGGAGTTACCGATCCGGACAAGGTTGCCTGGTTCAACGGGTTCCACACGGGTTACCTGAAGGGGACGAAGACCAACGGCGAAAACCCCTACAAGAAACTTGGAATCAAGTCTCCTCTAGTTTTCGTCCGACCAGAACCGGAATTCGCCTCGTTCTTTCCCACCCATGAACCGGTCCTTGAGAAGGCAGTCGCGCGGATCGTGAAGAACGATAAGGCTTCAGTAGCCGTCTTGCCAAGGACTGAGTCTCAGCGCAGGACGTACTCACAGATGGGTGTGACCGTGCTCGAATCATCCATGATCGAGTCTCCAGTTGCCCACGCGGATGTTACTTTAGGAGCAGCGGAAACGATGCTGATGGAGGCGTTCATCCTAGGGAAGCCGGCTGTCAGTGCCATCTACTGGAAAGCATCCAAGCCGGTGGCCGAGCTGCATAGGTACATTCCTCACTCGACAGACCCAACCCAAATCGCAGAATACGTTGAAGAGTATCTCGACCCTGACACGCAGAAAGCCTTCAGTGAAAAGGTCTCTCTGCTGGTGCAGAACATGGACAACCCTGTCCAGCTCATGATAAACGACATCCGCCGGCTAAGCGATCCTAAGCCGGTAGAAGTGTCCCTGAAGAGGAGGTCAAGGCTTGAGATCTATCTTGACATAATCCAGGCCGCGTCTTTGAGACCGCTTCGTCCCACCCAGATAATGAAGGAAGCAAATATTTCATACAACGAACTGAGAGGGATAATAGAGAGCCTCGAGGCGAGGGCTCTAATCAGAACCGAGAACACAATCAGCGGGAAGTATTACCAGGCAACTGACGAAGGTCTTAGGCTACTGGAGGATTATCGCACTGTTCGTGGTCGGCTCTTTCCCGAATAAGAGTAGGTCGATTGAATATGAGAGAGTTGGGCGTGCGGTCAAGCCACCCTCGCGAATGGAGGAGGCTCAAGGTTGGCACCCCCCACACACCCCGTCTGTACTTGGGTTGCAATTTGGATAAAAGCTTGATGAATTTGAAAACCATAAACATGAGGGTGAAATCCTTTGCACCGAGCGGCTTCATCACGGGAGGGAATCGAAACTGAACCTGAAAAGGGTCGCGAAACAGCTCGCCGTAAGGGCCGTCTCATCAACCTATGTTTCGCAACCCCTTGTTTCCAAGGAGGTTCTGAGGGTTCTGAACTTTGACTACGGACCGTCGATTGACGCTGCCGGGGTTCTCCCTGGCACCGGAGCAATCTCATGCGTAACGGTGGACTTCGACGTCACCACTCCCTCCAGATACGATGACAACCGAAACGGGACCATTGCACTGCTCGAGCTAGCTGAAAGGTACGCAATTCCACTTACATGGGCTGTCTGCGGGAAGTCGGCAGAGGAAGACATGAAATCCTACTCAGCCATCGTAAACTCTTCAATCCTTCACGAAATAGGGGTGCATACCTACTCCCATCTTGACGCTACTGCTTGCACATCTGGAGAATTCAGAGCCGACATCCAAAGATGCATTCAAACACTCGGTCTCGACTCTCCGCGGAGCTTTGTCTTCCCATGGAACCGGGAAGCTCATTTCGACGTGTTGTCAGATATGGGTTTCAGGGCATACAGGGGCAAAGCGCGAGCAATTGGAATCCCGGTGAAAAGGGAAGGACTCTGGAATATTAGGCCTGTCTACTACTTGGACCAGAAATCAAGAGGAGCCCAGTCCCTGATAAATAGCTACATCGACCTATGCATCAGGCACTCTCTCCCTTTTCATCTTTGGACCCACCCTTGGTGCATGGTTTCTGAAGGCAGAACTGAACCCATGATGAAGACCTTGGAGGCCGTCTTTTCCTACATGAGGGAAAGGAGAGCGGACAAGACCCTTGCAACGCCAACGCTTGGGGAGATAGGCGCGTCGCTTGATACTGCAACCGAGCCCAATGCAGCGTTCTCGAGAGCAGTTCCCTTGCCATCGCGGGTGGCCGCCAATTGAGAATTGCTCAAGTGAATTCCTACTTCCACCCCTTCATGATTGGAGGAGCGGAATGGTACGTTTACAACATTTCGAGGGAGTTGGTGAAGGCAGGTAACGAGGTCACAGTCTTCACGTCTGAAAGTTATCGCGGCAAGAAGGCGCCTCGTGAAGACGAAGTTGAAGGCATCAAGGTCCGACGGATTCCGCTCAGAATCGACTGGAGCTATCGGATCAAGCTTTGGGATGGTCTAAGAGACGCGCTGACAAGGGAGGGTTTCGACATCATACACACCTACGATTACGCGCAGAAACACAGCATAGACGCTCTGGGAGCCGCTAAGCATATGGGAATAGGAACTGCACTGACAGTTTTCGACGTGCATTCCTCCATTCCGAGAAGATGGTACAAGCGAGTCCCAATGAATTACCTCGACTCGTATTGCGCTAGGCGGACCTTCCCATTTGCGACGAGAATACTCGTCCGTGCACCGAATCTTGTTCAACATCTGCCTGAACTAAAGGGGAACGAGGGCAGGGTCAGAGTCTCACCTTCGGGGGTGCGTGTGGAATCGTTTGCAAAGTACGACGGAGAGAAGTTCAGGGGGAAGCACGCAATAAAAGGTGCGCCCGTTGTCCTCTTCCTGGGGAGGCTCAATCCCCTCAAAGGACCGCAGGTCCTCCTCGAGGTGGCACCGACGCTGCTTAGGCAATTTCCAGATTTTGCCGTGGTCTTCGCTGGCCCCGACCAGTCTGGCTACAGGAGGTATCTTGAAACTAGAGCTGAACAACTTGGGATTTCCTCGCGAGTCTACTTTACAGGAATGATCGACGATTTTGAAGAGAAGATGCAGGCCTATTCAGCCTGCGATGTCTTCGCACTTCCCACAACCTACGAGGGAACCAGCCAAGCAATATTCGAGGCCATGGCCCAGGCTAAGCCAGTTGTGGCGACAAGGACTGGGGGAATCCCATACCAGATCACGGACGGCAGGGAAGGATTATTGGTCACCTACGGCGACTTGGGAGCACTGGCCGAGGCGATTGCGTTCCTCTTGAGGGATACCGTGAAGGCAAGGGAGATGGGGAACAGGGCCAAGGAAAAGGCCATGGGTTTCCAATACCCGAACTTGGCTATCGGTCTGCAATCCGTTTATGAGGAGATAGTTGAGGCAAATGGAAATTAACGATCAGAAAGTCCTAGTGACTGGAGGAGCCGGTTTCATCGGTTCCAGCATGTCCGAGGCTCTTCTCAGACTAGGCGCAGAAGTGACTGTTGTAGACAACTTCGACGACTTCTATTCAGGGAAGGAGAAGAACATCGAGGGTCTCCGCCTGAACAAGAGATTCAAACTGATTCGGGGCTCTATCCTCGACCAGGACCTTCTTCTCTCAGCGAACAAGGGCGTTGACCTAGTCGTCCACCTGGCTGGCCAAGCAGGGATTCGCTATTGCAACGAGCGGCCCTCCAAGGCCAACGAGGTGAATGCAACTGGCACCATGAATGTCCTTGTCGCCGCCCGCCAACGGCAAGTGAAGAAGGTAGTGTATGCGTCTTCCTCTTCTGTTTACGGAGATCCCGTGAAGACGCCGATAAGAGAGGATCATCCGACCGAACCCTCGAGTCCCTACGGAGCCAGCAAGCTGGCCGGTGAGAAGTACTGCACATCTTTCGTGAAGACCTACGATATGGACATAACCTGCCTTCGATACTTTTCGGTGTATGGACCTCGGGGACGCCCCGATCAGATACTATACTCTTTCGCGCAGAAGGTGGCAAACGGAGGAGCCCCAGTCATCTACGGCGACGGCAGCTATTCGAGAGACTTCACCTACGTGTCGGACGTCGTCTCCGCGACTCTGATGGCCGTTATACATGAAGAAAGTCGGGGTCGAGTGATCAACGTTGGATATGGAAAAGACTTCAAGGTGATCGAGGTGGCACGGCGTATCATTGACCGCTTCGGCCTAGATATTCAGCCCGTCTTCAAAGAGAGCTACGGTGGCGATTTCTCAAGGACACTCTGCGACAACAGCCTGGCAAGGCAAGTGCTGAAGTGGACACCGGAAATCAAATTCGAAGACGGATTACCTCGATTCTTGGACTGGTTTGACGAACATCACAATTCCGCCACAACGAGGACTGACGAAGCCACGTTCCCAAAGTCTCCTGAACATCCTGAACTCTAGCATGAAGCTAATCCTGTATGTTCTGCTCTTGGGGCTAGCCACGACGATGCTGCTGATCGCCAACCACCCAGCCAAAGCCGCAGGTCAATCGCCGGTCATCCTCTCCTACAACATCACGGGGGGTGGGACTAACAGTTCTGCGGTTCTCTATTACGTATCAAATGGCGCGAAGGTCAATACATCCCTAACTCAAACCCCGACGACATACGCGATCGACCAAGGTACGGTCTGGACCGCCTCGAGGTCGCTTCCCGGCAGCAACAGCACCGAACGCTGGCAATTCAAGGGTGATAATCCGAGTGGCAACTCCGGAAGCAAACCCCTTGTCTTGAGCTACTACAGGCAGTATCTGGCCGCCTTCGGTTTTACTGTGGTAGGAAGTATCAAAGGAATGATCGCACCCTTGGTCAACTTTACAGCATTCGGGAAGCCCCAATCATTGCAAGCGGGGTACGCCGACTGGGTCGACTACCAGTCCACTTATGCCTACGGGGTTGCCCACGGGAACAGGTCTGGTGTCCGATGGTTCGCGGGAGCTGGCACGTCCGGGGTTGTCAACGGAAGGGTCAGAGTCTCTCCAAAGTACTACCAGCAATACTACGAGGTCTTCAGCCTCAGTACCAAAGGAGCAGACGCTGTGCCGCCAATCTCCCTGGGCACGACATTCCTTGGAGTGGCCATTCAAACCCAACTGGGCGGCTCCGGACTGTCAATGTGGGTCGATGCTGGAACCCTGTTCTCGTTCCCTCCCGTGATCAATTCCGGCTCCCCCGATCAAAGATGGACGTTCCATAGCGTCGACGCGGCTAGCGCGGTATCCCCCGCCAACCTAAAGGTAGTCTACTACGAGCAGTATGTGTTCGTCCTGAGCTTCTCAATCAGCGCCGGCGCCGCTCCCTCCCCTCCCGTCCTCACCGCTATCGCCAACGGCCAGCAGACTTCCTTTCAGATGTACCCGAGCGGTCCAGCAGTCTGGGTCGACCTCAGTTCAACTTACTCAGTTTCGAGCCTCCTCCTTGGGTCCACGTCTGGGGAAAGATGGATTACGATTGAAGGCACTTCCGGCGTAGTCAACGGACCGAAGTCCCTCGCATTGTCCTACTACCATCAAGTGCAGGTCAGCTTCAGCTACACCGCGATAGGCGGAGGAGACCTACCCGCTTCTGATGCGTCGTTCTTCGACTTTGGGAAGAATATGACCTCTCCCATCGGCACCGCAGTGGGCAACGCCTGGGCGGATTATGGAACGAGTTTTGTGGTGCCAGGCGGTCATGATGACGCGGGTTCGGGGGGGAGATGGATTCTCGGCTCGGCTCCGTCCCTGATTCTCCTCGAGCCCGCTACTCTGTCTCTTCACTACTACCATCAGTATCAGATCGTGGTCACATACTCCTTGTCGAACGGCGGACATGCCCCGCCTGACAACTTGACCGGAATTGCCTTCGGGAAACAGATCATGGCCTCGATTCCTTCGAGCGCGATCCTGTGGCTTGATGGCGAGTCAACTTGGAGTGTTTCTCAAGTCCTGTCGAGACACACAAGCGGGGAGAGATGGTCTGCCGTGGGAGCGACCGGCGGAACCGTCAATGGCTCCGCGACTATTCACGCACTCTACGAACACCAATACTTCGTGAGCACGAGCAGCAACTCTCCAGGAGGCGGTACCTTCACTCAACCCGGCTGGGTTCCCGCTGATTCGCCTTTCGGCCTGTCAGTGGCACCGAACGAAGGGTGGAGATTCATGGAATGGGTTGGTACCGGCGCCGACTCCTACACTGGACCCACGGAAAACGCCACAATTACTGTCTCGGCGCCGGTGAACGAGACTGCAAGTTTCGGAGCGGCGTTCACAATCGAGGCAGTGGGGAAAGGAACTCTAATGGTTTCTTACGGCTCGAAGATCTTCGCTGTGGCCAACGCGGCTCTCGTCCTTTACGTGCCTCCCGGGAGCAGCGTAACGATCAATGCGGAACCGGGTATTCTCTCGCTGTTCGACAGGTGGAGTGGCGCGTCGGGTTCTAACCAGAATCCCGCTACGTTCGATATCACTTCACCCACTCAGATACGCGGAGTGTTCGTCGCCAACGCAGGGTTAGAATACTCGATGATTGCTGGGGTCTGGTTGGCCACACTCTACTTCGCTGCGTATCTGGTGAGGCGCAGAGGCATTTCGTTTGGTTCCCATAGGCGAATCATGTCGAGGCGAGACTAGGGCTTTGAGTGGAGATTCGAGTCAGGTGCCGAAGGGTGAAAGCCCGTCAAGAACGGGACGCCGGCTCCTCGGAAGTGGAAATTCGAGGATATTTGGGGTGGTGCTCATTGCGACTGGTGGTCTCCTCTTCGGACTCGCCTTCGAAACTGGTCTCCCAGTGTTCGAAGTCGGGTCGCTTATGGCGTTCGTCTTGGGCGTTATCCTCGTTGCAGTAGAAATCGAGCCCAGAATAAAGATCAGCATGGCATCTGATAGCACTCTAGGCTATTTCAAAGCCCTTGTGAGCGCCCTGAAGATTCTGGGGGCTGAAGGCAAGGCCACGTATCTTCCGAAGGGGAACGAGATCAGCATGGTCGTGGCGCGTGACGACAAGCAGACGCCAATCGAATTGGCACCTGTAGGAGACGGCCTCTACTCCGGGTTCGTAGAAGAACTCGGCGAAATGCAGAGGAAAGGGTTCGACTTCTTCACCTCGTGGATACCCAGAATAGTCGTGGACGGAATCGGAGCAGCAGACAAGGTCAGCGTTGCCAAGGAAGGAGACCGTGTAAATATCACAATGCGCCGGCCCTACGTAAGGCCTCTCTGCGCTGACCCTTACGTCAACGCTAACGTGTGCTGCAGGATGGGTTGCCCCTTGGCCGGATCCTTGGCGCAAGCGCTGGCAGCCACGACGGGGAGGGAGGTCAGGTTCGAGAACTGCGCCTATGACCCGAAGCTCCAAACGGCGACGACCACCCTCGATTTGGGCAGGAGTCCATAGGTGTCCGGTTCAAGGACACTGGCCATTACGCTAGTCCTTCCCGTACCTGCGGTCATGGTTCTATGGCAGGACGCGATGGGGACATTCTCTTTGAACTTGTTGAATAATCTTCCTTTGATAGGCTTAATCTTGGGCGCATCTTCGCTATCTGTCGCTGCCGCAATCAGAAGAATCGGCCCCCAGTACGCACTCGGACGCTCGAACACTGGCGCCCTGCTCATTGCCGTGGCTCTCTTCTCATATCTCTTCGGCACCTCGGTCCAGAGCGACCAGTTGCATTTGCTTTCAATCATGGCATTCTACATGGGCGGCGTCTTCTACCTCGGGGGAGTGAAGTATCTCATTTCCACTATTCCTGGTCTGGGAATTGCGCTGTCAGTCCTCCTTCTCCAGCCATACGGAACGGTGGTCCAGCTGGGATCAGAAGGGGTTCTGGTGGGATTGATATTCGCATTCGCTTTGATGCTCTGGAGCTCAAAGAAGCGAACCGAGAGGGCACTCTGTCGACTCTGCTCCTCCTTCAGGGATACTGGTGCGAGTTTCTGTAACGCGTGCGGAAGAAACCTGAAACCATTCATGGTTAGGCTCCCATACGCGAGATTCGCAGGCTTCGCTATCTTCTCTTTGCTCCTGGTCTCATTCCTAGCGGTTACCGTCCCGGCGGTCTCTGATTCTCCCAAGCCCTCATTCGTTACCCTCACACTCGGTGGGATTCAAAACAACGGCCCGTTCACGCCGCTTCCAGGATGGAGTATGAGCGGCCAGGTTCACTATCTCTCGGGGCAGACGCTACAGTGGTTCGACCTGACTAGGGGCAGGACTTCTATTCAGGCTATCATCAGTACGTCGTTCACCCGTGCGGCGGCTGTAGGAGCCCTCGGTCAGCTGGCAGGCAATGTGACGGTGAGCCCGATTGCGGTCAATCAGTCCGGTGTGAGCCTGGTAAGGTACTCCGCTGTCATCAACGGGACGCACTACGAGGGCGTTCAAGGAAGCGATCTAGTCGGGGTGGTCAACGGCTCACGGTTGTCCCAGAGCTACGTTGCTTTTGATCTGCAGCAGACTACCAGCCAATTCAAAAGCGACAATGGCGCCTCTCTTTATCCTGCCGGAGCTGCAGTGGCCAATTGGCTTTCCAATTCTGGAGTTTGGTTCCCGAGCGTAGTAGCTCTTTTGCCTCAGTATCAATCGGCAAACCTTCTAGTTGCAGATGGCTCCCTCGGTCTAATCGCGGTATTCCTGTTCTCCTCCATCAGGACGTACGATCTTGCTATTGAGCGACGGCTCGAGTCAACCCTTGGCCTCACCGCTTCCGCACTCGCCCACCTGAGGGCCTTCGGCGTTAACGCAGGAAATGCGAAGGGAGAAGACCTCCTGGCGATAGCAAGGAGGGTGGACCCCGGCCTTGATGAACGCGGATTCTATCTCGAACTCAACGAGCTGTCAAAAAGGGGTTTGGTCGAGTCTCAGGTCTCGTACATCGCGGGCGAACCAGTCCTCCTATGGAGGTGCCTCATTTGAAGAAGCGCGTATTCCTTACAACTCTTGCCTTGGTCACACTTCTGACTGTGGTGCAATTCCTTGTGCCCGTGGCGGTCTCCCAATCCGCGGGTTCACCCAGCCAGCAGCAATGGTGGAATACCCAGTATGGCTACAGGCGCCAAATCACGATACCCGACAGGACTCCCCTGCCTTTGGTCAACCAGACGGCGATTGCACATCTCAGTTTCGCGTCCAACTTGGCAGAGGACCCGCTGACAAGCTTCAGGCTCATCAGCGCGGCAGGGAAAGAGATTCCTTCCGTCGTCGTGGGCGAGCAGTATTCTGGCGCGTTCCTCACTTCGGCGTACCTGCTGTTCCTTGCCGATGCCCCAGCGAATTCAAACTCGACCTATTACCTCTACTATGGAAGCGGC
Organism: Nitrososphaerota archaeon; assembly: GCA_027887005.1. Lineage (NCBI taxonomy): Archaea > Thermoproteati > Nitrososphaerota > Nitrososphaerota archaeon. The sequence goes on from JAPCJI010000001.1 coordinate 138,462, forward strand.
GTCCAAGCGCCTCCTTCGTACAGGGCATCAGGACAACTCACCTCGCTCAGCAACAATCTCATCAGGGCTCAGCCGGGGGCGCAGACCCTGGACGCTTCCAGGCTCGAAATCATCTTCGGAAATGTCTATACCGAGACCACCATTTCGAAGGTCTCCTACGTGAATGGCGGGGCCATGGACTATGGTCCAACGCAGATATCGGCGAACCCGTTCTCGTCTGATAATGGTTGGGTCAGCGCCGGGGACCTTAGTTCCTCAATATCCGTGGCTTACGACGTTCTCAAGGCTGGAACGGTGCAGCTTACAGAGATCCTGCTCGTAGGCCCGAGCTCGGCGGTCACGGTCAACGCCGTCGCAAACGCGGGACCAACCGAGATTTCAGGGGTGAGCCTGACCTCGGTGATTGGACTGGCGGGCCTTTCAGTGATATTGCCCTCAGTTTCAACCTACGACGCGAGCAGCGGCTTCCTGACCTCCCAGTCCCCAGGTGTGGCTTTCGGTATCAAGTCGCTGCCTCTGCCTGTATCCTACGGCCTCGGTTCGCAAAAGCAGGTCATGTCGGAAGCTTTGTCCAATGGATTCCAAAGCAGCTCGTCCCAATCGGGAGCGTCCGCGGCTGGCTTCGTGTGGGGGCTCGGGATTCTGCCCCCGGCAGCGTCGAGCTGGGTTTCATCAGACTGGAGCGCAGCCGCAAGCACCAAGGGGCTGAGCTCAGGTTCTTTCCGGATGCCCGTAGTGGCCCTGGGAGGGCCAGAGGAGGCTATCGGGGTCGCCACCCCAATGGCGAGGTCGCTGTGGAACACCACTCTCACTATCGCGGGCGTAACTGTGCCTGCAACCGGGCTGACGGTCCCCTTCACCCTCAAAGGCGCCGCATTGGTGCCAATCATGACAGCGATCAGCGGGAGCTTCTCTTACAGCGTTCCTCCAGCCCCCTCGGTGGTCCCTGGGGCCTGGTCCGCGGCAAGCTTGTCGACGGGGAACGGGACAGCATTCGCTTCTCCAAGTTACTATGCGTTTGACCTGGGGGCGAACGTCGGGAGGCTCTCGGGATACGTTCCCAACAACTCTAGCTCTGTCACAGCTCGCCTCGCATCAAAGGGGTTCTTCGCCTACGGGGGACCCTTGGTATCGCTCGAAATTCGTTACAAGGCGTCCTACTCCGTCAACGCGGGCAACTTTTCCCAGCAGAACTTCTACGTGGCAGCGGACCTAGACCCGACGTTGAACAGTAACTTCAACGAGAGCATCCTAGTCCCTGTGGTTGGTAGCTCGACCACCATAGGTCCCTTCGGCTGCCAGCTTCCAGGCTTGAGGCCCCCGGTTGTACTAAACCAGAGAGGGGGGAACAACTACTTGATTGGAGACAATGCATGGAGGACCCTCACCCTGAGTCTTCCGGACAACCTGCCGAAACAGGGGTTCAACGTCAGGATAAGGAGTTGCGTCTCTTCCTCCCCTGGTTTCGCAGGAATCATGCAATTGGACATCCAATCGGCGAGCATTTTGCTGCGTGGCCCGGCTTCAAGTGTACTTCAGGCGTCCACTTCCTACGCGAGTCCACGGGTGGTGGTTGACTATTTGCCTGAAGCCGCTGGCCTGTCCTCTGCGGGAGTTGTAGTGAACTTGACGCTGGCCCTTTCACTCCAGGCCAAAAGCAGCATAAGCTGGGCCGACGGGGCTGACTTCACCGGTCTTGCCTCTGCTCCTCGATCCTTCAGTCTCAACAGATCGTCATTTCTGGGGTCTGAGACGCTAGCTATGCCGCACCTTCAAGGGGTCCTCGTCAATTCCGCCATAGCCAATCGTGCAGTCGATTCGTCAGTGGGAGGAACTTCGGTACAGGGCTCGCTTGCTCTCGGCTCGCTCTTCCTCCCCTCTCCCATTCTTCCGACGCCCTCATCACCCGTTCCATACAGGATTGGCCTTGGAAGCAAGACCGTCCGGGTGACTGTCCTTGACAAGAACGGCGTTGGGGTCCCGGGAGTGGTGGTAGTTCCCCAGTTGGAGGGGACCATCATCCCTGGCACGTATGCGACTGATACATCGGGGAGCGCTCAATTGAAGTTGGTCCCCTGGACGTTCCAAATGAACGCCACCTACCTTGGAAACACCGTCGCTTCCGAAGGCATTATGGTGGGTAGCCAGTCCTCTCTGTCGATCAATGCAAGCATTTTCAGCGTCACCGCAGCTGTCGTGGACTCCCGCAACCACCCATTTGTGGGGGCTGAAATCAGGCTAACCCTGGGCAATTACACGATTTCAGGGGTGACCGACAGCAAAGGCTTCTTCTCGTTCCATGCTGTTGGCAATGCCGTCTACAATACTACAGTGAGTTTTGGGGACCAATCATACTTCAGCGGTGGGGTTGGAGTGCCGAATAGCAACGTGGTCGTAGTGGTATCTACGTCGTATCTTCCACCGTCATTCCAGCTGATAATACTTGCCCTCGCGGCGGCAGTTCCGATTTCGGGAATCGCTGTCTACTTCATTGCCAGAAGACTGAAGAAACCCAGATGAAGCCCACTCTTACTCTCTGCCTCCTCCTGGTTACTTGTATGTTCCTCGTGGTACCGAGCCAGGGGGTACACGCCCAGCAATCTTCCCTGGCCGTCACCTACGAGGCAGACCTCAGCCAGCATTTTGGGCTCTACAGCGGTACCATCCACGGACTGAAGTTGACGGTCTCTGGGGTGATTCAACAAACGAACGCGAGCGCACACGTATCGATTTACTACCAGTTCAACCTCAAGTCAGTCAGTGGCCTTCCGTCGGGCGCGAACTACTCCATAATCTCAATATCGCAGCACCCCGTCCTGAACGATTTGTACATCACCCTCCCTCCTGGAACTAGTGGGTTCGAATTCAGCGTCTACGCGACCATCCACGACCAGAGCGTTCTGTACCGAGGCACCGCGACTCTCACCTACGCCTCCGTTGCGATGGATGTTCCACCATATTCTCCGACGTCGTACGTTGTCCTAGTGCCAACATCGCCAAGCTTCGAAATTCTCTCGGTCTTCCCAGGCAGTGGTCCCAACGTGGTGACGCAGGATATCTCGATCAACGGTACCTCCTATCTGCAGACGGGGTTCGTATCAGGTGTGTACGAATATGTTCCTGGAACCATCGTCATTCTCTACCAGGCAGCATACTTCAAGTACTTCCTCGTCGCTTATGTTGTCCTCGCCGCGGGTCTTCTTGCTGCTGCGGGGCTTGTCCTTCGGAGGCTAAGGCAGCAGTCGGGGAGCTTGTTGGTCCGAGTAAGGAGGCTCTTGAGGTGGCTCGTAACTTCTATTGACTCCAGGAAACTGCTCGCCTCCCTGGTGGGGGTGGCCATCCTCATGGTTTCGATTGCGTTCATTTTCGGGCCACCCCCCTCTCCCAGGCTCTACCTCGCCGCCACGCCCCAGACCGCCCAGACATTGGGGCCGGCTATCAACGGCACGGGTTTCACCTACCTGACCCCCACGCAAGCCTCTGACGAGTTTGACAGGCTATCGCAATTCGGCTTCTTCCATTCCGTGTTGGTGGCGGATTATCAGATACGCCTGCCATCACAGGGACTCGGATCAGACTACAGGATTCTCGTTCTGTCGCAGTACGCGAACGCGACGTATATTCGCGAGCTAAAGTCCCTCTACAGCCCCTGGGTTAGCGTGGCAAACAATACCCTGGAAATGACCAGGGCGCTAGATGGTCAGAGGGTGAACTACGGCTCGAACCATCTGGGCCTGGGTTTCTTTCCCCAAGGTTACGCAGCCATCAGCAACATCGAGGGGCTGTTGAGCTTGGTGGTGCCGTTTCTGGCCCTGGCGTTCTTTGCACGCTTCATGATCGAGTCTGCCTCGAAGGGTCTCGGCAGGCTGGCGCAGGCCGTTGCTTTCTCGTTCTTCTTGTTCCTGTTTGGCGAGCTGGTCTATATCCAGACCGCGGTCCTACTGGGCATCCCGGTTGCTTTGCACGCCACGATTTCTCCGCTAGAAACGGCGGGGGGAGGACTCGGATTTGGCGGGGGTTCCCGTCCCAGACTTGTAATGGGGATTGTCGGATTCTTGTTCGGGGCTTCGTTCGGGCCCGGTGGGAGAATCAAGTTCGACAGGGTTGTCTTCATCGGGCTTGCTTCGGCTTTTGTCTTCCTGATTGTCGACCCGCTTCAAATCGGCCAGGATTTCTACCAACTCATACTCTTGGGCTTGACCAGCGAAACTGGAACCACGTTCGGTCAGAGCGCGTTGGTCACCGTTAGAGATTCTGTTTCCCATGTCATGAGTATTTTTGGGGACTTCTCGACACTGTCGTATTTCGCTCAGCACGGGGCAGTGTTCTTCTTCGTAGGAGCCGTGCCTTTTGCCCTCTACACCTACATTCGTAAGTCGTCTGCGACTCTTCTCCTGTTCTTCTCGGCACTCTTGTCGGGCCTGGGTTACGTCAGAATCGGGGACCAGGACCCGCTGAAGGCGATTGCCTCGACCATGCCAGGGGTCACTATCGGGATCCTGGTCATACTCGCATTCCTCTCGCTCGATAGGGTTGAGAGGTTTCTAAGGCTCAGGCTCGGGATTCCTTAATGGAATCGTGCGCCCACACGTTGAGTCCGAACAAGGCTATGGACAAATCAAGCGACCTCCAAGTTCCCGCCATTGTCCCCACAACGACAAGGAACTGAGGCGTCATCGGAATGAACATAATCTACGTCACTCCGGACGTCGCCATCCCCTACTTCAGGGGCGCCTCCACTCATGTGTTCGAGGTTTCAAAAAACCTCTCCGCTCGGGGTCATCACGTCTCCGTGGTCTCGCGCCGGTTGAATCGTTCACAGCCCAGGTGGGAGGCAATCGATGGGTTCGAAACTTACAGGACGTTCCAGGGTCTGGCGTTTGAGCCGCCAATGTCGAGTTACAGCAGATCTCATGTAGACAGGGAGAGCCTCTCCTCCATCCAACGTGTCTATTCCTGGTATCTCGGTTCCTATCGCGCTTTTCAACTGGGTGTGGAGGTTGCGACCGTGATGTCGGGCAGGGAGGCTGACATCGTCATTGAGCGAGAGACGGCGTTCGGGGCCGGGGCTGTGCTGAGTTCGATTCTGGGCGTCCCGATGGTTCTTGAAATGATAGGTCCGAGAGTGAGTGTGTTATCTTTGAAGCGAGCAAGCAAAGTCCTGGCGTATTCCACGAGAATGGTGGGGGGTAGGGTCCCCCGCGAGAAGCTGGAGATTGTCTCGGGCGGGGTGAATACAGAGATGTTCAGGCCAGACCCGGAGGCAGGAGCTAGGGTAAGAAGCAGGTACGGGCTGACAGATGAGTTTGTAGTGGGGTATGTTGGCACGTTTCCGAAGTGGCACGGAGTGAACGCCCTCTTGTCTGCCTGCAGAGTGCTTGATTCTGCTGTCCGGAAGGTCAAGGTCTTACTCGTGGGTCCGTACTACGCTGACGCAAGGCAATTCGCGGAGGGTATCGGGATGGGAGACAAAGCCCTATTCGCTGGGCCTGTCTCTTATGATATGGTCCCAGAATATATCAACGCCTGTGATGTCCTTTGCGCACCCTATGACCCCACCCTCTCACGGATTAGGAAGGAACGCGGAATCGGCGCCCCGCTCAAAGTGTTAGAATACATGGCCTGCCAGAAGGCAGTGATATCGACCAATGTGGGACCGGTGAATGAAGTTGTGGAAAGCGGAAGGACAGGGGTACTCGTTCCTCCCGGAGATGTGAACTCCATCACAGACGCAATAAGGGGATTCATCGAAGGCCCGGACCTCTTGGAAAGAATGGGGATCGAGGCAAGGAAGGAAGTAATCGCCAAGTACTCCTGGCACAGGCTCGCGGAGATTCTTGAAGGAATCCTTTACTCCGCAAGTTCTCCCCGCATTGGGAGGCAAGAAGCGCTGAGTTGAGCGTCTTGGAAGGAGCCACCAAGCAGTCAGAACGCGAGTCTGTTCCCCCCGCGGTGAAGATCACCGATCTCTACAAGAGATACTCCGGGCGGAAACGGGGACGCGACCTCTCGCCGAGAGGTTTCCTGAAGTCCATCTTGGTTGGGAAGGAATGGGAAACAATCGCGCTCGACAGGGTCAGCTTGACAGTCGAGCATGGCGACGTCTTCGGGCTTCTTGGTCCCAACGGCTCGGGGAAGACGACGATGATTAAGATTCTGGCCAACCTCGTCATACCGGACTCGGGCACGGCCTATGTGGAAGGCATCAACGTGGTCCGGAGGCCCTATGCCGCCGCCAAAAGGCTTCAGACCGTCCTGGCCGAATCGATTGGTTTGGAGAAGCGGGTTACCGTGAGGCAGAACCTTCAGCTCTTTGCATCTCTGTACGGTTTGCCCAAGCAAGAAGCTAACGAAAGAATTGATAGGCTCCTTGACTACTTCGGGTTGAGCGAAGTCACTGACAAACAGTCACAGTCGCTTTCCACCGGGATGTCGCGGAAGTTGTCTATCTGCAGAGTGCTCCTCAGCAATGCCTCGGTGGTCGTCTTCGACGAGCCAACAAGCGGCTTGGACCCTTCTGCTGCAGAGAACTTAAGGGAGTTGCTCGTGCGAGACCTTGTTAAGCGCGAAAAGAAGACCATCATCATAGCTACGCACAATCTGGCCGAAGCAAACTCGATTTGCACTCGCATAGCCCTCCTGAACAGAGGCAGGCTGATCGCCCTAGGTAGTCCGGAAGAGATCAGGAGGAGCGTCCAAGATCAAGTTGACATAGCCATTACAATCACCGGGGCGGACGGCAATCTGGAAGAGTTGCGTGAGAAGCTTGGAAAAGTTGACGGTGTATTTTCGGTCGAACTTGTCGAAAGGCACCAATCCAAACAGATTCGGCTAACGGGAAGGAAGGACATGCGTTACCTGGATGTCTTTTCTCTGGTGTCGGCCCGCGGGTTGGAGGTGCTCTCAATGGAGACCTCGTCCCCCTCGCTTGAAGACGCATTCATCCGGTTGACCCGCGAGGCCAAGAAGTGAAGTTCTATTCCTTCGAATGGGGGAAGATATTGGCGCTGATGCGAAGAGACTTCCGTAACTGGTCCTCGTACAAAATGCAGGTAGCCATCGCCATCATGGGCGCGCTTGTAGGGTTCGCGTCTTGGGGCTTTAATGCGAGCTACAGAAACGTCACAGTCACATTCCAGTCCTTCCAATCGACCCCCGTTTATCAGACATCGTATCTGTCCTTCATCATCACTGGGATACTAGTGTCCAACGTTGTACTATCGCTTACAGGTGGATTGACAAGCGGACTCCGTCCGTGGATGCTTGAAAGCATTCTGATGACAGGAATGAGGCCATCCACCTTCGTATTGGGGACTGTGGCCTTTTCCTACTCTCTTTCGGTTGTTTTCTTCATTCCTCAACTTATGATAGGGGTTTTCTTTTTCAATGCGGGCCTAAATGTGAACTACCTCTCCTTCATCGTTTCGGTGCTGATCTCTGGAGTAATCGTCTTTGGGATTTCGATGGCCAGTGTGGGACTACGGCTGGTTACGAAGGTGTCAGACCCCATCAGCTGGATGCTCGGAATCTCCATGTCGCTTCTTTCTGGACAGACATTTCCAGTTCAGTACCTCAACAACTTCTTCCCCGGCATATCAAACATCTCGTGGGCCCTTCCCTACACCTGGATCTTCGACATCATCAGACTCTCGACCCTGACAGGCGCGTCGATCTTCGAACCTAGCGTTGCCGTGGCCTTCCTCGTCAGCCTCGCCTATGCGTTGGTCCTCGTTCCGGTCGGCCTCTACGTCTTCCTTTGGGGACTTCGCAAGGCGAAGAAGCAGGGAACCCTGGGCTGGTTCTGAGTCATGCTGGTCGACTCCCGATGAAGCAAGTAATCGCCGAGGCAGGCAAGATCAAGGTGATTGAGGTTCCGGTTCCTCAGTGCAAGGATACCGAGGTCCTCGTCCGTTCCGAGTTCTCTCTGATAAGCACCGGCACGGAAACGTGGACGCTGGAATCCACCAGGCCCATAGGGGCAGGCGACCTCGTTGCGGACTCGTCCAAACTGAAGAAGGCTGCCGGTCTTGCCGCTGGCGTGCTCAGAAAGGAAGGAGTCGGCGGGTTGGTAGACTACGTGAAAGCGGTCAGGAATCCCGAAGTTGCTCTGGGATACAGTCTTTCTGGGGCGGTGGTGCGGATAGGCAAGAACGTGACTGACCTGACCGTGGGTGACCACGTCGCATGCGCCGGGGAGGGCTACGCCTGCCATGCTGAGTACGTAGCGGTCCCGAGAAACCTCGTGACGAAGGTTCCAGAAGGGGTGAGCATGAGGGACGCAGCCTTCTCGACCCTCGGAGCTATCGCCATTCATGGTTTCAGGCGCAGCGGCTCCGCCCTGGGTGAGACTGTCGCTGTGATAGGAGCGGGATTGGTTGGAAACCTGGTGGTCCAGGTTTGCAAGGCCGCAGGATGCAGGGTCGTGGCACTCGACGTTAGGAAAGAGAGACTCGAGCTCGCCGAAAGGGTTGGGGCAGGCCTGACCCTGGAGATTGGTGACCAGAGCCTTCTAGATCATATTCTCCACTTCTCGAATGGGAGGGGCGTTGACGGGGTGATAGTTTGCGCATCAGGACAAAGCAATGATCCTGTAAACCTCGCATCAAAGCTGGCCAGGGATAGGGCAAAGGTCACAATCGTGGGAAGAGTCGGGATGGACTTCGACAGGAAAGACTACTACCAGAAGGAATTGGATGTCTCGATGTCCAGATCCCTCGGGCCGGGTAGGTATGACGTGAGGTACGAGGAGCAGGGGTCCGATTACCCCCTCAGCTATGTCCGCTGGACCCTCAACAGGAACATCGAAGCCTTCCTGGATATGCTCTTGCAAGGGAGTGTCTCGGTTGGAGAGCTCGTAGGTCAAGAGTATCCCATCGAGAGGGCATCGGAAGCGTACGAAGCCTTGAAGACCACTTCCAAGGTCGCTCTAATGTTACGATATTCAACTGAGTCCGTTCCGGCTGAGACCTTCGCGGTCCAGGAGGCAAAGAAGACTGCAAAGAAAGACGCCTTAGGCGTTGCACTCGTCGGACCTGGAAACTACGCTAAGGAGATATTGCTACCACTGCTCCGTAGAAATAGGAGATTCACTCTCAGGTGGGTGGTCTCATCGGACCCGCTTCACGCACGACAGGCCGCCCGACGCTATCATTTCGAAAACTTCGCCACCGACTTGGACAATGCCTTGGGCGACCCCCAGACCGACCTAGTTGTGATTTGCACCCCCAACAACACGCACGCTCAGATGGCGATAAGGTGCGCCCGAGCTGGGAAGGCGGCATTCATTGAGAAACCGCTCTGCATCACCGTTCAACAGCTTGAAGAGGTAATTCAAACCCAATCGGAGACCCGTCTTCCCATGATAGTGGGGTTCAACCGGAGATACGCTCCCCTCGTCTTGAGGATGAAGGAAAGGCTTGCGCGCCTTGACGGTCCGATACTTATCAATTACAGAGTCAACACTGATCTAGTACCTTCGATTCGATGGTCGCAAGACCCCAGCATAGGCGGAGGGCGGGTCATTCACGAGGCATGCCACTTCTTCGACCTTTTCAACTTCCTTGTTGCGGCAAGCGGACCTAAGGTGTCTGTTACCTCAACAGATGTCAATTCCTCCACGGCGGTAGCGCGAGACAACTTCGTCGCGGTGCTCAAGTACCCGAACGGTTCGGTGGCGTCGCTCACCTATTCTTCCCTCGGGACGAAATCGATGGACAGGGAGAGGATAGAAGTTTTCGCTCAGGGACAGGCCTTCGTCTTGAGCGACTTCGTACGTCTGAATATCTACGGTGTGAGGAACGTGGAGGTTAACCTCAGAACGCAGGACAAGGGCCATGCTAGAGAGTTGGAGGAGGTGTTCAACGCGTTGACCTCCAGTTCATCGAGACTGATCACATTTGGAGAAGCAGTAGAAGCGATGAGGACCACATTCGAAGTGGACTCCAAACTCAGAGAGCTCGAAGGGCTCTCCAGAGAGAAGTAGGTAGTAGGTTTGCTGAAGAGTTTCAATGACCGTAGCCAGTTCGACATCAAACTACAGGCCAGCAATCAGGCCATGCACCTCCTCGCCCATACCGATCCGGAAGAATCAAAGCGAACGCGGGTGACCCATCAAGAATACGTTGGTGCGAAGGACGCACCAAGGGTTTCAATCATCCTCCCGCTCTACAACTCTGCGAAGGAACTCCCCTCGGCCCTGTCCGAATTGGACAATCAATCCTTTCGGAACAGGGAGATAATACTTGTGGACGATGGCTCCTCTGATGAGACTTGGAAGACGGCAACAACTCTTTCCACCGGTCGAGCCGATCTTTTCCTCTTAAGGACCGAACATCGTGGACCAGCCCACGCTCGCAACGCAGGGTGGCGACAGTCTCGTGGTGCTATAGTCTTCTTCTCCGAGTCAGATTGCGTCTATGATAAGACGTACCTACAGCGAGCAGTCGAGTGTCTTGACACGCAAAAGGAGGCTGCCGCCGTTTGCCTTACAGGGGCTCCGCTCATTACCCGGTCGACCCTGGCCACGGAGTGCATTGACATCGAGAACAAGGTGCAGCACCGTCTGCTCAGCCAGGGGAAGATCAAGCCATTCTATGCGTGGGTCTATCGTCGGGAGGTCCTGGTGAAGCTGGGTGGCTTCGACGAGGACCTCTTTCAGGCAGAGGACAAGGATCTATTCAGGAGGCTCAAGAATGCCAAATTCGAGGTGGCATGGGTTCCAGGCGTGAACTGGCGACACATACGAGACCAGACCACCCTTGACCTCTCAAGAAAGTGGTTCGGCCGTGGGAGGACGAGGCTTCTCTACCTGCTTAAGCACAGGCGCACACTTGAAATTCTCAAGACTGTGCTGCCTTTGTGGGTAACTGTGCTTGGCGTAGTCCTGTCAGTGTGGTTCCCGTTACTCGGCGCTTTGGTTCTCCTCCTCGTTGCAGTGGCGTTCTTGGCCAATACAGTGAGAATCACTCTGATAGCGTGGTCGTCGGTCACGAGAAGGCGTTATTTCATCGGGTACCCGCTCTTCACTATTGCTCGGAATTTCTCCACGGCATTTGGATACTCCTCGGCGATGATCACGATTCTAGTCAGAAAACTCCAAGGCAAACAATTGACATGGGACACCCTGTAGGATTGTCACAGAACGGCAGAAGGGAGCTGACTTTCCTTGCCGCAGAGATCGACATCGGTGAAGGGAACGGGCACTCGGGACGAGTCCTCCCGCAGGAATCTGACAGGAAAGGAGACTATGAATGGCCCTCTCCGGGGCTCAAGCGATTCCACCTCGGCCATGGAACGAATTGACCACGAATTGATAACCAAGGTTTGCCGTTTCGTCGGCGAGTATCCTAGAGCTGGGGAGGCTTCATATGGCCTCCAGCCAGTATTTGTGAATCTATCTGAGGAACAGGCTCGAATGGGCTACGAAGTGCATGTGATTGCGAGAAGGAGCCCCGGGCAGCCTTCCCACGAAACAGTGAAGGGGGTAGAGATTCACAGGGTCAACAGCCCCTTCAACGTAACCGCCCTGGACCTCAGCCTGAGGCTCACGGGGGGCGAACCTGGATGGGTTCTTCACCCGCATGCTACTTCGGGCATCTTCCTGAGTATCACTAGCAGATGGGGACGCACCCCTCTCGTGTGCCATTCACACGGCACGTCCCGGTCTCACAACGTCCCCATCAGCCTGAGTCATGGGGAAATCAAGGTTGAACAGTCGAGCGGCGGAATGCCTTTCCATGTGGTGCGGGAGAGGATGCTTTGGTCCAGCGCCGACAGGCTTCTCGTAGTGAGCAAAGCCGTAGAGCGTGACGTGACAGGAACCTACGGCATCAATCCCGAGAAGGTCAGGGTTGTCTACAATGGTGTCGATGCCAGTCTTTTCAGTCCAAAGGAGGGTGTTCCCCTCCCAGCACAGCTGGCTGACCTCGGCGGAAAGAGAATCGTCCTCTTCGTTGGTCACTTCGGGCTGCGCAAAGGAATCTTTTACGTCATTCGTGCGATGAAACGTGTCAGGTCGGAGATCCCGGACGCACACCTGGTGTGTATTGGAGGTACACCTGCCTGGCTCGGGAGGACTGATTTCGAGCAGATGCTCCGGGGAGAAATGCAGAGGAACGGGGTGGAGGACTGCGTGACCCTCCTGGACGCCGTGAAGAACACAGAACTAATTGGGTTTTATCGCCACTCAGAGGTCTTTGTCCTTCCCACCTACTACGAGGCATTCCCAAAGGTGGTAGTGGAGGCGATGGCCTGCGGAAAGCCTGTCGTGGCCACTAGGACCGGAGGGATTCCAGAGCTGGTGAAGGATGGCGAAACAGGTTTGCTTATCCCATTCGGTTCACCCGACGCCATCTCGGAGGAACTGATTGCGCTCTTGGAAGATGAACACACGAGGGCCGCAATGGGCAGGCGCGGAAGAGAGCGCGTTGAAAGATTGTTCACCTGGCATGCCGTGGCAGAAAGGACAAGATCAGCCTACGACGAGCTCATGCACAACTGAGATGGTGAATTCTCTTCTTGAATATTGCTCGACGAGTGGTGCCAGAACAGTTGATGAGAGGCATTAGGCGCCTCGGTGTTAGTGTTGCTCCATAGCCGCCAGATCGGTCGACCGCGTCCTGCCAGAAACACTCCTTGTAGCCTGCGGCCGTCAGCTCGCTCCTAACTGACTCACCACAAGGGTTGATTGAACTGGAAGTGAGAATGCTGATAGTGACCTGTGACCCTCCGGTCGGTTCTGGGGGGATGGAAGGGAGGGCGTTAGCATATACCAGAGCTCTGGTCAGGTCGGGAGTTCACGTCGAAGTGGCGGCGCTCGCGCCTCACCAAGAGATGTCCGTGGAACCATACCAAGGAACGACACTGACTCGCCTCTCCTCGTCTATCCTCCAGCTTCCCAGGACCTTCGGAGCGCTGGTCCGGATGATTAGCCGTTCATCGCTCGATTCCATCTTCATCCTAAGCGGTGGGTCGACTGCTGCCGGTCTTCTCGTCTTGGGCTTCTCTCGATTGACTGGGAGGAAAAGCGGCATCTTCTTCTACGGCAGGGATATCCTTCAGGCTAGGCAGCAGACTAGTGGAAGGATCTCACTTATGCTATCGATTCTCTTGGCGGGAAGGGTTGCGACCAATTCCAGATACACGGCAGGGCTGCTTCCGCTCGGACCAAGGAGCCCTTTAGCTATTATTTATCCGGGCGTCGATGCCAGGATTGCTGAAGGTCCGAGCTTTGACCAAAGCCATCAGCAGAGCCGGCGAATTCTTTTCGTAGGAAGGCTCGTAAGGAGAAAGGGAGGGGACCTCCTTCTGACTGCATTCAGTCTACTGAGACCCACATTCGCTGACCTCCGGCTCGACATAGTGGGTGATGGGCCCGAAATGGGAAACCTCCGCACCCAAGCAGACGAGCTCGGCCTGGGAGACGCCGTCACCTTCCACGGCGCGCTCTATGGGAGGAGTCTTTGGGCGAGGTATGCTGAAGCTTCCATCTTCGTGATGCCTTCCAGGCAATCGAAAGTCGACGCGGAAGGCTTCGGTACGGTCTTCCTCGAAGCGGGCGCTTTTGGCGTCCCTTCCGTAGGTACGCGAACGGGGGGGATTCCCGAGGCCGTGATCGACGGTGTTACCGGAACACTCGTCAGGAGCGAAGACGTCGAAGGGCTGAGGGCAGCGATCCAGGGCCTTCTCGCCGACCCCTCAGAGATGGGACGAATGGGGAAGAATGCTCGACAGCGTGCCTCAGGGCTGTCCTGGGAAGCCAGTACGACCGAAGTTTTGTGCCTCTTTGAGAGTGATGTCGCATGAAATACATCGCCATTTCCGGTCACCGGGGGAGCCCAATGGTCGCAAGGCGCCCTCTGGCCACCATTCCTGGTTCGAGCAAGTCCAAAGCGAATCTCCTATTATCCGAACTTCCCGGGTCTGGGGCAAGCGAACAAAGATGATTTCAAAGCACACGGTTGGGATGGTAGGGTTGGGCTACGTCGGACTTACTACGGCAGCTTGCCTAGCATCAAGAGGCATTCGCGTGGTCGGAGTCGACGTCGACCAGCGCAGAGTCGCAACTCTCTCGAAGGGGATCGTTCCTATTCACGAGGAAGGGGTGGACTTCCTCATAAAACGGGCGCTCGGTTCAGGGCTAATATCCTTCCACGAGAGCTATGAGGCGATAAAGAGCTGTGATATCGTCTTCCTTACCGTGGGAACACCGGGACTGCCTGGTGGCACGATTGACACCAGCTACGTAGAAGCCGCCGCCGGAGCTGTGGGCAGGCTTCTGAAAGGAAGGAGAGAGTACCCCGTAGTCGTCGTCAAGAGCACTGTTACTCCTTCGACTACGCAAGAGAGAATCCTTCCCATTCTGGAAAAGGAGTCGGGTCTCAAGTGCGGTGAAGGATTCGGACTTGTAACGAATCCGGAGTTCCTGAGAGAGGGGAAGGCAGTCTGGGACATGATGCATCCCGACGCCGTAGTCCTCGGGAAGGTGGACCAACGCTCAGTGCGGGTCATGAAATCGCTTTACGGCAGAGTCTATGTGAAGATGCCCCCTCTATTGGTGACCGAAGCAGTGAATGCAGAGTTCGTAAAGTACGGAGTGAACTCCATCAGAGCCGTCCAGCTCAGCTTCATCAACACCTTGGCCAACATGTGCTCCAGACTGGGAGGCGCCAAGGTCGACGAAGTCGTACGAGGGCTCCTCCTGATCAATCATATCGACAAGAGGTACTCCCGCGCAGGGCTGGGGTTCGGGGGGAGCTGCCTCCCAAAGGACACGAACGCGTTAATCTCACTCGCTCGGTCGATGGGCGTCAACGAAGGCCTCCTGAGTATGGCAGTGGAGGTCAACGAGGGCCAGGCTAACGAGGCGATTGCCATGGCAGAAAGTCTCATTGGCTCTGTCAGGAGTAAGAGAATTGCCGTCCTAGGCTTAGCATTCAAGGCAGGAACCGACGACACGAGAGAATCGGTCGGAATTCGCGTGGCAAAGTCGCTTGTAAGCAAGGGAGCTGAGGTCACAGCGTACGACCCAGCCTACCTTGTTGAAAAGCACAAGGAGGATTCGTTCAAGCTCGCGAGGAGCGTCTCCTCCTGCATCAGAGGTGCAGATTGTTGCATCGTTACGAACGAGTGGGACGAATTCAAGAGACTCAGTCCTCGGGCCTTCAAGAGTCTGATGAGGCAACCAGCCGTGGTTGACGGCAGGGGTCTGTATGACGTCAAGAAGTTTACCCGCGCGAAGGTTAACGTGCGCAGAATAGGCGTCGGAGTGCTGCCGATAGACCTCGGCCGTAGGCTCTAGAGTGACCCCGTCTGATCAACCTGCTCAGGGTTTGTCCCTCGTGAAAGACCAGTCTATCTCCATGGATGCGTCTTCGAGCAATCAGAGCCTCAGAGACGGGGCTCAGAGACGAAATCAGAGACGAGGCTGAGCCTGTACGTCTATCTCTCTGGCTCTCTCCCGCTCGTTGTCCCGGCCCGGTGCTCATTAGACAAATGCTACCTCGAGTCTCAGTGGTAATGACGAACTTCAACAAAGGGGCGTATCTTGAACTTGCGATAAGGAGTCTACTCGGCCAGTCACTCGGGGACTTCGAACTCGTCCTCGTGGATGACGGGTCGACTGATTCCTCGAGCGAGATTATCAGGGGGTTACAAGAGACCGATAGTCGGATTAGGTTACTTGAACATCCCAGGAATCTAGGTCCTGCAGCCGCAAGAAATACCGGCGTAAGGGAAACAACGTCAACCCTGGTGACTTTCATGGACTCGGACGACCTATTCTCTCGAGACAGGTTGCAGAGACTCGTGGATCTTGCCGCGAACAATCCAACTCCTTCACCCATCTACTCGGATCCCGTGTATATCGACTCCAAGGCAACAACGGTCTCCACCTCTCCTTCTGACTCCGCCTTTCGACCCTCTGGGATGATCCTGAGTTATCTGCTAAGCGGGGCTTTCAGATTCCACGGTGGGCTGATAACGGCGAAGAAGATCTGTTTCGAAGAGGTAGGCAAGTTCGATGAAACCCTAACCTGGGGGGAGGATTTCGAGATGTGTCTTCGCCTCGCTGCTAGCTATCCCATCACATATGACGGGGTTTCAACATACGGATACAGAATCTACGATCAGAACACGTTAAATAGAATTTCAAAGAAGAAACGGTGGAGTGTGCAAGGCCAAATACTCGAGAAGCATCTTCGCATGAACATGGGGGCACTGGATTCCGAAAGCGTCAAGCGTTCCTTCGATTATCTATTCTCCTGCTATGTAGCGAGTGGACAGTGGTCCAAGATCCTACGCTATGGGTTCACAAGAAAGGAAGGATTCGAGTCCATGGTCGGCTTGCCGATTCGCGCTCTGCGGCGATGACAGTTCATCCGGAGATAACACTGTGAACTACGAGGAGGCCTACCTACGCGATTAAGAGGGCTGCCGATGGACGAACGGGAGAGTCAGGGAAGGAGTTAGTCACATGACCAGATACAGCGTCTGCATGACGTGTTTCAACGAAGTCGCAACCGTCAGAGACTCTCTCAGCAGCCTCCTCGGGCAGCTTAACGAGAATTTTGAGGTCGTCATCGTGGATAACTTCAGCAACGACGGGACATACGAAGTACTCAGGGAATTCGAACAGTCCCACGGGGTGAAGGTTATTCGGAGGCGATGTTCGCGGGGATTGGGCCGCCAGTTCGCCTTCGAGAACGCATCGGGAGAGTACATAATCGCGAACCTGGACCTTGATGACACATTCCTGCCTGTCCTGAATGAAGTGGTGACGAGGTATCACGAGATAGTTGGAGGGAAACTGTTGGCAGTATTCAACTCCTCCCCCCCTCCCGACATGACCAGGGGGTGGACGCAGAACATCACAATCGGCCCTCAGAAGCTGATCGCGTCGCTTGGCGGGTGGCGCGACTTGAACGTGTTCGAGGATTGGGACATCTGGAGCCGGGCGAACAAGCAGCAAAGTTTCGGTTGGACTTCGTTCAGGTTTGCGGCGAACGAGACTCTTCATCCGGTGTCAAGACGGGCTCTCACCAGGTTGGTCCAAAGGTATGAACGGTACCGCAACAGACTCCGGCTCGGATTGAAGATCTTCAGCCCCGGCGAGAATATTGGCCTTTCGCAGAGGCTTGCCTATACTGGTGCCCGACTGTCTCTCCTTTCCCAGGGAGCTCTCGTCGGCCAAGATCCAGAATTCAACTCGCTGGACATTGGTCTCTTCATCGACTTTGGGGCAGGCGAATCGCGTGAATAGTCCGAAGGGGGAAGGTGGAGAAGAGGAACGAAGCTACGATGTTCATGGGGCAGTAGCGATGAGACTGGTCGGTCATGACCCGGTTTCTGAGATAATTGATAGGACGCTGAGTTTCTTTAGGTCTCCGACAAAGACTCCCGATCTAACATTGGTCCTCGGACAATATCCGAGCCAGGAATGGACGCCCACTGGAACACTCGTCGGAGACAGAATCCTCTACGACCCGGAGAGCAGAACGACGAGTGTCCTTCGCAACAAGGCCACCAAGAAGGTAGTGAGGTCCGAGGCCGAATACGTGGTGATCGGGGACCTCCGAGCTTGGGGAGAACCGGTGACCGTCTACGTTCCAAGCCTGCGGAGACCCATGACTCCGCGGAAGACTTTCGGTCGAGATGTCAGGCACGGCCATTTGAGGCGGGCTATGCTCGCCGTGGCGGGTAACCCCCTCGGGATGAGACAGGTTGTCCGACAGGCTGAAATGATAACTGAGGCTATTCTCGAGCCGTTCCTTTTCTACAGGCTCCCAGCAAAAGGACTGAGCCTCATCCACGCTGCTTCCGTCTGCTCCCAAAGCGCTGCGACGGTGTTCGCTGGGTCGGCGAACATCGGTAAGAGCACCCTTGCGCTCCGTTTCGCGAAGGAGAAAGCAGCCTTCCTAGGAGACGCCCTAGTAATCTTGGCAGAGAGTGGCGAGGTTCTGCCATATCCCGGGCTAGTCAAGCTGCACGGGGGACACTTGGCATCATTCCCAGAACTCAGAATTCGCCTTACGGCAGGAATGGGTCCGATTGGTACCTACCTCCTTCGGAGCGAGCTGTCCGCCAACCCCATGGAGGCGCTCGAATCTCTCCCACAGCGCGAGATGGTGGAGCTATTCGATGAGGTCATTATACCGAAACGCTGTAAGCTGAAAGAAGTCGTACTTATCAGACGGGGACCCTTCGCTGAGGCCAAAGTCGAAGAGATTGACCCCGAGTTGCTAGCCCGAGTCCTGTCTGCGGAAATTTATTGGGAGGCTGAGGCTGCTCCGTGGCGCAACGGACAATTCATCTACGCTCCCTCGGCTGCCACCGGGAGGGACTTCTTTCAGGAGGCAGCGGAGCATCACGCCAAAGTTGACGAGATCATGCGTAGGGGAGTTGCCAATGCGAAGTGCTTCATGGTAGCTCTCCCGATCGAGGCGCCTGTCCAGATGGTTGAGGGTCTGGTCCCCGGGTTCAGGGGCTCGACGCAAGACTGAGAAGCCGACTGTGGAGATGGCCTCGAGCTCGCCGGGTGCTTTCGATTTTGAGTCAGCGTTTGGGAACCATCGATTGATTGACGAACCTTCGAGACGCATTCCTTCAAGGTTGGTCTGTGCTCCATGAAGATTGCGATGATAGGCGCGCGTGGCGGAGGCGGGATAGCCACGCACATAAATGAGCTTTCAAGACAACTTGAGTTGCGTGGCAATAGTGTGGCCCTCATTTCGCCGCGCCATCTTTCCCCGCCACTTGCGTTGGCTAGGTATGTGAAGAAGCTCGCGGCGGGTTACGACATTGTCCATATCCACGGGGATTATGATGTCCCAGGCCTCATTGCGGGGCTCCTTGCTACCAAGGCCCTTGGGGGTGGCACAGTCTTCACTACGCATGGCACTGGCTCCAGGTACTGGCGACCGGGGAAGCGGTGGGGGGCCCTCTGGAAAGACTCGGCCAAACGGGTCGATGTCATCATCTCGGTCTCGGAGTATGTCAGACGGAGATTGGCGCAAGTCCTGGGCGAGAACCCCCCTAAGCATCACACAATCTACAACGGTGTGGACACGCGTTTCTTCAGCCCAGCCGAGGATTCGTCAGAGGCAAAGCGCGAACTG
This sequence comes from Nitrososphaerota archaeon, assembly GCA_027887005.1. Classification (NCBI taxonomy): domain Archaea; kingdom Thermoproteati; phylum Nitrososphaerota; species Nitrososphaerota archaeon. Next base: position 157,574 of record JAPCJI010000001.1, read on the forward strand.
GGGGTCTCGGGGAAGTATGTCCTTCTCTATTTGGGAAGGCTCGCTCCGAGCAAGGGGATAAGCTATCTTCTCCGAGCTATGCCCTCGCTCAAGAACGAGATTCGAAACGTGATGCTGCTAGTCGGCGGCCGAGGGGAGATGGAGGGGGATCTCAGGAGAGAGGCGGTTGAGTTGGGAGTTTCAGACGTCGTCGAATTCAGAGGATTTGTCCCTCAAGAGCTCCTCGTCAGCTATTATGGGGCCAGCGATGTAGTGGTGGTTCCGAGCGTCATTGAGGCCATGGGGATTGTCCCACTGGAAGCCATGAGCATGAAAAGACCCGTCGTCGGGGCGAGGACGGGGGGAATCCCCGAGCTTCTGACCAACGGGCGGACCGGATTCCTAGTCCCACCCAGGGACCCGGAGGCGATTGCCAACGCCGTAAAGACCCTCCATGAGAATCGAGAGCTCGCAGCCCAGCTTGGGGAAAACGGGCGCATGATAGTTGAGAAGAGATTCAGCTGGGAGAGAATAGCTCAGGAAACTCTTGAAGCCTATGCCGACGCACTGTCAGGCTGAGCCGACAGCGTCGGAAAACGTCTCAGAAGTGTGATGGCACATTCTCAAATATAGCATCTGTATCACTCACTACAACTCCGGAGCAACCGTAGAGAAGTCCATCAATAGTATTCTCAGTCAAATTGACGATCAGTTTGAAATCGTAGTCGTAGACAACCTGAGCAAAGACGGCTCGAGATCGATTCTACAGGAGCTCGCAAGACGAGGCTTAATCAAGTTAATCGAGAAGAAATGCTCCCGTGGCAAGGGGAGAGAGATAGCATTCGAGGAGGCAAGAGGTCAGTATGTGATCTCAGGTCTGGACATGGATGAAGCCTTCAAACCGAGGCTGCTATCGCTCCTCGACTTCTACCACAAGAAATGCGAAGGGAAGTTGTTGCGAGGAAAATGGCAAGGAACGATTGTCGCCCCCCGGCGTCTGGTGGCTGAGCTCGGCGGTTGGAGGGATTTGCAATACAGCGAGAATTGGGATCTGCAAAAACGTGCGGCTCAGGTCGGCCTTTACAGATGGACCATCTTCTTGCTCACGGAAGGAGCTGAGAACCGCCATCCAGAGAGATGGAGTTTCCGCGGGGCTACAAGATACAGGTATATCATGTATCGAGAGAATCTGAGAGTAGGGCACCGCCTGTTCCAACCTAACGAGTCCATTGGCTTGCAGAAAAGGCTCATTGAGTTGGCAGCTCTTGTTTCCCTTCCCTTCTACGGGTCATACCGCGGAGGCGTCGCTGGCTTCACATCAAACGAACTGGAGTATTTTGTAGATTCGAGAGATTGGTGGTATGATGGGACTGACGCCGAGAGGGAACGTGAACGGTATGGGACACTGTTGGGAAAGGAGTTTCCTTGATCCTTGAGCGGTCCTCAAGGGGCTTCAGAGTGTCTGGAAAGCTGGACAAGCTCGCGCTTCACGGTATTCTCCCACGAGAAGTTCTCAGCGAGCTGACGCGCCTTCTTGGCAAACATCTTTCGCTCTTCTTCGGCTCGCAGTAATTCTCTAATCTTGCTTGCGAGGGCGGAGGGTTGATCGACCGGGAAGAACACAGCCGCGCCCCCGTAGACCTCCTTGAGCGGCGGAATATCGGACAGGAGGCAACAGAGACCGCAACCCATCGCTTGAGACACAGCTTGGGCGAAGCCTTCCATTCTCGAGGGGAACACAAAAATCTTTGACGAGTTCAAGAGTCTTACCAGCTCCGCGTCCTCGACGAACCCTCTGAATTCTACATTTCTCTCGAGCCGAAGTTCCTTTGCCATTCCTTTGTAGCGTAGGACGTCCTCGGGGTCGCCCCCGCCCAATATGACCAACTGAGAGCCCGGTTCTTCTTGGACCACCTCATTCCAGGCTTGCAGAAGAACGTCAATTCCTTTCTGAGGTGCCAAGCGGCCGAGAAACGCCGCGTCGAAAGTCTTCGGTAGGTCAAGAGGGCGGAACTTTACTGTATCCAGCCCATTCCCAACCACCGTGCAGTCTTTGATTCCAATGTGCTTCTCGACATCTTCCCTGGTTGCCTCAGACAAGGCAATATGAACATCAGCGTGATTCGCAGCAAACCTGTTAAGAGCCGGCAGCAGGCTCTTGAAAACGGCTCGAACGGGATGGAAACCCCTTCGCGTTCGATCGATAATGCCCTTTCCAAACGAGACGAAGGCTGCGGGCCGTATTTGGTGATAGACTACTATTAGAGGAGCACCGAACAAGAGTTTCAGCAAGAAACCTACCCAGAGGTTCTCGATATCCTGGTTGTACGCATAGATTGCTACGGGCCTGGAAGGATATCGTCGGATCGCTGCTTTCAAGGAAAATAGCGAGAGCATGAGGAGTTGGCCAATGCTCTGAGGTGGAATGGGACAACGTCCCAATATCATTTTGGTGTAGAGTTGTTCATTCATTCCGTCCTGAATTGATGGTTCCTTCTCAAGTGTATAGAATTCAAACCCCAGTGACCTGAACGCTTTGACTTTCTCTATGTACCCTCTTTCGTCACCCCGAATTTGGTGCCCCCAGGCGTAGGTATGGATGAAAGTGCCGACAATGAAGCGCTTTGCAGGAGACTTCCCTGTAGAAGAGACTGACCGTTCCAACCTTTACCGGGCATCCCGCAAATCTCTTAAAAAGTAGAGCAAAGACGAAGCGACTCCCGCGAGGATATTCAGTTTATTACCGATCATCAAGGCAGCCTGACGAAGGCACGAATTATTGAATCCCACTCGAGGACCCCCCGCCGACGGCTCCGCCGGAAAGCCATACTCGGGGGCTTTCATTGAACTCGAAAGCATTCAGGTACATTCGGACACCCTTCTTCTCAGGATCTCGTACCACGAGGTCCTAGATCCACTCCTAACTTCGGGACTGTTCTACGCAAAGTTTGACTTCCCAATCGAGCAGGTGCCCCCTTCCATACTCTCGATTCCCCTCCTTGGATTCCTTGCACCACTGGGATGGCTTACAAATGCGGAGATTCGGTTCGGAGACGTTGACGAAGAATACCTGAGTTCGCTGCCTCGGGTGGCCCAGGAGTTCAAGAAGATGTACCCGAAGATACCTTTCTCGGGGAGAATCCTGGCCAATCCAGTGAAGAACAGTTCGCAGTGGGACCATGAGAAATATTGCATACTCTACAGCGGAGGAGTCGACTCCACCACCTCCTTGATCCGAAACTTCGAAAATCACCCATCCATCTTGACCGTTAGAGGAGCGCCAGACGTCCCGCTCCAAGATGATGAATACTGGAGGCGGGTCCAAGAGCGTATCCAGCCTTTCATCAGTGGCCTTGGGGTCGAGAGCCATGTCGTTGAAACAAATGCCTTGGACATGATCAACCTCGGGGCCATCAAGGCCAACTTCAAGTTCCAGCTCCGAACGGGCTGGTGGGAGGATCTCACTTTTGGGTTGTTCCTTGTTAGCATGTCCGCCCCGTACACCTTTCTCAACCAGATTGGTAACGTGATGATTTCTTCTTCCAATACGGCGAAGTCCCAGGTACCATGGGGTTCGAGTCCCATGACAGATGAGAAAATCAGGTGGGGAGGTATTAGGGTGATTCATGATTCATATGACCTTGAAAGGGTCGAAAAGATTCGTCAGGTCGTTGTCCCATTTGCGAAGAGCCACGGTGGCACGGTTCCGCTTAGGGTGTGCACTGGAAGCAGGCGTGTCAGGCTTGCGAGCAACCAGCTTAACTGCGGTCAGTGCTCCAAATGCATGGTGATTGAGCTCACTCTGATCCTCTCGGGGGCTGATGCGGGTGAAAGCGGCTTCGACATCTCCCCCGCCTCGCTGTCGGCGTTGAAGCACAATCTGGAGGTCGGATTATTCAGCAGGGAATATGACGAGTCCAGCTGGATGTTCATCAAAGAACACGCCAGATTTGCGCCCAATGAGATTGTGTCCAGACACCCAGGTCTTCGCGAGTTTTTCAACTGGTTTGCGGATTGGGACGAGAGGCCTACGAGGAAGAGCAGGAGCTGCGTAGATAGAATGGCGCCTCGAGGGAGCCGGCGGAGGGACATAGCTAGGGCAATGTTCGCCAAGAAGGAGAACCGGACAGAGTGAGGCCACAACACATCAACTTGATTCACGAGAGGGTCAAGTGACCTGGCAGAGGAATATTCCACTCGGCCTCAGGTTCTCGTAGTGATGCTACCCCCCAAGGCTCGCCCGCGCGACCAACTTGGGGAGGTCAGATCAGCATACTCGTATCAGCATACTCGTCAGAGCAGATGAACCGTCTGCTCTTGCGGATACAATACTCGGACTCCTCTCGACGAGGGGAAAAGAGTTGAATACTCAGCCCGAAGCGAATCTCTAGCATGAAGCTTCTCCTGGGGTATTGTCGCGAAGAATGTTCTTGCCGCCTTGAGCGGGCAAGCATTGGGCAGCGAAGTCCGCAGGCTTTGCTAATTTGAAGAGTGATCTCTTCGTTTCGCGAGAATTAGCCCAGCTTCGTACCGTGGACTCGAGCTACTTGAATTGAAGCTGAAGTGGAGATCCCATTTCCTGGTAATGTTGAAGCCGGCGCTTTTCAACTTCTCTAGTATTGGCTTGGCTCCATAATGATACTTGAGGGCTATCTGAGAGAAATGTGCAAGATCCTCTGCAGACGCGTTCAGTAGGAACTCGTACTCAGAGCCCTCCCCATGGAATTTTAGGACCGCCTTTTCAATTCCGAACCTCGATATGATGTCGTTCAGCGAATTGAACCTCACCTCTTGTCCGTCGTTCGACGGAACAGCGTTGGCCCAGAGGTTTCGTTCCGAACGAGATAGCTTCATCCAACCCGAAACGCCCGCTCCTTCGTTCAGGAGTATCACTCTATCATCGAAGCCATTCGCTGAGATGTTGTGCTTTGCGTGCGCATACGTCGCAGGATATGGCTCGAACGATATCACTCTGCGCGCACCTTTAAGGCCAAAATAGATGGGCGTGTCTCCGATACTCGAGCCGATATCGACTACGTCCATCCCTTCGACATCCAGTCCTCCGTACGGTTCGTGTATGAAGAACTCTTTCAGCACGACCAGCGTGCCATACCTATTGCCTTCATAGGGGAACGCGAGGTTCCTCCCTTTGAAACTGAAGCGGAAAACTCCCGCGTGCTCCCCAAGAACATCCTCATCGAAAGGTGAGGGCTTATAGGCCGCACGAACGCGTTTCGAGAACTCATTTCGATCTGCCGAGTTCCTGACGTTAAATGGCCGTCCCGCGACGGTGGCCGTGAAGGGAATTCTGATCCCGAGCCTCCAGAGAAGGAAACCTAACCATCCCTTAACGTGCGACGGGATCCATAACTGGTAGGCAAGGCTCGTCTTTACTCTCCGCGTCCAAGAGCTTGGACCAATCAGCCTGAGACCGACTGCCCACTTCAGTCGATACAGAATCCATGCGAATCTCCCCATTTCTGAAACTGGAGTCTTGGATGGCCTCATCAGTTGCAAGCCGGCCAACGACGGTGATTGGAACTCCTTTTCCTCTGTTTGAATCGTCATGGCTGGAGTAGTTGAAGGGAAGTGCGAAACCTATTAGGGCAAATATGCCCTTCTCACAGGTTTTCAAGTCAGGCCCCCCCGAACACGGCAACATTGGCGAAGTCGTAAGTGGGCCCAGTGCTGTCAAGCCGCCAGAGCGCGCTCGAGCCCAGAGAGGGCGCCATCCGGGACCTTCATCTCAAGAACTCCGAGGTACTCGACCACTTGACCCGGTTTGGACGCGCCTACAACCGGGGCGGTAACCGATGAGTTGCTGAGTACCCAGGCCAGGGCTAGCTTACCCAACGGAACGCCTGCTCCTTCGGCTATCACGCGGAGCCGTTCGATTGTCTGAAAGTCTCCTTCCTTCGTTACCTTATCCCAATACCTCCGGTTTGCCAGTCCCCTTGAGCCTAACGGGGGCGGCTTACCCACCTGGTACTTGCCAGTGAGGAATCCTCCCCACAGCGGACTGTAGGTTAGGACGGACATCTGATGGGCTGTGCAGTAGGGGAAGAGGTCCTTCTCGGCGTCCCGGTTCAGAAGGTTATACGGCGGTTGGACAGCGACCGGCTTGGCGAGTCCGAGCCGCTCGCAAATTCCCAACGCCTCTTCAAGCTGGCCCAAAGTGAAGTTTGAGACACCAAGGTATCTCACCTTGTTCTTCTTGACCAGCCCATCGAGCGTCCTAAGCGTCTCTTCCAAAGGCGTGTGCGGGTCGAACCTCTGCACATAGTAGAGGTCTATGTAGTCTGATTTGAGGCGCTTCAGGCTTTCTGCAACCTGCCGTTCGATGTATTTGCGTGAGAGATCAGCAGTCCTTGGTCCTTCACCTGTCAGTATTCCGACTTTTGTTGCAATCAGGACCTGGCTCCGGATGGCGTGTAAAGCATTACCGATTATCTCCTCGGAGCGTCCTCCGTTGTATACGTTCGATGTGTCAAAGAAATTAATCCCTATTTCGAGCGCCTTGGATATGATGGCCTTGGATCCGTCCTCGTCCAGCTGCTTTCCGAAGTTGTTCGTGCCCAGGCAGAGACGCGAGACTTTGGGACCATCGGGTCCTAGGGTTCTGAAATACACGCCGCCTCGTCTCCTTTTCGCGAGTATTCACTCTTGCGCCTGATGCGAAGGTGAACTCGTGTCCTCTCGTTGCCCCCAGAAGTCCTTCCAGGAGGAGATGAGATGTGTGATTCTCGACTCTGCGGTGCGGCCATGATCCGCGTCGTTTTGCCCCCTCGAACTTGACCAGACGCTTAGATTTCCCCCTCTTCGCTTTGGATTTTGCCGTTCCAGCTTAAATAATTGAAGCCGTCCAAAAGTTCGACGAGTTATCATGGTTGGCAAGGAACTCCCAGTATCCTACGAAGGCTGGGAAGAGCTAGCCCGGAAAACTCTTAACGAAGAACGGTTCAGGTACATCGCAGCTGGCACCGGCTATGATGAGACGATCAGTGCAAATCTTGAGGCGTTCAGGAAATGGAAGATTGTCCCTAGGGTGCTCAGGGATGTCGGGAATCGAAGTAGCGCGGTGACGCTGCTCGGGACGATCGCCTCCGCCCCACTCCTCCTTGCTCCAGTGAGGGCGCTCGGTTACATCCATCACGATGGGGACATGGGTGTTGCAAGGGCGGCCGCCGATCTCGGGGTGCCTTTAGTCGTGAGCACTTTTGCGACGACCCCCATTGAGAAGATTGCGGAGGCAATGGGGAACGCGTCGAGGTGGTTCCAGCTCTACCCGGGTACAGATCCTGAGATAATGAAGAGCTTGGTGCATCGCGCGGAGGTATCGGGGTACTCGGCTATCGTCGTCACAGTGGACAAGGCGGACAACTACCCTCAGTACAGCGGCCCCCGAGGGCACGAATACGATCTGACCGGTTACGAGGTCTACTTTAGCGACCCAGTTTTCGGGGCAAAGTTTGGCGGAAGGCCCGAAAGGCAGTTCGAAGAAGCTCTAAAACTCTGGAAAGAGGTTCGGCTGGGACCTGGCCTCTCCCTAGACGACCTTCTTATGCTTACAAAGCAGACAAGGCTTCCGGTCATCCCCAAGGGTATCCTAGATGCGAGGGACGCTGCGCTCGCGGTCGAGAATGGTGCCGCCGGAATCATAGTCTCGAACCATGGAGGAAGGAGCCTCGACGGGGAGGTGGCGAGCCTGGACGCACTTCTCGAAGTCCGCAAGGTTGTTGGGAAGGAGTTCCCCGTGCTATTGGACAGCGGAGTCCGGTCGGGAACTGACATGGTGAAAGCTTTGGCGCTGGGCGCCAACGCTGTGCTAGTTGGGAAGGCCTACCTTTTCGGGCTTGGAGTGGCGGGTGAGCTTGGGGTAAGGAAGGTCCTGCGCAGACTAATCAGGGAATTCGACTCGGCCATGGGTCTCTGCGGTGCATTGACTGTCGGCGACATCGACAGGTCAGCGGTAGTGAGTGCGTAGCCCTTCGCTCCCAAGTCATCAAGGGTGATGTTTCGGCTTTGGCACGGTGCTCGCAAGATCACATGAATTCCTTTGCCTTGACCCCAGCTTCACTTTGCGTGAACCAGCGCGAGAACCCTGTCCACAATCCTGGGAATCCTCGATTCGATGGAAAACGCTTCAAAATGCCTGGCTTGATCCTCCGCTTCTGAGTGGAGAAGCCCATGGTCCTTCTGGACGTTCTTCAGAGCACTCAGAAAGCTCTGATAGTCCGAGTCGACCCAGACGACGCCCTTCAAGTGTGAGTAGTCAAGCTTGCTGATTTCAGTCTTTGTCGCAATGATCGGCGTGCCTACGGCAACGGACTCGGCGATCTTAAGCCAGTTGGAGTGTGTTGAGAATCGGAACTTCGTGCTTACGGGGCAGATAGTAACGTCGCTTGCTGCTATGTAGTCAGGAAGCTTGGTGTAAGGAATTGTTCCAAGCATGGTGAATGAATTACCTGCTTCTGTGCTTCGGAGCCTATCAAATTCGCCAAGCAGCGGTCCTTCTCCACCAATCAGGAAGTGAGCGTTGGGTATCTCTCTCGCTAGGTTTTCTATGAGTGGGACGATGATTTCCTTTATCATGCGATAGGAGTGCATTAAGCCAAACCAGCCGATTACAAATCTACCCTCTAGCCCCAACTTAGATTTCGCGTCGTTTGGCTTGACTTGTGGTTTGAAAACCTCCGGATCAATCCCCCTGAAGATCCCAAGTACCTTTTTCTCTGGAATGCCCTCGGATATGTAAAGCTCGGAGTACGCTTCTGAAGGCAGGATAATCAGGTCAGTTTGTCTGAGCAATAGCGAACGGATCAAAGAGAGCCGCCTGTGTATCTTCGTCCCCTCGTTCAACTCGCCCGCGGCGATCTCGAAATCCACGTAGGGGTCTCTTTGGTCTAGAACAAGCTTCACACCGAATCCGCGCAAGATCATCTGGCACGCCAGACGCGCCCAAGGCTTCTTCCTAAGGAATAGCCACTCGTCCTCATAGACCACCTGAATCCTTCGAGTGGCGCAGTACAAGGCTAGAGGTAGAGCTTGGAGCGCCTCGGGGAGGTGGCCCCCCCTTGGAGCCCTGAGCACGGCGAATTGTATCCCGTCTTTGTTCCATCTTTTCTTGGGTCCTCCGAGCTGCACCCAATTGACCGTGAGCCCTCGCCTTTTCATTTCCTCGGACACGTAATAATTTTTCATGTTGTGAATGTCGGGAGGATAATTCATTCTCCCGCTGAACAAAAATGCGACTCGCGGCCCCCCCTTGGAACCAACATCCTGCGGACTCGCTCGGGCCACAGAATCGCTTCCTAAACTATCCTTAAGAGGTTATGGAGCCCCATGAGACCTCTCTTGTGAAAGGACGCGACTTGCATTGGCTCAGCGAAGCCGATTATTTCCAGATGGGCACTTCTCTGGCAGGCGCTGCTATCTCAGCCCATCGGTCTCCCGCGGCCTATCGTGGGAGGCCTTGCGCTCGAAGTGACCCACGCTACACCCAAAAATCTACATTTGAGGATGAAGGAGGTAAGTCAAATCCTCTTAGGCTCCTGCTGAGTGAAGATTCCAGTGCCCCTTCCCGATTCTATGACTGTGCTTTTGAACTGACAATGAATGATTCGATTGGCTCGGCAGGAGAGTACGCGGGGGGAACCTGGCGTCGTGGAGAACATAGGTTCTTGGCGCCGAACAGGGCTAGGCCAAAGACTAGGACTGAAGCGAGATGCTCGAGAACGTCCAGTTCATACCACGAGGACCTGACAGCTGACTGCACTGAGTGAAGAGGTATGTTCTGAAAGTAACTCAGGATGAACGCAATCCCGAGAAGCATGTAAATCCACAGCCTCCCATCATGCAAATGGAGGGCACCATCCGAGATCTCCCATACAGAGAGATAAAGGAAGACGAGTGTTGCCAGGTGGAGGAGGAGCTCGAGGGTAAGATGAGGAAGAAGGGGGTTGAGCCTCGTGACTTCCGGCCAGGTAAGGACCGAATCGAAGTTCACCGGGGCATCGTCGATGACAGACCAAAGGTATCCGACGAATGCGAACAAGAGGAATCTGTTGTCCCTTCGGCGAAGGAGGGCCCACCCTACTGCCAGAGGAATAATAACGCCGATCATGAAGGTCGAGTAGTCGAACGCCTGGTTGTAACCGACGTAAACCTCAGTGGCCACTAGCGCTGCGATGACTGTGGCCCCAGATCCAAAGCGGCGGAATCCCGCTGACACGCTAAAGAAGCACCCTTTCATTCACGCAATCCAGCCTTCTGAATGGCTCACTGCACCAATCTTATGAATATGTGTTGGAATTAGTATTTTTCAGGTAATGGTCATCCATGAGACCTGTCATGGTCCGGAGTACAAGAAGGGCCTCATCCATGGGGTCGGCCCAACAAACGCTTCCCTCGGAGTGTCAGAAAGAGCTAGCTGGGGAAGCGAAATGCGAAGTAGAACAACTACTGTCCAAAATCAGGAACATCATGTCGACTTGACATGAATCCGATATTCATGCGCATGACTCCCTGGTACATACAAGGTTCCAGTCTCTGCCGGGTTCTCGAGGGCTGGAGTCAAACAGGCGCATCGCGATCCTCGATTCTAACATCGCAAACGAGTCCGTCAATTCAAGGTCGATTCGAGCTTCAAGAATGGTCCTCGGGACTTCCTGGGCGTTCGATTGAACCGACCCTAGGCATCTCAGCGTGCGGCCAAATCTTGGGTCGGACCTTTGTGAACTTTGTCGCTGTGAACCCTACTCCTAGGGAACCTCGTTTCCCTCAGGTAGCGTAGTAATGACGCGTAGTCTTGCTTAAGCTTCTTTGTGACCAGCGAGGTTGTCAGCTCAGCAGCAAGGACGTCAAGGTCGCGAAGGACCGAGTCTCTCATCTTGAACATGTCTGTCTCAATCACCTTCATCGTGTAATTATTGGAGCCAAGAGTCTCGTAACATGTAACGATCCTGGGGTCGGAGTTTATGAGCTCGTTGAGCTTGTGAGCATACCCAATCCCACGAACTGTGGTCGACCCGACATAAGCCTGAGCCCGAAGTCCGAGTTTCGACCAATCTATTTCGACAGCTTGCTTCAGCACCCCTTCGTTGGTGAGAGTCCTAATTCGCTTTGCCACAGTCCGCTGGTCCCAGTGGAGCAATTCAGCGATGTCCTTGTAGTTCATCTCGGGATGGCGGACCAACGTTTCGAGCAACATTAGGTCGAATTCGTCTGCCTCGAACGTTGTCTCCGACGACACCATGACACTCGATGGCATGAACTCTTGGGCTTAAGGCTATCCGTTGGGTCATCCCTGCCGCCCTCGGTCTAATTCTTGCCAAGCGAGACGAGAACCACTCCTGCAACTTTCAAGTCCGAGTCAAATTGTTGCGACCAACCTAGCGTGAGGGGGGGTTTCCTTTGAACTCATGTCAAACCATTTCGCCCAAAACCCCAAATCAGGGGTTAGAGGAAGCGGGGGACCTTGACAACACTTCCATCTTGTATTCAAACGGGACCTCCAACTTCTACAGGATGCCTGGCTTGACGAAATTGAGAGTCCTGATTGTCACCCCATCGTTCCCGCCGCTACGAAACGGGACGGCGAGGCTGATTGGAAACATAGCTGATTCCCTGAGCGCAGGAGGATCCTCCGTCGTTGTACTCACCCGCCGAACAGGGGCATTGCCTGCTCGCGAAAGCGCGAATGGAGTCTACATCATGCGCATTTCTGCTAGCTCCTCATTTTTCGGGAAGATTTCCTTCGTGATTCAATCCTTGGTGCTTCTGGCGGTCTCTATTCGGCGCTGGCGGATCGAGGTGATTCATTCCGTCGGCACGGCGGCGCTAGCCTCTTCGATATTCGGGTCGCTCTTCTCTCGACCGATCATCGTGACCTTCCCCGGGCTGCCCGCTGAATCAAAGCGATCTGGAGACCCTCAGAGGGCCGTTAAGACGAAAGCCCGCGGGATACTACGTGTCCTTTCCCTTTTTCCTCGATACGCGACCGTCCCTACGAAAGGGGCATTGGGGCCAATTGTCGAGCTCTGCGGCGAACGAATCGCCGAGAGAATTCGGGTGATTTCGAACCCGATGGATGTGGCCAAGTTCTCACCTTCTGGTCGCGCGAGGCCCGAAGGAAACTTCCCCGAGATACTGGTTGTGGGCGGACTCCGGTCAAGAAAGGGCGTTGGGACCTTGATTCGTGCCCTTCCCGTGGTCTTGCATGAATACCCAACCCTTAGAGTGACTCTTGTGGGGAGTGGGTCGTTTGCGCCTAGCCTCGAAAGGCTGATTCAGAAGTTGGGCATAGCAGGGTCGATAGGATGGACGGGAGAGGTCAGTGACGAACAGCTCATTGATCGCTACGAGGACAGCGATGTGGTCGTAGTTCCTTCCCTTGCCGGAGGAGAAGCGTTCGGATACGTCGTTGCCGAAGCAATGTGCATGAAGAAGCCGGTGATTGCGTCCGCAACGCCTGGGCCGTCAGAGATCATCACAGACGCCAACTGCGGCCTCTTGTTTCCTCCTGGAGACCAGGCCGAGCTAGCGGCACTGATTCTTCGGATCGCAAGAGACGACACTCAATGCAGGTTGTTCGGCGAAAATGGCAGGCGTTACGCAGAAGAGCATTTCGACTCAAAGAAAGTGATTGTGGAATTCGAGGACTTGTACAGAAAGGCAATAGGTTGAACAACCAGCCGACTGATCTTGACCCTCCTAATGACCCCCGAGGAGCGAAAACAAGGGCAAAAATTATTCAATAAATCCCCTCCCCTGCCTGCAAGATTTCTGGTACTGAAGCCTCTCGGATGGAAAGATGTCGGAAGTGGAAGCATAGATTCAGAACCCTCGTTTGAAATCCATTCCACTTATGAGCCTAATAACATGAAAATCTGCTTGTTTGAGGAAGAAAGATTCAAGTTTACTTGTTCTCGCTATCTTGGTGGTCTCCTCACTCTATCCGATGATCCTGACTTCTACAGTCGCGCCAGTCAGTGCATCAGGCGGAGCGCGCTTGGGCTTCTGGGTTGACGAGCGCGACCAATGGAGCGGCATCGGCTATAACTGGACGCCACAGCAGTTCATAACGAATTACTTCAATACCGCGCCGTTCCCATCTGCCATGGTCTGGGCGACTTCGATGACCCCTGGAGGTCCCAATAACCCCGGTGCGTTGGGCGAGGCCGCGTGGCTCTCGCAGCTTGCGAGTCTATGCAAGTCGTCGAACCTAAATGTCGAGATAATACTTCTTATGTTCATCAACCTCTCCGGAACCACAGTCAATGGCGTTCCGGATCAGACTGCGCTCTTCACCCAATACGTAGCCGCGCTCGGAACTCACTCGAACATTGCAGGTTTCGAGTACGAGCGCGAGTATTACGGTAACACCGTCTCGGAGAACACCGCTTTCAGAGACATAGTCCAAGGGGCGGGCTATACTTGGATCATCGACCCTTCAATGGTGCCGAACTTCTCAACTGGGCCTGTCCTTGACTACTCCACCTACCCCTACTTCGGCGCGACAATCCCCTCTTCGCTCTCTTCGGGCTCTCGAAGCATGGGGGTCGGGTACGGGGAGACGGGGTCCCCGACGGGCAATACTCCTAACCCCGCGTGGACTCAAACGAGCGTCCAGGCCATTGTCGACACATCTCCAGCCAATCCCTACGTTCTGCTCTACTCGGGAAGCGGAGGGACGGGCCAACCTTCCTATCAACTCTGGAACTGGCCCACGCTCCGGAACTGGATATGGAATGACCCCAGCTACCAGCAGAACTTCGTGCTTTCCACCCTTTCGGGAGGGGGCGGTACGACCACGACTTCCACCAGCACCACTTCCTCCACGAGTTCAACGACTAGCACGTCTTCCTCCACCACTCGTTCCACCTCCACAACGTCTTCAACATCTACCACGAAGTCCACTTCCACGGCGACCACCTCCAAGTCCACCACGACAACTACTTCCACTGTGACCACGGCCAAGTCCACAACGACAACTTCGACCTCTTCTTCGGCAGCAACAACGAGTTCGACCACCACGTCGACGACAACGCCTACAAGTCCAACTTCGACCTCTTCCTCGACAACCACAACCAGCTCTGCGACCACGACGTCAACTTCAAGCAGTCCTAGTCTAACAACCTCGCAGCCGGCACCGACAAGAACAAGCACTTCCCAGGGCACGCCATCGTACACGCTTTCGGTCGTGGGCGTTTGTGTCTCGTCTGGGGCAGGGTCCTATGTGGATGGCTCCACGGCGACCGTCGAATTCACGGGAGTCTGCTCGAGAAGCCAAGGATCGGGGGTCAGGGTGATCTCCTGGTCACTTGACGGCGGACGAAACACCACCGTTCAAACTCCTGCTGCGTCTAGCATCTCAGTACTCATGGATACATCTCATACTGTCAGACTCTACTCCGTTGCTCAGTACCAGTTATCCCTCGACTACGGAGCCGAGACCTCTATGCTGTCTGTCACGTCTCCCAGCATTCCGGGGGACGGCTATTGGTACGACTCCGGGACCACTGTCTCATTTGCCGGCGAGGTCGGGGTAGTTGGGTTCCAGGTCACGGGCTGGGCGCTGGATGGTTCGGGCACCAACTCGGTTTCAAGCGCCACAACGTTCTCCTCGACCCCATTTGCCATGACCAAACCACGTTCACTCACCATCGTTCTCACTCCTGCCTCCGGTCCCTCATGTGGGTTGTCCAGTTGTACTTCAGCACCGGTATTCGATATGACCGTCAAGACAGACAAGAACGTTGCTGGTGGGGTCTGGGTCGATGGGACTTCCTTCCCCCAGACAGTGACATTCTCCTGGCCAGCTGGGTCGATTCACAATATCACCGCGATCCAAAGCGACATTGATTCGTCGGTGCGCGAATACTTCAGCCACTGGTCTGGAGACTCTACCTCCCGATCACCGACCATCACGTTGATTGTTAACAAGACTGGGTATTTGGCGCCAGAATATCATTCACAATACTTGGTGTCTTTGGCTTTTACAGACGCTGGGGGAAGCCCTCTGACGCCTCAGGCCGTCACCCTAGACGGGCCTGCCGGCGTGCAGAAGCTCGGGCCGAATCTGTCGATGTGGGCAATCGAGGGAGACAACTACAAGTTGACTTCGGTGTCCTGGTCGGGCTCGAACGTGGTGATGGACAATGCATCCGTGTTCAGCGTGAACTTCCCTCAAACCATTGCCTTCCCGCTCGCCGTTTATCCACAGGTCGTCAGGGCCACCGACGTCTATGGCTTGCGGCTCCAGGGTGCGATGGTCAACGTCACAACTTCGACCGGCGTCGGCTTCTCAATGAAGACCGATGCCCAAGGAATAGTCCGATTCAGAGTCCCATTCGGGATATATGCTGCCACTGTCAGCTATTTGGGGGTGACCGAACAGATTGTCCCAAACAGTCTGGGGAGTCACACCTTCACAGTAAGTTTCTTGCTCAGCTATCCTCTCTTCGCAACCGTTGGGGCCGCAACTGCCATAGCCTGCGTCTTCGTTTTCGTCAGACTTCGGAGGAGACCAGACTTTCAAGGCATATACTACTTCGACTCGGAATAACGAATATCCTCGAGGCCGCCGAATCAGGTGAAATGTCAAGAACAATCGTTGGATTAGGTCATGATTGCCTAAACCCTGGTTAAGCGCGAACCAGGCCTGATTCGAGTGTCTCGGCATAGACGGCTAGTCGCCGATCTCGTTGTGTCGGCTTTCATACCGTTCTTGGGCATCTGGCTCTATGAAATGACTAATTGGATGGCTCTGGCACTTCAGGGCTATGGTGTTTCTCTCAGCATGGCGGGGTGGATGCCTTTGGGAGTCTCGGCAGTGACTTCATCGGGACCCTCCCCTTTGACCAAGGTGGTCCAAGTGGCCGTTGCCATCGGCCTCCTGCTGCCGCTGAGGAAGCTTTTCTCCAGCACTAGGCTCCCTCTGGCCGAGGCCTTGGTCGTCTCTTCAGTCGGCATCTTTCTCGCCAGCGGATATTGGGAGATGCTCTCCCTTCTGACAGTTCTGCCAACTGCGATTCATATGGGCATCTTCATCTCCGGCACAGGCGCCTCGGTGCTAGTACTGCTCCATGGTAGCCAAATCGGTCGACCCCGTCACTTCGCACGCACTTCTGCGCGCCCAGCACCACGCTTGTAGGGGGACGCACTACTATCTGGTTGGCGCCCTGCAATAGAAGGGGCACCTGCAGAAACCGCCAGTCTGCCGGCAGACCACCTACATGATAGAGTGAGCTTCGGAAACCCTGACCTCGTCAGATTGAATTCGTAGGCGGCGGATTGCCTTCTCCGCATGGTGAGTCGATAATAGTGATCGCCTAGGGCTCCATGAGTATGGCGCTCATCCATAAGTGGAAAGCACGAAGTCTTGCTGGTAGTTGGAGTCAGTCCAAATCCAATTTCTGAGCGTAGGCCAGTTCCACATCCGCGTTGACGGTTGGCCTGCGGGTAAATATCCCGCGCCCGCATATACCAGGACGTAGGGATCGGCTGGAGATGTGTCTACAATGGCCTGGACGCTCGTTTGAGTCCACGCTGGAGTCGGAGTCGAACCAGTTGGAGCACCAGTTTCTCCATATCCTATCCCTATGCTGCTTGAGCCCGAGGGGAGCGAGCTGGGAATAGTCCCTCCGAAGTAGGGATAGCTCGAGTAATCCAAAACCGGATCAGAGGGAAAGTTGCTCATCATCGAGGGGTCGACTACGTTGGTGTAACCCGCCCCGTTGATGATGGTCCTGAATCCAGCGACCTCCGCGACGGTGTTGCCGTAGTATTCCCGCTCGTATTCACAGCCAGCGATATTCGTGTGGCTTCCGAGCGCGCTCATGTATTGGGTGAGGAGAGTGGTCTGGTCTGGAACCCCGTTGATGGTTCCTCCCGAGAGGTTGACGAAGAAGAGAATCACTATCCTCACGTTCAGCCCTTGGGACTGTGCCAGGCTCGCTACCCGTGAGAGCCACAGGGCCTCCCCTATCGCGCTTGGCGCGTTCGGTCCAGTAGGCGTCATGGCTGTCGCGAAAAGCATCGCTGAAGGGTAGGGCGCAGTCAGGAAGTAGTTAGTTACGAACTGCTGGGAAGTCCAGTTGAGGCCTACCCCGCTCCACATGTCCCTCTCATCAATCCAGAATCCGAGCCTGTACGTTGCAATTACGGTTCGAGTCGTCGTTATTGTCCTGTTGGTGATGATTGTGGTCTGGGTCCTGATTGTTGTGGTTTGAATCGTTTGAGTGGTTTGGGTGGTTCGGGTCGTGGTCGTTATGGTTTGGGTCGTTGCCGTCGACGTCGTTGTGATTGTGCTAAGTGGGAGAGTGCATGAATGGGTCTCGCAGGCGTTGGTCGTGGCGCCACCTGCGATGTCGAGGTATGCAAGAGCGCTAACAACAGAAGCGACACAAACTATGCCGATTACGAAGATGGCTGCCCAGAAAGTGTTCTTCGTTGTCCACGTCTTCATTCGCGCGGCGAATGTCATCCGAATTTTCAAGCGCGCGGGGAATTAAAGGTTTCACTGCTCCACATCGTGAGTGGGTCAGGTGGTGGGCTGCTTTGATTCTTGAGGTAATGAGGGTCGTCTTGGTCGGGCTGGGTGGTTGGGCTGAGTCGAACAGTGGACGAGTGGGACACGAAGTTTGACATGACCGACAGTAAGGGAGGCTCGAACGAGCCGGTGGTGGTCGATGCTACTCGCTTGCTTCAATCGTTCGTCAAGATCGCGAAGTTCACTCGAGGGGGAGAGAATTGGCCACCCGTTGATGGCACTGCATCTGAGCTTGATGGAAATGCAAATACGTTCCTTCAATGTGTCATGATAGGCTTATCTCTCTGTATGACATGGATATTGTATGTTCGTGTTATTCAATAACACAGGCAATTATATCTGAACCGGAACATCCCCAAGAAGGAAGTACTAGTCGATGTCGAAGTTCCCCTTGTTCCTTGCGATTATCCTCGTAGTCAGTCTTCTCTCAGTCCCCGCTGCTATTGCTCAACCAACGCACAGGCTCGGATTCTGGATTGATGAGAGGGACATGTGGAGCGGGGTAGGCCTACATTGGTCACCCCAGCAGTTCGTAACCAACTACTTCCTGACTGCGCCGTATCCGTCGGCCATGGTCTTTGCCACGGCGATGACACCTGACGGCCCATACGCTGGCACGTTGGGGGGAGCGCTGGGGGAATCCAAGTGGTTGGGACAGGTGGCGAGCCTGGCACAGTCCCAAGGGCTGAACGTGAGGATAGTGATTCTCTTCTTCGTCAACCTCTCGGGAAAGACGATTGGAGGTATTGGGGACCAGGCTGGGCTCCTGACCAAGTACATGCAGGCACTCGGGAGCCATACAAGCATAGTTGGTTGTGAATACGAGCGGGAATACTACGGCAACACCGTCGCGGAGGTCACCACGTTCAAGAGCATCGTAAACAAAGCGGGATGCACCAACATAGCCGACCCCACGCAGAAGGCCAACTTTCTCTCCGACCCAGTCCTGGACTATTCGATCTATCCATATTTCGGAGGGACAGTTCCTGGCGCGCTTCTCGCAGGTTCCCGGAGCATAGGGCTAGGATACGGGGAGATAGGAGTGCCTTCTGGCAATACTCCCAACCCCGCATGGACCCAGGCAAGCGTTCGCTCTATCGTCGATGCGTCCCCTGGCAGTTCCTTCGTACTGATTTACTCAGACAACGGCGGCAAAGGCCAGCCATCGTGGGAGTTGTGGAACTGGCCCACGCTCCGGAACTGGATATGGACTGACTCCAACTACAAACTCAATTACGTTCTGTCCACGACCAAGTAGCGGCCAGCAAGTTGACCACCACGACCAGGACAACCCTGGTCAGTCAACACGCATCCGACCCTCGTCGTTCCACTCCTCGCACTTTATGTGAAGATGCGAGGACTTTGGAGTGAACAATTGGCGGTCGAAATCTAGAACATCCTACCTCTAAACAATGAATGCGAGATTCATGATAATGAATTGCTGGAACACTCGTGGCCTATTGGTTGCCTTCGCGTAACTTGGGGCTCGTCTTCAAGCTATCCATTCTGATTTGCACCAAATGAGTCCGAAAACAATAACCTAGCTAGATGTTCAAGACTTTGTGAAGTGATTCGACCTTCTTCTGGTTTCGTGCGAGAATGTCCCAGAAGCGTTGGCTCTTACCAGGGTCAAGTTGGAGTCCCTTGCTCCAATAGGATCTGTTGACTGGGTCCGAGAGAACCTGCGAATCGAATTGGTCTTCTCTGACGACCATATCGACCTCGTCTTCGAAGATGTCGAGGGAGGGCGGAACCACCCTCTCTGTCGCGGTTACCGCCACGATTCCTTCGGCGATACCAGGCCAGCTGACGACGGGAGCATCAGCCCGGGTTCTGACATCATGAGGTTCCCTTATGTCGAAGACTACTCCAGAGGATGCGCCGACTCTTTCCCATTTGCCGATTGCCAGGACCTCGATTTCTCCCGCCAGAACAAAGGTTGATTCCTGAGTCATCAAGTGAACATGCTCGCCGTCTTTCGCGTTGGCTGTTCGCTTTGTTATCGATATCATGCTCCTACCACTGTAGAAGCTCTTTGCAAATCCATCCAGCGAATCGCCTGCTTGAATGACTTGCATGAAGTTCCACACTTGTGCGACGGTATTTCAAGGTTCGGAACTGCGGCCAGAATGCCAGGTGGAAGAGGTGAGTCAGGATGAAGGTGGTGCTGGTCAGGAACTGCCTTACCTCCCGGCGGGCATTTCGATCATGGGAGCGGGGTCGTCTCCACCCTGTGGATCCTGGAATAGAGATAGTAGATTAGCAACCCCAAGATTATCCAGACTGTTCCCACTTCTCTTCCGATCGGATGAAGGACAACCACCAACAGCCAGATGGTGAGATCTGCTGCAAAGCATGCTGCGGCGAGGATCGGGACCTCATACTCTCTTTGCCCGCCACTTTGGGTCTTCCTCTTGATTCTGATGCTCCAAGGGGCCTTGAAGGGGCGAACGAGGTTTTTCTCTTTGTTTCGCAGCGAGATAAGGCTTAGACCCACTATCATGTAGGCGATTAACGCTCCAAAGTTGTACATTTCCGCAAGAATGTCAAGCTCGGCGGAAAAGGCGACGACGATAGCGATTGCAATCGATGAGAAGACAACAATTGAGACGAAGGGGGTCTTGTACCTCTTATGCAGACGGCTGAAAACCTTTGGGATGACTCCCTCATCACTCATGGCATAGGTGATCCGAGAGACTCCCACAATTCCTGCGTTGGCAGCAACAATCAGAACCGAGATTCCGAGGATAGCTGTAAGCCCGCCAAGAACCCATCCGAACGGAAGCCTAGACGCGATGAACGAAACGGGATAGTTGATAGCGGCCGGATTGTTCTGAAAGGCCTGATATGGGACGACGCCCAACGCCAGTGTCGAATAGGCTAATGTTGCTGCGACCACCGCGATGCTGATGAGAAAAATCGCCCGTGGGATGTTCTTTCCGGCATGCTTGGTCTCTCCGCTACTCTGAGAGACGACTTCAATCCCAAGGTAGGAGGACATGGCGATGGTTACTGCATAGAGAAGATTCGGATAGGTAGGGGTGCTCCCAAGAACCGGCGGAGCATTCAATGCCGGGTGATAGGAAAGGACGAAACCAATCGCCAGCACCACTGCCTCTCCGACAAGGTCGAACATGACCAGGAAATACGAGAATCTCGCAGACTCCCCAATCCCCAAGATGTTGATTGCCAACAGTCCAAGGATGACTGAGACGGTTACAATGCCCGCTACGGTGTTTAGCACTGGGAAGAAGTACCCCACATATCCGACTGCGGCAACTGCGGAGATTGCAGTCGTCACTAGATAATCCAACAGCAGCGCCCAGGCAGCTAGGAATGCGACCCTACGGCCAAAGGCCTTCTTCGCGAAGATGAAGGCTCCCCCAGCCTGGTGGTAGGAACTTGATAACTCAGCGTAGCAAATGGCGGTGAGGACGTACGCAATGGTGGCGAAGACGTACGCATATGTCGCAGCCGCGCCAGCGTACAGCAACACGAGGCCGAGGGTGAAGTAGACCCCCTCGGCGACATCGCCGTAGGCGAAAGCGAAGTTTCCGAGGATACCGATGTCCCTTCGAAGACTCTGTCCTCGTTTACGTTGCATAGGAATAATCGGAGGGGTCGAAGGTCTGGCGCATCTCTAAAAAGCGTTTAAATCGAGCTGATTTTCGCTTTCATTAGGTAACGATTGTAGCTCATGAGAGATACCCCGGATAAAGAATTTGAAGATTGAGTGCTTCTGAGTTTGCCAACGCTAGTTACCGGTGGAGGCGTGATAGGGTCTAGGCTCGCTGTCTATCTCTCTCAAATTGGGGAGGATGTGACCGTAGTCGAGGAAGATAGAAAGAAATGCGAGTGGATTTCGAAGAACTCCGACGCAAAGGTGTACAATGGCAGCGCGCTGGACCCCGACCTCCTCATGCAGGCGGGCATCGACAAGGCTGACACCCTGATCGTCGCTATGGGGAACGACCAGCTCACCAGAAAGGTTGTGGATCTTGCAAAGAAACAGTTTGGAATCCCCAAAGTCTTCGCCATAACAAGAGAATCTGAGCATTCTGACCAAATACGCTCCAGCGGAGCCAACAGGGTGATATGTGCCCAAGATGAAGTTCTGGATGAGGCCAAGAGAGCGTTGAACTCGGGCGCCGATCGAATGATCTATCACGACGTGCAGAGAGGCTGTCTCATTTCAAGGGCAACCCTTCGGGCGACTTCGAGCGCGATTGGGAAGCCGATTTCAAAGTTCCAAAACAAGTCTGCAAGGATCTCGGGATTGATACGTGATGGAAACCTCATGTTTCCGTTCGAAGACACGACCCTCGAAATGGGCGACGAGCTGTTCATCATCGGAATGCAGGACGACGTTGAAGAGGTTGTGAGGGTGCTAAGTGAGGAGAGCTGAGAGTAGAGAAATGTCGTCAACGATATCGACCTCCTCCGTCACAGACATCGTCGTAAGGATAATCATATCTGCGGTCATCCTGGCAACCACGTACCTGATCACCTTCGGGTTTGGCAGGCTTGTCGTGCAGGCTATCGGAAGGCGAAGCAGGAGCTCTGCCTATGAGATTGGGAGGGTGGGATCCACGGTGATTTGGATCATTGGGATACTTTCGATACTACCTGTCCTTGGCGCTTCGGAAATCGTCGTTGCCGTGGTCATCTTGCTCGTCGGCGCCTTTCTGATCTTGGCCACGAGGGACTTTTCGAACAACTGGTTTGCCGGCCAGATGATCAAGGCGATCGGACCATTCAAGATCGGAGACTGGATTCGGACGACCGATGGCTCCTACGGACGAGTAGCAAAGATAGAGGGGCTCTACACGCTGCTCGTGACGCCCCAGAACGAGATAGTTGTCATCCCGAACAGCAAGTTGACCTCTGACTTGCTCTTGGACAGGACCACGAGTGGGAGTCTGAAGGTGCCCGTCGAACTGGAACTTGATCGCGGCGTGGAGTTTGGGCAATTCACCCTGGCTGTCTCAAGGATCATGGAAGATCTAGGGCAGAACTTCACCGATTCTGCGCCGAAGGGTAACGGACCGGAGATATACTTGGTGTCGACAACGCCCGATTCTATCAAGGTGAGAATCTTTCTCAGAATAGACAACGCCGCGAAAGAGGAAGAAGTAGCATCGGAATTCAGAAAGCGCTTCAGCGTATCGGGACTAGAACGACGAAAGGCAAACGTCCCTGGCTAGCCAACATCTGACCAAAAGGGCACGGCCTGATGACACGCGCGCATTACGGGTAGGTCGTCGTCTGAGCGGGCTTCGCGACCGGCGCAGGCTTGGCTTTCTGCATGAACATGTACCCCCCCACGACTAGGAGCACTATTCCGACCCCTATGCCGCCTGTACCGATGGTCCTATGCCAGTCTATAGCATACATTGCCCCGCCGATGATTACACCGAGTACGCCCAGCAGGATCACCCACATTCCAGACTTCATGTCGCGAAGTAGACCGACCCGCCTATTTATTCTCACCTAACATGAGGATGGTCCTGCACTCTCCTAGGCTTGGAGGCAGGGTCTCCGTCCGGGCGAGCAAAGTCTCTTGAGCCCTTCAAAGCGGCCAATCCTTGAACGGCGGGATAGGAGGAACCACACAGGCCGTACACCTGTCATCTTTGGATCAAGTCGAAAGACCCGAGCGAGCCGAGACCTCCCAAGCAGCCCCTAAACGAGACCCTTCTGGCAATCAGATGGACCCTGCTTGAGCTGACTGAAGGGGGCGAGATAAATGAGGCGCCCGACATCAGCGGCCACAATGAGGAAGAATTGGTGGCCCCCTCGGGTTCACACGGCCCTTGAAATGGGGGACGAGCCGCTCATTTTGCTGGTTCTCTTGAATCCAAATGAAGGAGGGAGGCGTGAAATCCATAACATCGGTGCCTTTGAGCATGAATCCGAGGTTTATGTTCGTGAATTGCTGCCACATTCATTCGTATAAGCAGTGACCCTCTGGATCTAATTGGAGTGCCGGGGTGAGTTGGGAATGGCACGCTCAAGGGGCTATGAGTGTGTTTTCGGTTATCCGGCATTCCTGAGCATTGGCGAATGGCCCAGGTTGGGCCGGCAGCCATGAATGTGCTTTTGGCAGCAGTCTCGAAGGCGAAGAAGAGGATGGGGGTGACCCCGGGGCAATGGGGGGTGTTAGTCGCGGCGTGTGTGATGACAGTTACGGTTGGCACAACAGTGGTGCTGACATCAACTCCAACTACCTACGTGGTTACCGACACATCAACAGCCACAGTGGTTTCAACATCGAGCGTCACCAGAACGGCGTCCGAAGTTCCGACATCGACGGTGACCTCCACTCAAACATTAACTGTGACTTCGGGGACCGGACTCACCTCTGTCAGGACGACCACTACGACTGTCACCACCTCGCCGAGCACGACGATAACAAGGACGGTCATCACCACCTTGACCGTCGCTTCAACCACAACGGGTACGACGACTTCCACCAGCACTACCTCGACCACTGTTACCCAGACGGTCACCTCGACCCAGTCCTCAACTAGCATTGTCACATCAACGAGTACGGTCACATCCACGAATACAGTCACATCCACGAATACAGTCACTTCGACGACCACTGTGACCACTACACGCACCACGCGCAGCCACTAGACTTCGCAGTCCTCGAACGGATTCAATTCCCGGATGTCCGGTGGGATAGCTGGCCGACGGAGATCTCCGAGTAGTTCTGCTTGGGCGATTATGGCGGAATAGAGTCCATTCTGAGCTTGCTTGGACTAGCCCGGCTAAGGGGTGCGGCTGTATGGGTCCGAATGCATCTCCAATTCGAAAGTCAATGGATGAGCCTTGTGCGTGCCGCTCCACCTGCAGTAGCCTATCTTCGGCTCAAGATTCAACTAGTTCTTGATGGATTCTATGGCGGTGATCGTTCCTGCCCATTGATGCGACACTCGTGATACAGGACCTGGCCCTAATCATGGTCGTCGCATCTGTCATGGCTCTCGCATCCTTCAAACTCAAGCAGCCCATGGTACTAGGCTACATTATCGCGGGGATGATTCTTGGACCCTACACCCCTCCCGGGAGCCTCCTCTTGGATCCGGACGCGGTCAACGTCTTTGCCCAGATTGGAATCATTCTGCTCCTGTTCGTTGTCGGCCTCGAATTCCCCATGAACAGGCTGAGGGTGATTGGAAGGAAGGCAACCCTGATTGCGTCCACAAAAGCCCTGGGTACTTTCGCCGTGGGCTATCTCGTCGCCTACGCCCTGGGGTTCTCCCCTTTTGACAGACTCTTCGTCGCTTTATCCATCTCTGTCACGAGCACTGTGGTTGCACTCAAGGTCATGGAGGGACTCGGCATGGTCAAAGAAGAGGCGGCTTCTCTGATTGTAGCCATCTCTATAATCGAGGACATCGTAGTGATTTCAGCGTTGGCACTCCTTCAATCAATAGCGTCGACGGGAACCCTTTCGGTCCTACAATTGGCCACCTCGACAGGCTTGGTTACATTGTTCATCGGAGGGACAGTGTTACTCGGTTCTCGGACCATCCCCAAGTTCATGAACTTCGTTGCCAGGTCGAACAACGAGGAGCTGTTGCTGATTGCGATGCTTGGCGTTGCGTTCGGCCTCGCCGTCGTCGGAAGCAAGCTCGGGATATCCGTGGCGACAGGTGCGTTCCTTGCGGGGGTGGTCGTTGCGGAGTCGAAGGCGGTCGACCCTGCAAGGGTTATCTCGAGGCCCTTACGAGATATGTTCTCTGCCATCTTCTTCGTATCTATGGGCGCGCTGATGAACGTCTTTCTGATTCCGCTTTTCATCATTCCGGCGCTGATCTTCGTGTTAGCTTCAGTTACCATGAAATTCGTTCTCAGCGTGTCCGCTGCAACGGTCCAGGGATACCAGCGGTCACTATCGCTCAAGGCAGGCGTCGGATTGTCTGGAACCGGGGGCGAGATGTCTCTGGTGGTGGCGAAAGGGGGTGCAGATGTTGCCGCCACTAGCGCGTTCGTCCTCCCGATGATCGGCGTCATCACGCTCATCACAACCTTTCTCTCACCTTACATCATGAGAGTAGGCTGGAAGCTAGTCGACCAACGCTGGGCGGAGCCTCAGAGAACCCCGCCCCAGGCAGCCACGCCTTAGGTTCAATACATCCGTGACTCACTTGAAACAGTGGTCCCAGGGATTTCCGGTCGAGTTAATGCCATGAAAGCTTTCAAAATGAAAATGTTTTGATTTGAGCCTCTATCGAATGTAGATGGCAGATGCTCAAGACCCAAGAATGGACCTTGAGAGTGCGATCCCAGAATCAAGTCTTTTTAGTAGGGAGGTAACCTCGTGCGGGCGGGAACTGGCCCGTTGAGATTGTAATTGAGACAGAAAGTTGTAACGGTCTTGCTCCTTATCGACGTTCTCTTTGCCGGTCTGATAGTGTATCTGCAATTGGCGAATCGCGGTGTTATCACTTTGGATGTCAGGACCACGACAGTCACCGTGACGTCGACAGTCGACTTAATTCAGGCACCCTACGCGGCAGTAAACGTGACTTCGGTGAACTGCATCGCGTCTGACCGAAGCTGCAACATCACCGTCTTGAACTACGGAGACATGGAGGTGAGGTTCTCAGCGTGTATCTTCCAACAGAGCGGTGGAAAAGGCACACTCAACGCTACGGCCGGGTTGCCTCCTCACAGTCAGACAAGGGTGAATTGCTTGGCGCCGGCGGATATGGCAGGTGTCGCTGCGGGAGCCAGAGTTCTCGGAGCGTTCTTCTTTGTCGGAAGTTCTACGCTCAATTGGTCAGGGACTTGGCAGTGAGCCAGAGCACTCTTACGGCATTCCAAACTGATGCTAGGTCTATCAGGGGGCTTGGTTGGCTCTCAGAAGTGAATTGAGCCTAACGAGGTCGGCGATCATGCTCGCCGCGATCTATGGCGTCCTGGTCCTTGCGTTCACCGGCATTGGCATGGCGGTCGCGGCGCCTGGGGCACAGGTTGGTGGGACCCGGTCCTTGGGGACAATCCCGGGACATCTGTTGGAATTGGCCTTCTTCGGACTGTTGCTGGGGGCAGCCTCAGCAGTGTTCTATGGGCGCAAGGGGCTCCCACTGTTCCTCCTGACGCCATTTCTGGTCGTCTTGCTCGACTTGGACCACATCCCAGCCTACCTAGGTTTGTCCCAACCGATCCGACCCGCGCACTCCTTCGTCTTCCTTCTTTTCGCCCTGGTTTCTGCGGCGATAGTCTTAAGGCGGATTGATCTGGAACTGATACTCACGTCTTCGTTTATGGCGCACCTGGGGGTCGATTCGGGCCTCTTCCCGCCATTCTCCCCTCTTTCCTTCGAATACATCCAGGTAGACCCGTACCGGGTCCCGCTGCTGGTTGGCTCCGTTACGTTCGCCTTGCTGGCTGGGCTCTTCTGGCGAAACAGAGTTAAGGGGAAGTCTGCCAGATGAAGCAAATGAAGGCCTCAGTTGTCGCGTTGGAACCTGAATCTGGCAAGGTGGCCAGCCTCCTTCGCCAGGGAAAAGTCAGGATCGCAGTTCTAGGCCTGGGGCGGATTGGCCTCCCTACGGCCGCAGTCTTCGCGGCAGCTGGCGCGAAAGTCGTGGGGGTCGACGTCAGCGCCGACGTCGTCCGGAACACGAACGCCGGCCGCTGCAAGTTCTCCGATGAGCCGGGCCTGCCGGAATTGGTCAAGAAGGTCGTAAGGAACAGGAAGCTGCGAGCCACGGTTGAACCCGGTGAGGCGATAACCAATGCCGATTTCATCCTGGTCTGCGTGCCCACGCCGGTCGACGAGACCAAGACCCCGGACTACTCGGCCGTCAAGTCGGCCTCGCACACGATAGGCAAGTTCCTGAGGAAGGGGAGCACCGTGGTCATCGAGAGCACGATTGGCCCGGGCGTAGCTGAAGAGATGGTGCGACCAATCCTGGAGGGGGAGTCTGGCCTGAAGGCAGAGGAGGACTTCGGACTTGCAAGCTGCCCGGAGCGCTCTGACCCGGGGAACATACTCGCTAACATGAAGTCGCTGCCCAGGATCATTGGTGGGATGAGCTTGAAGACCACCGACTCGGTCATCTCCTTTTACGAGGGGGCCCTGGGGGTCAAGGCGATCAGGGTCGCGGACCCGAAGACTGCAAACGCGGTCAAACTCACTGAAAACCTGTTCCGTGACGTCAACATCGCTCTCGCCAACGAATTCGCGCTATTGTTCGAGAAGATCGGGATTGATGCCATCGAAGTCATAGACGCCTGCGCTTCAAAGTACAATTTCATGCCTCACTACCCCGGGGCCGGGGTGGGGGGCCCCTGCTTGCCTTCGAATTCCTACTACTTGATTTCAGAAGGCGTCAGGGCGGGCAACATCCCATATCTCATTCGGATGGCCCGAGAAATCAACGACAGGATGCCCGACCACGTGGTGGAGCTGGTGGGCGAGGCCCTGAACGAAGTGGGGAAGACGATCAGGGGCTCGAAGGTGGCGATCCTCGGAGTGGCCTACAAGCCCGACATAAAGGACACCCAGCTGACACCCATTGAGAGGGTAGCCTCGCGCCTGGGCGAAATGGGCGCGGCGGTTTCAATATACGACCCCATGTTCAAGGGGGAGAAGGTCTTCGGCATCAAAGTGAATGCAAATCTGAAAGGCGCAGTTCGAGGAGCAGACTGCGTAGTAATCGGGACCGCGCATTCAGAGTTCAAGGGACTGGATCTGGGGGTCCTTGCTTCCTTGGCCAATGTGAGAGCGGCCCTGGTGGACGCGAGAAACCTAGTTTCGCCCAAGCAGGCGGTTAGGAACGGGTTTGCGTACAGAGGAGTCGGAAGAAGGTCGTCCTAGGCGCCCTGACCTTTTGTGGCTCCGCCGTTGAAATCCTAATGAGGTGCCATCGGCGGAGGATTAGACCTTGACAATGAATCAGCACCGCAAGAGACTGCACGTTGTCATCTGTGGATATTATGGAAAGGGCAACCTCGGGGACGAAATCATACTCGAAACCATGCTTCGCTCAATGCGAGCAGCTTTCCCGGAAACGACTTTCGTCGTCTTCTCGGACAATCCACGGCAAACGTCTCAGAGCTTCGGCGTGGCAAGCGTGATGAAAAGGGGGAGCTGGTTCGATTGGCTGAGGCGAATCCGAGTTCTCATTTCCGCGGACCTGTTCATATTGGGCGGTGGTGGGATCCTAATGGATTATGGCGCCTCAGCTGCGGTCTTGCTGAAAGGGCTTGAACCTCTGGACGTTGCACAGCTCCTTGGGGTCCCGACGATGACCTACGGAATAGGGGTGGGGGACGTGTATACCGGAAAGGGGCAGGATGCCCTCAGGACGAGGTTGAATGAAACAAGTGTCGTCTGCGTACGTGACAGGGACTCTCAAGTAAGACTCGCCGAACTCGGGGTCCAGAAGTGCGTTGTGACTGGCGATCCTGGAGTTACGATTTCCGACCAATTTGGGATTGGGTACGGACAGAGGGCCTTGCATGTTTCTTCGCCCCAAGTCAGTGTCTTCCTGCGGCATTGGTTCGTGAATAAGGACGAAACCACAGACATCCGAACTTGGGAGCGCTTCGAGGACAACCTCGCGGAGTTTCTCGACATCCTAGTTGAAACCCGTGCCGCATCAGTAGTCTTCGCGCCCATGCGGACCGTTTCGTCGAGGGACGACGATCGCGTTGTCGCAAAGGAGGTAGTTGATAGGATGACCCAAAAGAAGGCCGCTACCATCCTCGAAGGCGAACCATCCACTAGCAAGTTGATGGAGCTCGTAAGCCAGAGCGACCTGGTCGTGGGGATGCGACTTCATTCTGTCATCTCGGCAGCGTCAGTCGGAACTCCCACGATCGCGGTAAGCTATGCCTCGAAAGTCGAGAGCTTCATGCAGTCGATTGGGGCGGCCGAGTGGGTACTCAGACCCGACCAGTGCTCCGTGGAAACGCTCCAAGGTCTATCAGAGAAGGTTTTCGCCGGGAACTATCCTAGGGAGACTTTACGGGTTGGCTTGGAGAAATTGAAGGAGTCAGAGAGACAGAATGTGGCTCATGCAGCCGACCTTTTGCTTCGAGCGGAAGGCCGACGGAGGAGGTTGTCAAAAGCAATGGCAGGGCTGGGGATTGCGACCGGCGTGAAGAGGAGAAGGACGAATCAGAATGGAACCTGATCCCACATATCAGGCAGACTATTTCGACGATGATTCTAATCATGACAAGTTCATCGAGCTTGAGAGCACCCAGGTCCATTCCGGCACCGTTCTTTTCAGAGTCTCATACCACGAGTCTCTCAGCAGGTACCTTACCACCGGGCTCTTCTACCTGAACTATGATTTCCCCCTAGAATCAGTTCCCCCCTCCATTCTGTCGATCCCTCTCTTGGGTTTGCTCCTGCCATTCGGATGGTTGACGGGTGCGGAGGTTCGGGTGGGAGACGTTGACGCCAAGTATCTAGACTCGCTGCCGGAAGTGGCCCTGGAGTTCAAGAAGATGTTCCCAACGATGAACTTCTCGGGGAAAATCCGGGCGCACCCTGTCAAGAACGACTCGGAGTGGCGCCAAGATAGTTATTGCCTCCTGTACAGCGGGGGAGTTGACTCCACGTGTTCTCTTATCCGGAACTATGAGAAGAGGCCGTCACTAATGACCGTAAGGGGGACCCCCGACATCCGCCTCCATGAAGAGCAGTATTGGACTCGGGTGAGGGGACGGATCCAACCTTTCATCAAGAGCATGGGGCTGGAGGCTCACGTTGTGGAGACCAATGCCATAGACATGGTCAACCTAGCGGCTTTGAAAGCTGATTACAAGGGGCTGGTTAGGCATGGCTGGTGGGAGGAACTCGCCCATGGCTTGTTCCTTTTAGGCGCATGCGCACCTTACACCTTCCACAACCAAATTGGCAGCGTCATGATAGCCGCGTCATATACGAAGAAGAACCAAGAACCGTGGGGGTCCAGTCCAATGACCGACGAAAAGGTTAGGTGGGGAGGGACTCGGGTAATCCACGATTCCTACGACCTTAGCAAGGTAGAAAAAATTTCCCAAGTCCTCGTTCCATTCATGAGGAACCGCGGCAGCCCGATTCCACTCAGGGTTTGCACCGGGAAGAGGGGAGCAAGGCTCGCGAGCAACCAGCTGAACTGCGGGCAGTGCGCCAAATGCATGGCGATTGAACTTTCCCTAATAGTCTCTGGGGTTGACGCGGGCCAAAACGGATTCGACATTTCCCCCCCTACCCTAATGGTGCTAAGACAGAATCTCGAGGCCGGGTGGTTCGGCCCGAAGGACTATCCAATCCCCTGGAGATTCATCAAGGAAAACATTAGCTCTACACCGGAAAGTGTCGTTGCCGGGCACCCCGGACTTGGCGAGTTCCTTGACTGGCTAGCGGACTGGGATGAGAGGCCGACGAAGAAAAGAAGGCGCTACGCGGACAAGGTGGCGCCTCCAGGTAGCCGGCGGAGGGACTTCGCCAGCGCGATCTTAGGGAAGAAGGGGAAGCTGGAACCAGGCGTCATGAATGCGGATGTCGGGCAGCATGCCTAACACGAGGCCTTGGCCAAATACCACTCGTAGTCAAAGAGAATCTTGGTCAGGCAAGGTCTTGAGCCAGATGCATACGGGATTTGGCTATTCGGTCTGTCTTCCCTGACGCCCCTTGCGGTGTTTGCCCAGTCTAGGCTCGGATCCCCGCTGGATGACTAAAGGCCACCTTTCGCGCCAGAAACAGGATCGAGATTGAGAGCAGGAGTACCGGCACGAGGCCCAGAGGGAACTCGGGAACGCCCGGCGCACATTCCGCGGCGCTACAGGTACCATGCGTAGTCGTGGTCGTCTGGGTAACAATTACCAAGTTGGAACCCGCCGTCGAGCTGGATTGAGTATTCACCGTGGTGGTGGACTGGTCTGGCGCTCCGAACAACCCCGTGGAGGTGCCAGCAACGCTTGTCTGAATTTGTTCCGTGCTAGTGCCTACGGTGCTTGTCTGGACATGCTGAGTGGAAGTGGTCTCAGTCGAGGCTGAGCTCGTCAGAGCGGTTCCTTGACTGGTGCTCACGTCGGTCGTTGTCGCGACGACAGTCGTACTGCCGTGCGAATCGGAGGTTGAACCTACAGAATCGCTGCTATCGGTCGACGTTGCGGTAGAGGAAACGGATTGGGCGCTCGTGTCCGAACCGGTGGATTGCTGGGTACTTGTGGTCGAGTCAGGCGAGTGGGCTACAGTCGTTGTTGAACCAGAGGGGTGTGGGGTGGTAGTTGTCAAACCGGAGGGGAGTGAGTTGGTCGCAGAGTTGGAAGATCCTGCAGGCAATCCGGAACCCAGGGCGAGGAAGAACGCGATCGCCAAGAGGAAGAAAGCGAATGAAGTAATGATTACTGACCGGCGCGACTTGCTCAACGACATGCAGGAGTGTCGCTCTAATCAGTATAAGCATTTGGGATTATTTGGCAATTGAAATATGGCTTTTCGTTGGTTCAAGTCTAGAAGTTGCGACCCCCTTACACCACTTGGAGGCCTCCCCTTCACCAGTTAATTCCAACGGAATGAGAACTATGTTTCGTGGATTTTGTCCGTCCACGCTTTTATAGGAAGTCAGCCCCTTTCATACGAAGCTACCACGATCAAGCTTACACGAGCTCACGCATTCGTCCTGAGCATAGCCGCCACTTTCCTGCTGCCGCTGGCGATTCCGGGCGTGGGCCTGGATTACGAGTTCTTCATCATAACCGTGTTAGTCCTGCTCGCCTGGTTCATTTTCAGGTGGGACAGGATTAAGGAGATTTCCCGGCGGTCTGGGAAGGCTGAAGTCTTCTTGGGTTCTACCCTGATTGTTGCGGACTACGCTTTCAACGCGCTTAGGCAGTCGAGCGTAGGAATCGTCGACCTTCTCGTAATCTTTGTCGGGGCTATTATCGCCTCATACGGGATCAGGTCTCTGAAGTTCTTCTGGGTCCCGGCCACCTATGGGATAATCCTCTTGCTCGGCTATCAGATCGAAAGCCTCACTCCGAACTACGTCGTTCTGCAGAGCTGGTTGGCCGGGGTCATGGCGTCGATCCTTAACGCAGTGGGTGTCGGCTCCACGGCCACGGGTCACGTTGTCTCTATGACCGCGCCCGATGGCACGCGATTGTTGCTAGACGTATCGGGGCCATGTACCGGGTTGCAAGGGATCCTCGCCTTCGGCATGCTCTCCACGCTGGCTCTGCTAGACCTAAAGCCTAAGATGTCTCGGACAATCCCGATTTTCGCCATCGGTTTTGCGGGAGCTTTTCTGGTCAATATCGTCAGGCTCCTTGCGATGTTCTTGACCTACGAGTATTTGGGCGTCGACGCAGGGGCCTTCGTGCACATTTACATTGGGTACTTCGTGTTCATTGTGTGGGTCGTGGCTTTCTGGGCGATCGCTTACAGGTACCTGGGTCCCGTTACGAGTCCTACAGCACAGCCCGCCTCTATGCCAAGTCTACTAGACTCAGGCAACCCGGTCTGAAGACGATCGCCGCCGACGCTTCGCGAGGCAGTTCTTGGTCAGGTTACTAGTCACGGCGATCGTGACTTCGCAATAACCTATCTGGAAGGAATATTATTGTGTTAATCATCCTAGCGATGACTGACCCGAGAAGTGCGGCCCACCATTAGATGAGGTTGGAGACTTCCCCTATGCAGTCAATCGACTTTACACTGCACGGAACCGGCGGGTCTCTTGTTTAAATAAATCCCGAAGGACTGATGGCCATGGTTCTTGACCTCCCGACAGGCAACATAGCCAGGCGCGAACTAATCAAGATCGACGAGGACAAGTCGGTCTTTGACGCAGCCAAGATGATAGTCGAGAACAACAGGGGTAGTGTTCTGGTCACCAGGGGAGGCGAGAGCATCGGGATACTGACTGAAAGGGACGTGATGAGAAAGGTGGTCGCCAGATCCCTGGACCCGAAGTCCGTCAAGGTGAAGGAAGTGATGACATCTCCTCCGGTGACAATCGACAAGGACAGGCCGCTCCGCGAAGCTGTAGAAGTAATGAACAGGAAGAAAATCAGGAGAATGCTCGTAACGGAGAAGGGCAAGATCATTGGCGTCTTCACCATCAGGGATGTCGTCAAACACATGAGGACTTGCACCTACTGCGGCAAGGAGATCAGGTCGATCCTGGAGAGTGAGAAGCCCGAGCCCTACGCCGAGTGCGAGTGTGGATCCAGGTATCACAGGAATTGCGTCGAGACTGTGGTGAATTGCCTGAACTGCGGAAGAACGTTAGTCACGAGCGTTTCATATCCAGAGCCGTCAGAGACGTTCAGCGGCTAAGGGTGTCTCCTTCATCTCCTTACCCTCCAAGCGCGAGCATAGGATTCGCAAACCTGGGAGAGAAATCCTTCTCGTCGGGAGACATAGTTGAGGAATAGGCGCCCGGTTGGGCCTTGAAATTCTAGGCGGGCGCCCTCTACAGACTTGGCGAGCGAGGGCGCCCTCGAATATTCGATGGCGCCCTCTCGGTTGCCACGGTAAGTTTCACCGTGTTTATCTACGAGGGTTCCTCGGAAGAATCGGTAACCGTTGAAATCCCCCACCGTGCCGGAGCCGTTCACGCCCCCGCCTGACATATTCCTCGTGACGACGCCGTTCGTATCAGGGTATCACGTGACTCGTGTCGTTGGTGCGACATTTGGGTTAATCGTAAGGTCCAGGGGACTGGGGCAGAACATATGGGCCTTCTTCCGGGCCTGGGGTGGCGGGGAAATCAAGGTGTATACGGAGCTCCTCGAGCAAGTACGTCATCAAGCCCTCCAACGCCTCGCCGATCATGCAAATAGCCTAGGAGCAAACGCAGTCGTCTCCATTGGTTTTGACACATCAGAGATGGGCGGAGCGATGACGGAGGTTCTCGCCTACGGGACCGCGGTGGTTGTGGAGAAAGACGCCCAACCTGCACAGCCCGTTGCCCTTCACTGAAATGGCGCCCTGGCCGGGCCTTGTCATGAATGCTGGCCCCTTGTAAGGACAATCCATTTGATGCGATGCCAGGCGTCGGGGGCACTCCCATATTACAGTAACCGGGCAGTCCGCTTGCTCCCGAGCACGTACCCAGCCGAGAGGCCGAATAGCGCCCCGCCAAGATGGGCGAGCCAGTCGACGTAGGAAAGCCCGAAGCTGCTGAAGACGAACACCAGGAGGAACCAGCTCAGCAGGCTGTAGTTGACCCGACGCTGGACTGCGTAGTCTAGCGCCACCGCACCTGCGAGCAACCCGAAGATCCCTCCAGAGGCGCCGAAGCTTATCTCCCTGGGGCCGTTGAGGAGGCTGAACAGGTTCCCCGCCAGCCCCGAGGTGACGAACACGGCATAGTATTCGGCCGGCGCTAACGCGTCAGACAGAAGCCCGTCGAGCCAGACCACGGCCAGGGCGTTGAACAAGACGTCTACGACTCCGAGCGAGTTTGGAAGGACGACCAGAAGGGAGGTGAACAGCTGCCAGTACCAGCCGCGATAGACGAGGGAGTTATCCTGGAGGAAGAGGTAGGTCAGTGGGACCCCCCCGAAGCTCACAAGCGAGGAGACCAGCCCGACGACGAGGCCTCCGACGATTCCCAGCGCAAGGTTCCTGCCCTGCTTTGAGACCACGCCCTAGGAGCGCCAGGAAGGGTGTTTAGGCGTTAGACCCACTGGGCCCCTGTTCGGGCCTTTCCGCTGTGCACGATGACTGCCAGTCATTTAGAACCACCACTGAAGGCTCGGTCCTAATGGGCGCAGGTTCTCTTCGGCTGACTAGGTCGGTTTCTGCTCTGTGGAGTCTGGTACCGGCCCGGTGGGCATTTCTGGGATGTCAGTGATGGGTTCGGGGGGAGGAGTGGTCGCCATGGTGTACCCTATCCAGCCAAGGATGGCCAGCAGGGCGAACACCGCGAGGAAGGCGCTTATCTCGAGCACGAGCACAGTCCAGTACCATATCAGGAGCCCGTAGACGATTACTCCGATTATGCTTCCCGCGAGGATGCCTCCGCCGATTAGCTTGTCGTTGGCCAAGGCTTGTAAGGCTGCTTCTCAACTTTAGGATATAATGCTTCCCTCCCGACTCCGATCCCGCTCCGCACGTCAGAGTCACAATTGACGGGGGCCCACTGTTCTGTGGATTGAATGGGCTACGCCAGCGTGCGCATTGCGAGGAGCGTCAATCGGATGATACCGAAGGCCCGACGGGACATCAGGGTGGACTGGGAAACGTGGGCTCGGAGATGAAAGACTTCTCATCGCGTTGGTCTCTCCTGGCTAATCTAGTCGACGGGGGAACGACGATATGGAAGAATAATCCCTACTGATACTTCCCAGAACGGAAAGAACGCTTTAATCGATTTCGAGAGGTCTGGAAGGACAGCGCTTGAAACGTCAAAGTGTCGGGTCAGCTGACGGTCGACATAGGAAATCCAGCCCTCGCAGGACGATGAAACGGAAGGGTAAGGCAAAGACGACGATAATCTTTCCATTCTCTCCGGATTCAGTTCCAAGTTCCTCGAATCTGCCCTTCTCTGAAAAGAGTCCATATCAAGAGAGCGTTGAGTCTCAGAAACCTCAGGAACACGTATTTGGCACCCCCCAAGTCAAAGTTGGCTCCGAACCAGCCAATGCACCAGTGGTCGTAGCTCACGAGACTGCAACGGCTTCAAAGGAGACTAGCCCGCTTCCTTCCATCAGCTACAGCGAATGGCCCCCATCCTCTTCTCGGATGTCCGCCAGAGGCTTCTTCCAGGTGGGAAGCCTGATTCGACTTAGGCTGGGCGCGTTGGTCGGATGGACAAGTATAGCAGGAACCGGAGCTCTCCTACTGCTAAACAGGGGAGGGCCGTTCCCGGCGACGCAACTTAGTGAACTCCTTGCGACCTGGGCAGGGGTATCCGGAATACTCTGGGTCGTCTCGGCGAGACTGAAGAAGTAAGGCTAGCTGAGTCGCAGAAGCTCCAAACCCCTCTCAGCGGGCCTGGAGGGATTTGACCAGTTTGGTGTGCAAATCCATTCGTGCAATCCCGCGGGGAAGTCTTTGAAGGTCCCAGACAGACAGAATCAACCCATTTTATCCAAGAACCGAACTTGTCCTGAGTTCAACGGAAAGCGGGGGTCGCTGCCGCCGGATCGCTAGGGGTAAGTTAGCCCTCGTAGGGTAGGTGAACCTTCCTGAAGACCTCCCCGAGGCGGGGATCCTCGCGAGCCTTCTTGAACAGGGGATGGTAGCGCGCGGTGACGGGGTCGAAGGTGTGATTTTCCGCGGCCCTGTACATTTGTTCGAAGAATCTGTCCTTGTCTCCAAGGGCCAAGTAGATGAATCCTGCTTGGGGAGCGCCGATCCATCCTGGCCCCTTTCCAGAGTCCAGCTTTGCGATCATCTCCCGAGCTGTCTTCTCATCACCCGTCAAGGCCGCAAGATAACCCCTGTTCAGGTATGTGCTGGTCAAGGTCGGGCCAATCCTCTCCATCTCCCTCACGGTCTCCTCCGCCTGCTCGTAGTCTCCCTTGCTTACATAGTAATCGAACATGTTACGATACGTGCGGTACGGCTCCAAGTGAAACGTCTTCTTCCAGTGGTCCATGGCTTCCTCGCTTCTACCTGTGAAGAAGTAAGCTCTGCCCAGCGTAGATATCGCCCTTGGTGAAAGAGGATCCAGCTGGTAGGCCTTCTCCGCCGCCCTGACAAACTCCTTTGAGTCTCCTAGTGCGGCTGACTCGCTGGCCAGTTCGACATAGGCATCGGCCAAGTTGGGGTTGAGCTCCAGGGCCCTTCTGAGCTGGAGCAAAGAGCTTTGATCCTCGTCTGCCATCCCCATGATTGAGGCCAGGCTGCTGTGCGCCTCCGCTAGGTTTTCGTCTAGCTCCAGAGCCTTCAAGGCAGCTGCACGACCCTTATCGATCCCCTCCTGAAACTGGATGTAACCTCCGTTGCCGAGCCAAAGGTAGCAACCAGAAATTCCTGCGTAAGCCCTGGCGAACTTAGGGTCCCTAGCCACCGCCTGTTCGAAGAGGCTCAAGGCGTTTCTGAGCGGGTCCTCCCCCCCTTCTGGTCGGTGGACCAGCTGCATCCCCTGCAGGTAATACGAATAGGCAACCGTGTCTTCAGTTGCTCTACTCTCCAACGCCTTCTTCTCAGAGTCAAGGAGGTGGATTTTCAACTCCCCCACCACTTTTTCGGCTATATCCGTCTGCACAGCGAAGATGTCTTCCAGTTCTCTGTCGTACCTGGAGGACCAAAGGTGCTCCTCTGTGTTGGCATTGATCAACTGGGCGGTGACTCTGATCCTGTTCCCCGCTTTCCTGATGCTTCCCTCTACAAGCGAACCTGCCTTGAGCTCACTCCCGATTTGAAGGGCGTTCTTTTTCACGCCCTTGTAGTTCATCACAGAGGTCCTGGCTATCACGCCCAGCTCCCTAACCTGGCAGAGCCTGTCGATCAACTCCTCCGTGAGGCCGTCAGCGAAATACTCGTCGTTGGGCTCGGGGCTCATGCTCGAAAAGGGAAGGACTGCTATCCTCTTCGAGTCCAGCTGCAGGACCTGCCTAGGGCTACTCTCTTCCCAGGGCATCACAACCTTGTAAACCTCCATCGGCTCGGCAACGTTCTTCAGAGACCTTGGCCCAAGGCTCGAGAGCTGAAGGTCTACCCTGTCGCGGATGAGATCGTATACCCGATGGGTGATACACACCCCGCCATCCTCGGAAACGGCCTCTATCCTGGACGCGACGTTCACAGCGTCGCCCGAAATGTCTCCCTGAGACTCGACCACCTCCCCTACGTGGACGCCTATCCTGAGATGAACCCTCTTGTCAGTGGCAAGGGAGAGGTTGAACTCCCGGGTCGCCCTTTGAATGTCGTAAGCGCACCTGACCGCATCCACGGCGTTTGGAAACTCGACAAGGAAGGCGTCACCCATGGTCTTGACCTCTCTACCATTGTGTCTCCCGAGAATTGGCCTAACGAGTTTTCTTTGCTCCTCGACCAAGGCGAGCGAAAGCGACTCATTCCTTTGCGCCAAGGCGGTGTATCCTACCATATCAGTGAACATGATCGCGGCCAGCCTCCTTTGACTCTGGGACAAACCTGACTTCGAGTTCGGGTCACGCCAGCGATAAATCCCTTTTGGGGAGTGTGAAGAACGTCCAAACATCGGCAGTGGCTTCGGACATGGACGCGACGCTAGGAACGCAATTTGAACGAGCTCCTAGCAATTCACGCGTATGGTCAAGATTAGCCAGAATCGAGTCGCTTTCACCGAACTGAGTTCAATCTGGGTTGTATAGAAAATGGGGTCGCCCGGATACGAACCTCAAGTTCAATGCGCACCCTCGCCCGGCCGACTTCAATTTCCCTTCCTGTTCGCTTCCCCCTAACCTTCATTAGATTCCAGGTCGAAACTGCGTCGTGTCTGTCTATTATGAAGGCGCCGAGCCGCCAGACTATCCGTCGCGCCATCTCCTGATCCGCTCGCTGGCTCTGACATTCGCAGCCTCAATCCCGTTCCTGTTCTTCCTGCTCCTAGGCGCCGTGGGTCTGCTCCTCTACGGGGTCGCCCTCTTCTACCTGTTCCTGCTGGTCTTTGCCCAGATCTACTACCTGCCCGAGAACTCCAAACCGTCGATAGTGGAACGGCTCCGTCTCCATAGATGCCCCTATTGCATGCGCTGGTCTTCTCGCATGGTCGACAGGCGGGCTGTAGGGGAAGAGACGAACCAGTCCACGCCGACGCCTCAGGTCGTCCTCTCCGCCCAGGCGATGGTCGGGCCAGACAGCTTCCTGCCCGGCGACGGGATGGTGGTGAAAGACGCTCGGATCGAGAACGTCGAGCCCGAAGTTGAAGAAGTTACGTTCAAGGAGTCCTTCAAGTGTTCGCGGTGCGGCAAGACATGGACCAGGGACGTCACCCATGCCACAAAGATGATCCTAAAGCCTCGGATGAAGGAAGAGGCCGAGGCTAAGTGGCAGGACGCAGACCTCTGACGCCTCCCTGCTGAAGGGAATCCCTAGGGAAGACGATTCTCGTAGAGGGTGTCGCGCGCAGTTGGGAGCGAGAAATGGGTTCGAACCCAATCACCTTCGGCCCCTAGCCGGGCTATCTGGAACATTCTAGAACAGAGCCGGAGATGAAATGAGAATGCTGATCACTTCACGGTCAGAAACTGCACAACGTTCTTCAGTCACCTTCAGTCTTTGCATACGTTGGGCCCTCGCAGCGGGTCGAAACTAGTCGCTCTTATCGTGATTATGCTCCTTGCGGCCCCCTTCCTCGCGCTGATTCCGTCTAGGGCACAGGCGGCTGGCCCTCCGGGGACGGTGCCGGTCGTCCTGACGGTCTACCCCCGGGGAGCCCCCACGGCGACATTCAGTCTGAGTGGATGCGGCGTTTCGCCCGCGACAATACCTGGCGATGGACTCGCCCACACCGTAGTGGCCGAATCAGGCTGTGGCGTGATCGTGGCCGCTCCGACTCCCGGGTCAGACATGCGGTTCGTCTTTCCGTCTGCGAGCCTGGGTGCAAGCAACAGCACCGTGATAACGGTAGG
Source organism: Nitrososphaerota archaeon (assembly GCA_027887005.1). NCBI lineage: Archaea > Thermoproteati > Nitrososphaerota > Nitrososphaerota archaeon. The sequence goes on from JAPCJI010000001.1 coordinate 197,637, forward strand.
CTCCGCTTCTCTGATTTCTCTAACTTACTATTACCAAGTCGGGGAGTACGTCTCTTTCAATGTAATCGGCGGAGGCTCGCCCAGTCCCGTTCCTAGCCTTCTGTACTCCTACGTCGGAACAAACCTCACGCAACCTTTGTCGACCACCCCCACCCACGACTGGTTAGATTGGATTGACCCGTCGACGGGTAAGTACCTGCACGTCTCGCCTGCGGCAATCTTCGCCCCCGGGTCGAGTTCCGAGAGGTGGGCAAATAATGGAACCTTCGCCGTGAAGCAGACCGCTGGAGGAACCATCATCCCGTCCTACCACCACCAGTACTATCAGTTTCTCTCATATTCCGTCACCAACGGTCATAGCGCGACCGCCCCCTTTGTCGACGGCTCCCAGTTTGGATACCCCTTCTCCTCCAAGCTGGGGACCCCGTCAATTCCGACCTGGTTCGACGCCATTGGCAACCTCACTTTCAGCAGCACCACAGACAGCACAGGCGCAAAGCTGGTCCCCAACCCGGCGTGGGTTTCGGCTCTTCAGTCGCAGAACACCATCATAGCGTATTCTCCCGTGTCGGTCACGTCGACCACAACCACCAGCTCGTCGTCGAGCGTAAGCTCCAACACCACCACCCCCACCATCACTACCACGCCGGGATCCACGTCATCTTCGACTGGGGGCGTGAATCTCGTCTTGCTTGTCCTCCTTCTGGGGTTCACAATCCTAGTGGCAGCAGCTGTCTTCCTGTGGCGTAGAGGTATCATTCTTGCGGGCGACAAGCCGAAGGGTCCAGGCGGCGCGCCTGAGGAAGGGGGGGCCACGGGCACCGGGGGACCTGGAAGTGGTCCTGGAGCCGGTCCAGGAAGCGGTCCAGGAAGCGGCCCGGGGGGAGGTCCAGGAGGGATTCCGGTGGGTGGCGAGCCCGTCCCTCCTCCGGTCGTCCCCCACGGAGCACCTGAAGGGTGCGCTCTCTCGTCACATTGGCTCCATCACAGGTTGGAAATGGGCCTGCTTCCTGGAGGGAGCAAGGACGCTCCCAACAAGTTCACCACCCCCCCGGACGAACCAGTCCCACTGAGAGCTGGGGCGACCGACGTCCATCTGCTCATCCAGGAGTGTTCCTGCCCCGGAATAGCAGGAGACTTGAGCAGGAAGACGATCAGCATGGCGGCCAAGCTTCGGGTCGAGTGGGAGATCGTTGAGGGGGAGGGCGGATTCGTCGACCAGAGTCGGGGGACGCCCCGTCAGTCTGACAAGGGCGACGAAGTGCTCTTCCAACCCGGCCGGGTTGACCCGAAGTCAGGCTCGAAAGCAAAGACAGTCAAGGTCAGGGTCAAGGCTGTCCACGACGACACGACGAAGCCCCCAGACCACGCCGAGGTGACTTCACTCATCACGATGGAGATATCGAGGAGTACCGCCCCCGGCGGCCCGGCCGCTGCAGCAGGCCAGGCGTCGAAGGACGAATACCTGTACAACTACTGGGTAGAGGACGGCCCGCCTGTCAAAGGCCCGGACCCGCCGCCGGACATGACCGCAGACTGCGTACCGGGTCACGATTGGGCCCAGGCAGAGGAGATCCAGGGGCAGATCTCGTTGATGCCTCTGTCCTGCAACCCAGGCGACCTCGTCAGGCTTGGGGCGATGGGCACCGACGCGGACGAACTCAGGCTCGTGTGCACACCCTCAGGCAAGGTTTGCAAACTCCCCTCTCCGACCTCGGGCTCGGTCCTGAGCGACCCCCTCACATATTCTTGGAAGGCGGACAGGGGCGACTTTCCACTCAAAGAACTGTACGAGAAGCTGCACGGGAAACCTCCTGGGGCAGGCGGTTGGGAAGGGGGTCAGGTCGTCGTCTGGCGGGCCCCTGGGGAGGCCTGCGACGCGAAGATAACGCTCCAGATGAGGGATTCTGGCGCGGAGTTCCCCGACAAACCCAAGGAACTGCAAGCTGACGTCAGGGTCGGCAACCCAAGCCCGAGCACGCCTGCTACGCCGCCTCCCCCAACCGTCATCCCGCCACAGACGTCCAAGGCACAAGTCGGGACCTGTTGTGGCCCAGATGTCACCGATAACGTGCTGGGGGCCATGCTTAAGATGATGAACGACTTCTTTTCTTGGAGCAGGGAGAAGCAGTCCACAGAGTTGGGATACCTCACACGGATCCCTCTGGCTGGGGACGATGGCTCGAAGCCCAATTTCAACAACGCCTGGGACATAACCGAACTAGCCCCGTCTGAAGAGAGAGGGGACATTACAGTCTCCCGAAAGAACCCTGTCCCACACAGAGGACCCGCCACACCTGTGGCAGGAGGGTACAAGGCCACGCTGAGCCCCTACGTCGGCCGCTGCATGAATCCAACCGACCCTTGCTACCCATCGGTTGTGTTCCTCGGCAACTGTCATCATCCCCAAGTCGTGAACTACATAGAATGGGGCGTCTTGGCGCGACTTGATGAATGGATGAAGGTAATTGAACGTTTGGAGGACTTGAAAGCCGTAAACGCCCAATATTTCAAGAATCATCCCGAAGAGAAAGAAACAGCGTCACCGCAGGCCGCGACCCGGCAGTATCTGGCAACGACCCTAGGTGACTTCCACACCCTCAGGAGCGGACTGTTGGACGCTAATTATCAGGACCAGGTGGCGATGGTTGAGGTGGGGTGGCGGCTTGCAGACGATTATCTAGTGCGAAAGACGAACGGAAAGCTTCCGTACAAGCTGAAGGAGGTGAACAAGGCGGCCCTCGAGGGCATCTTGGAGTCATTGCAGAACAACTCAAGAGGGACGGCAGCCTGCAAGACAAATTGCGGTCGCTACCTCTCGTCCATGTCGTTTAGATACAATTTCGGCGATGAAGAATTGAGGCTCGGAATCCCTCTGGCAGAACTCTGACCAATTGCCTCAATCCCCGCGAGAGAGTTTGTTCAGGCGCCCACCTGAACTGGGAAGGCCCAGCCAGGGCGCTCTCCATCACTCTCAACTATCTAGGGAGGCCTGAAACACAGCTCGGGCAGACAGTCAGGAGGAGTCCATTAGAGCACTCGAAATTGGTGGCAGTCGTCGAGCAGACAGGGCAGAGTGTCCTGTTCACTTTCCACCCTGCATCCAACCCTCCCTTCTTGATCCAGTCGACCAGCGCCAGGACCCTTCCATCCGTAATCTGGTCAGGGTTCAAGTCTTGGATGTAGTTGACTGCCAGCTCGAACTTCTTGAAAACCCCGTCAGGTAGCTCTCCGTTCAGCGACATCTGGGCAAGGGCGCCTAGGAAAGCCCCCTTCTCTTCATCCTTCTTCGCCTTTGCTTCACTCCCCCCTATGTACGCGAATGTGATCAGCCCCACAATGGTGACGAGCCCCTGCGGGGACTGGGCGAACATGACAACGAGGCCCACCTTGGGGATCACGACTTCCGGAGTGCCAAGGATTCTGGCCGAGGGAACGAGCCCCGGGTCAGGCTGTTGGTTGTTGTCCCCCTTCGTTTCATAGTTGATCGTCCTATCGCTCTGAATGACCGTGCCTACTATCCTGTGGATGAGGACGGGCTTCAGGAGGGAATCGAGGGCCGATATCCCGGTCCCGCTCTGGACAAATACGATGACGGTGCCGTTGGGGATCTCCCCCTGGGGCGCCGAGTGGAAGACGACCAGGTCCCCGTTCTGCAGCGCGGGGTACATGCTGTTGCCATTGACTACCGTCATCGGATAGGTCAGGGTCCCCATGGAGATCGGAAGGAGTATCGCGGCGGCGAACAAAGCGATGAGAAGGCTGATTCCAAGCCTCTTCGGGAGCCCCTTGGGTAGCCTCATGTCAACACCTTCAAGGGCACCTGGAAGTTGGTGGGTTGGCCCACTCCCCAGTAAAGGGTAGCGGCGGAGGAAGAGGCTGTGACCACCACTGAAAGGTAATCGTTGGCGGGAACGCTCACAGTTGCTTCGGCGAAGGTCATCGTGTACTGTGCCTCAGCGGTCCCGAGCACAGAAGAGGGGACGTTGCTAGCCACCGTCGTGACCACGGTCCCGGTCGACCCTGTGATGTAGATCGAGACCGTGACCTTGTTAGAGGAAAGGCTGCCCAGAGAAACGGCTGGCAGGGCGCCGCCCGGTGGAGAGGCCCTTGCCCTCCCCCAGTTGAAGTAAAGCCCGTCCGGGTTGCCCGCAACGCTCGCGCCTACCGAGCACCAGTACAGTTGCGCCGAACCGGTGATCGGGTGCTGAGGGGTGGAGGCAGCATAGGCAGAGTAGAAACTAGTCGAAACGATCCCTGAAAAGGAAGTCGAACCCGTTCCAGGGTAGGCAAGTCCGGCATAGTACCAGGTGAGAGCCGCATCCACGCCCCCTCCTGCTACCTTGGTAGCCGCCCCGGCCGCAACGTAGACATAACCATACAGCGTCCCGGCGTTCCCCACGACCTCCGATTCGGCGTTTATCGTCCCTGATCCGGCTGTGGTGCTATCACAAAACCCGGCCAGTCCTTGAAGGTTGCCCGCGTCCCCAGTCTGAATTTCTGAATACGACTCCGCTATCTCCCCATAAGTGGGATTGGCAGCCGGCAGCGGAGTGGTGAGGATCATGTTCACCCTGTTGGACGAGCCGTATCCTTTCAGACTGAGGACGTTGATCGACGAGCCGCCAGCTATTGGATTGGCTACTCCTGTGGTCTTTGCCAATGTGTTAGAGGCTCCATTGTTGAAGCTTGCCACCGCCGTGTTCCCGTTGAAGTAGAGGTCGAACACGTTCGCCCCGTTGTCGTAAGCGGCGTAGGTGGTCGACAGATGGGGAGATTCTCCCCGATATGCCCCATCGAACTCTGTCGATGTGGGTAAGAACACCATGTAGATCGTGAGCGAGCCGCCGCTCCCGGCAAGGGATGAGGTCAGCTTCACCCAGAAGGTCGCCGTGGTCGACGCGGTTGAGCAGGGTCCGTAGGGGGCGGCGCTCCCGCATCCTTCGAGCCATGAATACAGTTTCGTCGAGCAGAGGGTGTTCAGGCAAAACCCGATGTTTCCCAGGTCAGAGGTTTCATACGCTGAGTACAGAGATGGGTTCGGCTGGACAATGACTTGCAAGGTATTGGGGGTGGCAGAGCCTTGGTTGTTGGTCAGGGTGATTGGGACGTAGCTGTATGCAGCTGCCGCAGCCCAGAAGTCGAAGACCCAGTTGCCCGCGCTGACTGTGGTCGCGCTGACGAACTGGGGTGACCATAGGTACCCCGAGGTCGCTTGGGGTATCGAGTACGAGCCCGACGTGCCAGAAGGAGTCTGGGCAGTGTTTGTGCTGGGGGTCGAGCTCCCCGGGCCGGATGCGGTCTCGAAATACACGTTTGTCAGGGTCCCGTACTTGGTCTGAAGGTTCGTAGTAGAGACCGTCACGGACGTGGCGAAGGACTGGACAGCCAGGACTGCTATGATGAGCAGGGCGATAGTGAGGAGCCTCAAGGTCCGGGCGACCTCCAGCAACGAATGCTTCGAGTGAAAGAAGGGGTCACTGCGAGCCTAGGCTCGCTTCCGTCCCCCATTGGGTCTACGCCACCGTGACTACGATACCGGCCGGCGCGGTGAACGATGCTCCAGCAGTATCCAGAAGGAACGTCATAGTCTGGCCTGCAGTGATGGATGCAAGCGTTGTAACGGTCAGGGCGAATCCGAGCGTGGAATAGCCAGCACCGGTGTTCCAAGTGACGGTAAGGGTGTATGTGGTGCTTGGACTGGCAGCGGCATTGAGGGTAAGGGTGACAGAATAGTACCAGTGCCCGGCCGTCAGAGCCGTCTGGCAAGTACCGCCGTTCGCCCATGTGCATGGCAGAGTCGAAGCAGCTCCTGTCGCCTGGACCACGGAGAACCCGTTGCTCGCCGCCGTGAAGCCACCTACGACGTTGTAGTAGACACCGTTCACGCCCTGGTAGGTGTTTGTGGTCACATTCACGCTAGCAGCGTAGGATACCCCTGAGAAGACGACGATGGCCAGGAGCGGCAGGAGGTACCTCATTCGCAGCCTCCGCCTTGATGCCGGCTTTCTCGTGTACGTTTCCACCATCTTACTTCCTAGCCGAAAAGGGGCCCTCTCCCTTATTATTGTATTATGGAGTAGTACTCTATAATATGGAATGACAACCTATGTTATGTTGTAAGATGGTTTCGAGAATTTGCACAGGAGTACTTGCGATTGTTTAGGTTATATCTTAGTGTTCCTTGGTGAAACATGAAATTGAGCAAGCAAAAAGAGACGCATCTGAGCCACCAAAAAGAGACACATGTGATCCGCACCGTCAGAATTCCAGCGTCGATGGACAAGGCGCTGCGGAAGATCGCCTTCGATGGAAACACGAGTGTCAACGCACTCGTCGAAGCCTCTTTGACGAAGTTCATCGAGTTTGACCAATATGCAGAGGAACTCGAATACGCCACTGTACGGAAGGCCTTCCTCATCAAGGGCTTGGAGTACTTTGATGAAGGTGAAATCCGTGATTTCGGGAAGTGGGCCGCGATGGAGTCAACTTCAGAACTCCTCCAGTTCTTTGGCGTGGGCTCCAATCTTGATTCCATCTTCCATATCTTCGAGACGGTCATTTCGAAGTACGGGAGACTCTTCACTTTCCATCACGAGTCTGATGGCAAGACACACAGAATCTTGCTCAATCACAGATTGGGAAAGAATTGGTCCATATTCTTCGATGCGAACCTGAAAACCCTCTTTGCAAGGTTAGGAATTGACCTGCAGACTGAAGTGAGCACGAACTTCGTTAGGGCGCACTTCGTCGAGAAACCATGAGAATCGCCCCAACTAATCTACCCAACAGCGACTACAAGTAATCTGTGGATGTTTGGCGGAGGAGTGAATCGATCCCTCCGGACCCGCAGCTCCCGTCTGTCGGGGCGCGAACCTAAACTGCAGAGTCCCGGCCAGGGCGCCTCTCAATATTCAAGGGCGCTCTATCATTCGGGAACCCTGCGGCATGTATCGTTCATGACCGGCCGCCTCCCTCTCGCTGCTGGCCGGTGCAGTGCCCGAAACTCGAATCCAGCCCGCCGATAATGTGCCTTTCTGTCATCTGGGAGGTGCAAAGGGTTTATCCAACGCCCCCCTCGGAGACCCTCAGAACCTTGATTCAGGAAGGGCGCAGGCTTGGGGCCATCATGTTCACAGACATGGTTGGGTATACCGCACTTTCCCAGGCCAACGAGACGCTCGCTCTCAAGCTCTTAGAAAGTCACAGGAGTCTTATCAGACCTCTTTTTGTAAAGCACAACGGGAGGGAGATAAAGACAATAGGGGACGCCTTCCTGGTCGAGTTCGAGAGTGCGCTTCAGGCGACCGAATGCGCAGTCGAACTGCAGCAGGCCCTCCACCAACAGGAGGAACACTCCCCCGAAAGGGTCCTCGTCAGGGTCGGAATCCACGTAGGCGACGTTGTCCATCGTGAAGGGGACGTGTACGGGGACGCGGTGAACATCGCGTCGAGAATCTACCCTCTGGCATCAGGCGGGGAGATATGCATCAGTGCCCAGGTCTTCGACCAGGTAAGGAACAAGGTTCCTTTCCGGTTCGTGAAGCTGGAGCCGAAGGAGCTTAAGAACGTCACATTTCCCATCGACGTGTACAAGCTCGAACTCCCCTGGGAGAAGGGCCAGAGGGAGAAGGGGAACGAGCCCCTCCCTCCCGACAGGATAGCCGTCCTCCCCTTCGTGAACATAAGCCCTGACCCCAACGACGAGTACTTTGCCGACGGCCTCACGGAAGAGCTGATCACGAGCCTGTCTCTGGTGAAGGGTTTGAAGGTGATCGCCCGCACCTCGGTAATGAACTACAAGAAGAAGGAGATGAACGTCTCACAGATAGGGAGAGAGCTCGGCGTGGGGACTGTGGTGGAGGGGAGCGTCAGGAAGGCGGGGAACAGGATCAGGGTGACTGTGCAGGTGATAGAGGTGGACACCGAGGAGCACCTATGGGCCTCCAAGTACGACGCCAGCCTCGACGATGTCTTCGCGGTCCAAAGCGACATCGCAGACAAGGTGGCACAGTCTCTCCCGGGGGCCCTCAAGGCCAGGCATACCGAAGCCCCCGAGAAGGAGACCCAGGACACGACCGCCTACATGGACTTCCTTCAGGGGAGGGACTTGATGTACGCGAAGGAGGAGGGTCCGCTGCGCCAGTCGTTGCAATTCTTCCAGCAGGCCATGGACAGGGACCCGCACTTCGCGAGGGCCCACGTCGGGATGGCCCAGGCGTACCTCACTCTCGGGAGCGGCGGATTCATCTCCTGGGCGGAGTCGATCGAGACTGCGAAGTCTTTCTTGAGGCGAGCCCTAATCATCAACGAGAGCCTCGCCGAGGCCCATTCGCTTCTTTCTCGTGCGGCGTTCATGGGTGACGAGCCGTATTCAGTCATGGAGTCCGAGGCGCGCAGGGCGATTGAGCTCAACCCTAACTTGGCCGGCGCCTACGAAGACCTTGGGGCGGTGAAGGCAATCCAGTCGTCCCCTGAGGAGTGGGTCCACCTACTCGAGACTGCGTACCAGCTCGACCCCCTTTCTTCTCAGGTGATCGAGAGGCTGAGCGCAGCCTACATGTACACCGGACGAGAGGCGGAGGCCCTCAACCATCTGCGGAGGACGCTCCACCTGAACCCGATGAACACTCACCGATGGATGAGTCTTTACCATACCTACAAAGGGAACCTGGACGACGCCGAAAGGGAGCTCGCCCAGCTGGAGTCCCTTGCCCCGACCTGGGAGTTCACGATGCTGACCAAGGGGTACCTGGCGGCTCTCAGGGGGAACAGAAATGTGGCTGAGGAGATGATTGCAGCCCTTGACCAGAGCCACAAGAGCGGATGGGCACGTTCGTCCCTGGCCGGCTTCATCCGTTACGCCCTCGGGGACATTGACGAATTCTTCCGGTACATGCACAACGCCGCCGAGGACCACACGCTGCGGGCCACCGACCTGATGTACTCCCCCCTCTTCGCCAAGGCAAGGGCCGACCCACGCATGAAAACCGTTCTCGCCGTATCAGGAATAGATCTCCCCTCCAATGCGTGAAGACAGTGGACCTTGTCATGGAGCCTGCGTGCAACTGTTTGCTTCTCCGCGTGCTGGTGCCTCCCTTTCATCGATGGTGAAGGTCATTCGTCTCTTTGCATAGTCTTTCACGTTCTGAATCAGGATAGCGCGCAAGTCTTCTACTCATATCTGGGCGCCTACATAGACCGACGAGTCCCGACCAGGGCGCCCTGGCCGGGACTTTACATCTAATGTTGGCGCCTCTTCATACGAAGGTGCGAAGCGAATCAGCAAGCTAGGCGGGGTCTGAACCTATCGAAGTCAGGTTGGACGTTTGGTCCTAGGTCTAACCAACAGATAGGTCGAAACCAGAAGGATGGTCAGAACCACTGCGGCCAGGGGCTGATACGGGAACTCTGGAATTCCTCCCCCTCCGCCTGTTGTGCTCGACGCGGTGCTCTGAGTCGTGGTCGGACTTTGGCTGGTGGTAGGCGTGGTAGTGGCACTGGATGTGGTGGTCGACGACGCCGCACTCTCCGATATTACCGAGACCGTGCTGTCGCCAGCGTTGGTTACGAACATCTCACCCTTGCCGGAGTCATAGGCCAGGCCGAAGGCACCGGCTCCCACCTTCAAGGTCGTAACCACGGCGTTGGTGCTGTCCGAAATGACCGAGACCGTGCCGTCGACAACATTGGATGCGAAAATCTCACCCGTGTGAGAGTCATAGGCCACTTCTTCTGGAGTGAGCCCCACGGTCACGTTTGCAACGATAGTATTGCTGCTATCCGATATGACCGTGACAGTGTTGACGCCAGCATGGGTCACGAATACTTCGCCTTTTGCAGAATCATAGGCTACGCCATAGGCCACGCCTGCCTGTGGGGGGTATATCGTGGGTATGGTTGCAATCACGGTATTGCTGCCGTCCGATATGACCCCGACCGTGTCGTAACCCTGGATGGCCACGAATATCTCGCCTTTGCCGGAATCATAGGCCATGCCAGCGATCGGCACGTACGTGGCGGCTGCCAAGTTTATGGTTGCAACTACAGTGTTGGTGCTGTCCGATATGACCGACACGTCGGGGGGAATGTCGTCGGAATTCGTCACGAATATCTCACCCTTGGCGGAATCATAGGCTATGCCCACGGGATCCGATCCCACGGTCACGTTTGCCACAACAGAGTTGGTGGTATCCGAGATGACCGAGACCGTGCCGAGTTTCGTGGCGGCGTTACCATTGGTCACGAATATCTCTCCCTTACCAGAATCATAGACTACGGCATAGGGCGCGTACCTCATGGGCACGGTTGCAACCACACTGTTGGTGCTGTCCGATATGACCGATACAGTGTCGGAGCCCGCATTGGTCACGAACACTTCGCCTCTGGCAGAATCGTAGGCTGCGTAGTAATCGTAGGGCTGATAAGTGCCGGGCTTGCCCACCGGTATCGTGGCTGTTACCACAAAGCCATAGGCCGAATGGGCGGTTGACAAGGCAAAGACCGCAACGAGTACTAGACCAAAAAGTTGCCAGACTTTGGTTTTCATAAGAAATTCCCCGGGTATCGTTCAAAAGACAAGCGTATTTACGGGTGTTGCACGTTTGAGTCCGGGCCCGACGGGAGTCGCTTAGATAACTAAGCGAATCCTCCTTTCAACATGGTCTCTCTACAACATGCGTTAGGTGTCCAATATCAGAATTCACTTGTCCTTTTTGTCAGTGTACGCGAGTTATGGCGCGGATAAATAGTGCAGGGCTCTTGTCATCGGTGATGCCAGCGGATGATTGAAACTGAAAATCTCACGAAGAGATTCGGTGGCCTCACAGCCGTTGACAACCTGACCCTCAAAGTCAACGATGGGGAAGTTTTTGGCTTCCTCGGGCCCAACGGGGCAGGGAAGACCACCACCGTGCGGATGCTCTGCTGCCTCATCTCGAAGACGAGCGGCGAGGCCAGGATTGGCGACTACGACATAGGGAGGAACGAGGACGCCCTAAAGATCAGGAAGCTCATCGGCTTGGTGCCTGACAACGTGGGCCTCTACGACGACCTGAGCGCCTATGACAACCTGGACTTTTACGGCAAGCTGTATGGCTGCACGGAGGCCCAGAGGAAGGAGAACATCCAGCGATTCCTTACGATGCTCGGGCTGTGGGAGAAGAGGGACGTCATGGCGGGAACCTTCTCCAAGGGGATGAAGCAGAAGCTCGCCATCGCGCGCGCCCTCATACACGAGCCAAAGCTCCTCTTCATGGACGAACCCACGGCCAACTTGGACCCCGAGTCCGCCAAGACTGTCAGGGATTTCATCCTCGAGCTGAAGAAGGAGAAGAGAACCATCTTTCTCAACACGCACAACCTGGACGAGGCCCAGAGGATATGCGACAGGATTGGGATCTTGAAAACAAAGCTCATCGCGACGGGTACTCCCCAGGAACTCGAGAGGGCGCTGAGCAGCGGAGGAGGCACGAGGAGGACAGTCGTGCTGCTTCAGGAGCAAGCGACGGGCGCGATTCTGGCGGGAGTGAGGAAGCTCCCCGCCGTGGGAGGCGTCACAGCAGAAGGGAACAAGCTAGAGGTCGCGTTGAGCGACCCTGAGAAGCAGAACGCTTCTGTTGTCGAGGCGATCGCCAAGGCCGGAGGGCACATCCAGTCTGTGACGATAGTCGGCGCCTCACTTGAAGACGTCTACCTGAAGCTGGTGAAGGAAGGAGGGGGGAGTTAGGAACCGTGCGGCTCTCCCAGTCCTGGATCGTAGCGGCGAAGGACTTCAAGACTTTCCGCAGGAAGAAGAACATCATCTATTCGTTAGTCATCATTCCGCTTCTCGTCGCCATTCTCATCCCCGCAGTCATAGGCTTCGTCGGCCAGAGGAACACCAGCCGCACGTCCCCTGCCGAGCTGGTGGTCCTGCTACCTGCGTTCCTCTTCTTCTACGTCATTCTGGCCGCGTATCTCTCTACTCCGATAGCATCGTACACCATCGCTGGCGAAAAAGTCGAGAAGAGCCTTGAGCCGCTGCTTGCGACGCCAACAACAGACGGCGAGATTCTCCTCGGAAAGGGGATAACTGCCTTCTTTCCGCCGCTGGCTGCGGTGCTGGGAGGATCCGCGCTCTTCATGCTTCTCATGGATCTTACCACCGTGGACAAGCTTGGTTACTACTATTTCCCAAACTGGAATTCAGCCATCGTTATACTCCTGCTTCTTCCGCTCGCTTTGTTGATGAGCGTACAAATGAATGTAATCGTGTCCTCGAGGGTGACCGACATCAGATCTGGACAACAACTCGGGGCGCTGACAATCATTCCGTTTGTGGGGCTGTATGTCGCTGGGGAGCTGAACTTGATCAACCTCGGAGACGCCAGCAACCTGCTGATAGTTGCGGGAGCTTTGGTCGTGGTAGACGTGCTGCTTTTCTTCGTCTCGAGAGCGACCTTCCGCAGAGAGGAGATACTGACAAGATGGAAGTAGACGGCCTCTGCTTCGAAGCCGATCCAAAACTTGGACGGCGCGATTCTCTTATATGTTCTGTCACCCTTCGCAAAACGCATGGCCGAATCCAGTTTCGAAGTAGGAGAGAAGGAGAAGCACACGATTACAGTAGATCATGACTGGGCAACGAAGCATATTCGCATCGAGCTGGACGGAGAGAAGCTGGCCGATGAATACTACTACTCGCTCAGTGCGAAGACGTGGTCTTTCGACGTAGGAAGCTCTGAGGTGCACAAGGTCGAAGTCAGACTAGGAATGACTTTGCCCCTAGTCGCAATTTTCAAGAGGAGGGAAGTGAAGGTGCTCGTGGACGGGAAGCCAGCGCGGAGTTCGAGCACCTGAAACCGAGGATATGGCGCTACGCAGCAGTGTCGCCATCGGAACCCCGTCGGAATCGAAGTCGTATTAGATTCGGTACTTGGACTTCAAAAAAGGGGAGGGGTATTCGACCCTTGCAAGAGGCGGGCCCGACGGGATGCGATTGAATAATCAAGCGAATCCGAAGCCGAGGATCAGAAGATGGTGACGGCATGAGAAGAATATTCTTGTACATGACAGTGACCTTCGACGGATTTCTATCTGGCCCGCATAACGAGCTCGACTGGTTTGTGCCAGGTCAGGACGACGAGATGAACAAAGACATACTGCGGATATTGGATAGCGCGGATTCGCTAATGATGGGCTACCCGACTGCCCCAGGAATGATGGCTTACTGGAAGGAGGTGGGAGAGAAGAGAGCGGATCCAAAGTGGATGCTTGACATTGCAGATGCGATGGATAACAAACGCGTTTTTGTGATCTCCAACGAGAATGAAGACCTGAAGATGGAAAACGCGGAACTTGTTGTTGCAAAGAACGACAAGGAGTTGACCTCCGCAGTGAAGAAGCTAAGGGAAAGCAAGGGGGGGAACATCTGCATTCTGGGAGGCGTTCGTACCGCGCAGAATCTTTCAAGATTGGACCTAATCGACGAGTATATTCTGATGGTGCACCCGGTTGCGATAGCTCATGGCAAGCCTCTTTTCATCAGCAAGACGGGGCTAGAATCTGTCAGCTCCAAGTCATACAATTCGGGGGTCATGCAGATGCGCTTCCGTCCGGCAAGAGTCTGAGTGGGACTCCTAAGCTATCTGACTTGCAGCTTCAGTCGACCCTTTCATCGGTGGTCAGGGAATCGGATTCGCTGAATTTGAAACCTGATTGAATCTGCGAACCTGCGACCGCACAGCACAAACTCGCGAGACCACATTTCGCAGGATTCGCTTAATAACTTAAGCGGGTCCAGGCAAGAATTCGGCTCTTCGCAAACTAGTTGAACGTGAAAAGTTGGCGGGCCTGGTGGGATGCGCTTAGATAATTGAGCGAATTCTCGCATACGTCGCAAGCCGTTTCATGCTACAGAAGGAAGGGAATCAACCGCTTCGTCCTGCGCATATACTCCGAATACGGCCCGTCGAGGTCACGAACCAACGCCCGCTCCTCCACCACTATCCTGTAACCATAGACAACACCGCTAATCACAAACAGAACCAGGACTCCTACCAGGGATTGAGTCGCGAAGCCGATTCCCACGAAGGTGGCTATTGCGCCGCCGTAGCCTGGGTGCCGAACCAGCTTGTAGGGCCCCGAGTCCACAACCTTGTGGTCTTTCAAGACGCCGACCCTGAACAGAAAGAACTCCCTGAGGGTCATGATCGCCCATTCCCTGATTACGATGCCGACGAACATGAGGGTAATCCCGACGAGGAAGGTCCAGTCGGGGAGGAGTGTGACGTTGGCGCCTCCCAGCGAGAAGGCCACTACAATCGCCGCGAAGGTGCCGATGAAGATCAGCAGAGCCGACCCTCTGTCTTCCTGCGTCCTCCTCTCTCTTCTGCCTCCTCTCCCTATGATTAACGGTTCGACGATGAAAGTGATGAGAAGCCACAGCCCGAAGACGACGTAGAATACGGCGAGTTCGATCGCCGGATGAAGAAGGCTCAAACCGCCGGGACCGTCCGAAGAGCCTCCGCGATGTCGTCAGCCCAGGCCCCGATTTCACTCCAGTCGCGAAAGTCTCCCTCGGGCATCGACTTGCGGGCTTCCTCGCTCCGGCGGACCATCCTGTACATGAAACCAGTGGCACCCGTCAACTTCGAGCCGTCCAGCACTCCGAAGAAGATCTTGTGCTCGCGCGGCCTGACCGCCATCAGCTCTTCCAGCTCTTTCGGCCCTGACACCGACACGTCCAGCAGGTCTTGCCCCTTGGGGTTGGTCCTGCTCGTCCCCACGGGCCCACTACTGAAGAGCCAGACGGGCCTTCCTAAGAGGAGTCGCTTGTTCCGAGAAAGGAACTGCTTCGCCTCTTTCATCCAGTGGAACATGTAAACGGCACTCCCGACGACAAAAGCGTCGTAGCCACTGACGTCACTGACAGAGGTGACCTCTTGGACGTCAACCTGCAACCCCAGCGCCCGCAGCTTCTCTCCGATGAACTCGGCAATGCCTCTTGTGCTCCCGGCCTTGCTCGCATAGGCCACGAGGATCTTCATTTGGGCCCTCCCACACTAATCGCGTACGGTATCCGATTGAACCTCTTCTCCCAGGCGAACATCAACTGGCCGAAGAGGAGGGCCTGAATTAGGAGTTCGATGGCTACAACCACGTAATAACCCAAGGGAATTGAAACGTAATAGACGGACTGATCGAGACTCGCGATGAGCTCTCCAATGACGAAGATGACTGACGACATTGCCAGACACCCATAGAGCCTTCCCAACTCGAGCACTCTTTTCCGAAATGGGTAGAAAACAAACCCAAGGAGGAGTCCATGGAGAATCGCCGCCGGGAAGACCACAGATTGGGAAGGGATTTCTCGGAGGAAGGAGAGAGCGTTCGAAGACGGGGGATAATACTGGGCTTCTCCTAGCCCGATGCCGATGAATCCCGCGACATAAGACGAAACAACGTAGGCCAACATAGCACCCACGAAGAACGTCAGTGTGGATTTCGCCGAAGCCATGCTTTCCACTCCAAGTCTGCAAGGGAGTTCATAATCATCGTGGCGATTCTCATAATTGAGAAACGGCTTGGAAATTGCAGATGGTTAACGGAGGAGGCGTAATGACAACCACGAATCCAAAAGGATTCGCTTGATTTTCTAAGCGAATCCTAGACGCGGGCCCGACGGGGCTCGCTTTCATACAGGTTCGATTCTTGTCCTAGCATGAAAGTCCCTGGCCGGGCCTTGTCGGTCCATGTAGGCGCCCCAAGGTGAGAACCCGGGATGAAGTCCCGACGATCTACCTTCGCTACTTCGTACGGCTACCTTGAGAGTCCAAGGAGGTATTGCCTGAGCCTTGCAGCTACGAGGACGTCTGCGGAATCTCCACCTTGTTTGTAGCACTCTAGCGCTTTCTCGCAAAGCGGCAGAGCCTGCTTGGCCTTTGACCTCCCGTCTATCTGCTGAGAAAGGATCATCTTGATCGCTTCAAGATACCAGTTGCCCGCCTCCTGGCGGTCCTCAAGCCTCGTATTGCATTCTGCCAGCCACTTGCAGTATTCTACCCTCTCCAGCGGAGACCTGGATTCGTCTGCAACCTCTCGTTCCAGCGAAGAAACCGCCCTTCCGTACTCCCCATTGTGGATGAGAACAACTATTTCCTGCAGACTCATCAGCGACCAGAGAACCGCTTGAGGTCATAAGAAGTCGTGTATCAGTTAGGTGACCTTCGACTCAAAACACAAAGGTTCGTTACCAAGGGCCTGAAGACACAGAACGTTACTTGGTCTTAATCGAAGGCTAGTCGTCGGGTGAAGGGCCCATGCTGAGGCCCTTCAACACTTCGTCTGGAGGCGGTGGGGGCATCGAAATCGTTTCCTTAGAGCCAGACTCTTGTAAGTTGAGACACCTCACCAGGTCCTCCCTTGCTTGCTCTAGGTCGTGCCAGGCGTTCCTCACATCTCGGTAAATCCTAAGGCGCCTGGCGTCGTCCAAGCGCCCTGCCCATTTCGCCTCGTCGGCAGTTTCGAGGAATGCCATCTGCTCTTTGTAGCGTGCAAGCGCCGAGTCGAAGGCCAGTCTTTCCTTGCTGCAGTCCTTCTTCTGGGTCTTGGCCTTATCCGACGGTGTCACCTCCCCCCCTCCGGGAGGTATGACGGGAGGTACGGGCGGCCCACCCGGCCTGGATCCACCTCTGAAGAGGTAGTACAGAAGAGCTCCGATTGCCACCAGGGCGAGTAGAACTGCTATCCCCAAGTCCAGATTTGGAACTCCTGGGATCAGGTCACCCCCTCCACCGGTTGCCGTGAGTACCGTGCTAGACTGTGATGTGAGAGAGCTGCTGGACTGGGAGTGGGACTGGATGCTCGAACTCGAACTTTGGGTAGTCGAGCCTGAAGTGGAGGAAGATGTAGACGTTGTCGAGGAGGTCGAGGTTGCCGGCAACCCGCTGACGTTAAGCGTGTACACCTGGGCAACTTGATCGCTGGTCGTCTTTCCGTTGACAAAGAACCACCCCTGTGAGAGACTCGAGAAGACCACCGAAGTGGCATAGGCGAAACCGTAGGCGCCGAGTCGAAGGCCAGAGAGCGAGGGTTGGCCAGCTTCCGCGGCGTTTACGTTGTAGACATTGATCGCCAGAGGGTCGGTGGTATTCCCTGAAGCGCTGATCCACGCAGCCAGGCCGTTGTCGTACAAGATTGGCAAGGTGGCCCCTACTGTTGCATAAGCCCCTATCAAGAGCGGCGGCCCTCCGATGTTGACGGCGGGGAGCAGACGGCCCTTCCCTGTTGCCTGATCATAGAGTTCGTATGCCTGCAGGTAGGTGCTGGTCGAATTGGTGAAGTCCCACAACACTGTGTTCCCGTCAATCCCGAACGCCTGTGCGCCAGGGAAGCTCCCCAGGGGGTAGAGGTTGTGGAAGAGCGTCCCATTGCTGTTGATGAACGTACGACCAGGGTCGTATACCCAGACCACGCTGTTGCTCGGGTTGCTTGTGTCCGGCGAGACCCAGAGGAGCCTGCCGCCGTCGGTGATGGAAGCTCTGATGTACTCTCCGAAATTGCCCGGGTTGGGTATCTGGTAGACAGCGTTTCCGTTTGAGTTGTCCAGGAGCCAAAACGACGAATTGGCTGGGGTGTCGGACCCCAGGTAGGTCCTGAAAACGAGCAAGTTTCCGGTGTAACTGATGAACCCGCCAAAGCACCCGATGCCGTTTCCGGGCGATGAGACGGAGCAAGACTGGAGACCGAACGATGCGTTACCGACCCGGGGCGCGAAGGCATAGACGCTCTTGCCGTCGATGAATATGTGGCCAACCGTCTCGTGCTGGCGCAGGGAACAGCCTCCAGCTGGGGTGTCCAATTGGTAGCTCGACATGAAGTAGGCCACGTGCCCCTCGGGGCCGCCCATGAAACCCGCGAAGGGGTCACCACTGTTGGGTGCTACTTGGAGTACTGTGGGGTCGAAGAAGAATGTAATGTTATTGCCAGCTTGGTCGAGGCAGGGCGTCTGCACGATCTGGTAATCGTTTGGCGTGACCTGGGTCCAGGCGGCGCCATAGGCCCTCACTACCTCGTTGCTATACGCGGGTGGATAGCCGGATTGAAGGACATGCGGGAAAGGGGCAGCTCCGACCGCACCTCCCCCCGACGCGAGAAGGTACGGGAAGAGGAAGTTGCAGTAGATGGCGGTGGTGAGGTTTGCTGTCAGGCACTTGTTCGCTGGGGTCGCCGGGCTGTGGAGGGGTATCAACTGTGAAGTCCCAAAATTGGTGTCGAATACACCGAGGCTCGTGTTGAGATATGGATACGCGCTGTTCACGAAGCCCCTGATGTATCCATCATCGAGGCCAGGGCACCCGGTGGACGCCGGTATGCCGCACCACACCGCGGGAGTCCAGTTCGGCGGCCCGGACACGTCCTTTGCGGTCGGGGCAGAGCAGCCGGCACAGAGAGAAGCATAGCCGTCCTTGGTGGTACCGTTGGAGAATGTCGACCAGGCCGCGAGCGCCCCCTTGGATGGTCCCTGCACAGTGCCGTACCCTGCCAGGAATCTGCTGTCGGCGAGGAGGAAGCTGTCAGTCTTGCCGTTGGTTAGCTTGATCAGCTGAGGCGGGTCTGTCTTGGCTGCGGCGGCGCCGAGACCGAAGACTGTCAGAGCAGGCAACGACACGAGCAGGAGTGCAATCGACAGGGAGGTTAGAGTCCTCGTCCTGTCGGTCAAAGGGTGTGAAGCACTCGACTCAATCTCAAATTTAGACTACTTGAAACCAAAGGCACGCCTGATGGCTATAAGGGTGCAATGGTCATCAGGGCATCCGTTACGAGTCTGTTACCATGTTCCAATCGTTCCTGTCTTCCGTCCAAGTTTAGGCTCGATTTGTGGGACACTTCGTAGGCCTACGAAAGGTCTCTTGGATGTCATGGGTTCATGAGATGTCGGCCCGAAGGTAATCACGGCGAGAGGGTGTCCAGAAGTGGGCCCGAACTGGAAGTGGCCATGACGGCTTGATGCCTTCTCATTACTGAGAAAGGTGTTACGACCTTAAAGACGGGCTCGAAACGCTCAAGCTCCACTGGTGATTGATCTCAGTGAGCCTACTAAATCGTCCCTTGGGATACGTTACAGGGGGTTTCGCCATCCTAGGATATCTCTTCTTCACTGCCATTGCCTACATAATGTACCCTTCCGCATATACTCCAACCGCCAACTGGTTGAGCGACCTCGGCAACTACAGCCGGAATCCAGCCGGCGCCTTATTCTATGATGTCGGCGTCTTTCTGACCGGTGCTTTGATAGCGGCCTTCGCAATCAGCTATCTCGCTTGGCGAAAGGAGTTGAGGCGCAGAGGCCAGGTGCTGCTCTCGATCGGCGTGGTTTCAGGGGTGGCTGCGGGAGTCTCTCTGGCGTCGACAGGTTTCTTTCCGCTCCCGACGCCCGTTCACGGTCTGATAGGGATGTCGTTCCAGATCAACATGGCCGACCTAATCGTATTCTCGACCGTCGCTCTCCTTAGGCACCCCAAGTTCATCCGCCCAATCGCATACTTTGCCTTTGTCTCCGTCATAGCTGACTTGAATTTCAGTGTCCTAAACAACACCCCAATCTTCGAGTGGTTGGATATCGGCTTGTTCCTTGTCTATGCCGCCCTAATGGCTTTCAATTTCAGAAAGAGCTTTTCTCTAAGGCAGTGAAGAGCGCAAGTTCTTTGAGTTTCTTCTGGTAATCAGAGTCTGACGGAAACTAACTGCTCCGGCTGGAATGGTTCAATGGGCTGGCCAACGTAGCTCAAATCGAGCTTCTTTAGAAACAACGGAGTCTATTCTGAGCTTATTCTGAGCTGGGGTCGGCGAGATTCGACAGGTAGAGCGTGCAGATCCGTGTTCAGATGGGCCAGCCCCCAAACAGGTTCTGAGAGTGGATTTCAATCGTGAATGCGAAGTTGGTCAATGCAGGCGCCCTGGCCGGGACTTGTCATAATATGTAGGCGCCCCAACAATTGAAAGGATAGTAGTGGAGCGGCACCAAAGGGTCCGCTACCCCTTAGCGGCTGGGCTTTCCGACTCTGAAGAGTGCACCTAAATAAACTCCGAGCAGGACGAGCGCACTTCCCGCTATGAATGCGAGGTTAACCACTTCCCCCTCAAACAACGCCGCAAGAAGAACTGTCACAATCGGAACGAGAACGAAAGAGTAGTTGGTTGCAGTCGCAGTCCACCCAGACAGAACATAGAGGTAGAGTACGGAGGAAGCTGAACCGACGAGGACCAAGTAAGCAAATGCAATGGAAGTGGTCGGCTGGACTGGCAACAGCCATGCCTCGCCCACCAGAGCCGACAACGCAAGAAGCATCAGCGAACCGGTTGTCATCGCCACGGCAAGTGTCGCAAACGGATCTGATTGAGGGAAGTGCTTGAGGGCGATGCTCGTTTCTGCGCTGCACAAAATTGCGCCTGCCAAGGCCAAGAGCGAGAGCAGTGGGATGCGTGACGTCAGCTGCGCCTGAAACACTATGGCTGTCCCGGCCAGCGCGACAAGTGCGCCCATGATCCCACGTAATCCCAGATGCTCTTGGTTTTGAGCAGAAGCAAGAAAGAGTGTCGAGAGGGGAACCAGCGCAAAGATAACAGAGGTCAGCCCAGCTTGCACATTCACAAGGGCATAATAGAAGAAGGCGTTACTTGCTCCGAAGCCCAAGACCCCGTAGACCAATGCTCCCAGAAGTGCTTTTCCCCTCGGCAGAGCAATCCTTCGCATGGCGACGATTGCAATGAACAGGATAGAAGATACCGAGAATCTGAGACCAGCGCCCCAGAAAGGCGGCAGTTCGAAGTTACTCAGTCTGACGGCAACGTAGACACTCCCGCTTATGACGATGATTCCGAAGAAGGCGAGGAGAAGGCTGTTGGGATTGCGACTAGGCACTAGCTCGACGGGCGAAAGTTACCTTTTATCTGTGCCCTTGGCAGAGTGAAGATGGCAAGCGGTGCGCCCTGGCCGGGACTTTCCTTACTAGGATAGAGAGGAGCTAACCCCATTAGCTTCCTTGCGAACTAGTCTCGCGGCCCAGGGGTGGTGTTCTGACCGAGGTTGCGCCGGCCTGATGAAGGCGATGAAGATAGCGTGGGCGTTCTTGGCCGCGGCCGTAGCCTGGGGAAACCCGGGTGCACCCCTGTGGAGGAGCGACAAAGGGCACGTCAGCTTCCCTCGCAATGAAGTGAGAGGGGGCCCAAATCGACTAAAATGACCGACCGACTTTTATAGGAAGTACCTGCGATGGGACAAGGTGAGATGATGAGGAATCTGATTAGCTACTTCATGGCGATGCTCAAAGGATTGACCCTTTCCATCGAGAGGAAGTTTGCACTCCTCAGTACGAAACGTGGACTCGCGCCGATAGTGTGGGCAGCAGTCATCATGATCATACTTGTATTCGGAACGATTACCGTGTATATACTTGTGGTCCCGGGCCCTGGTTCTGTCACCGTCGTATACCCGTAGCTGTAGGGTTTTTCAGAAGGTCTGGAACTCCCCGAGACAATCTTGTTGATTTAGACGGCCCTCTCACCTCATAACGAACCATCAGACGATCCTGCTCCCGATGAGAAGGTGTTGAGGCGCGTCTGGCTGTTTTCTCTTGTCGTCGGCGTCGGGACTGTGGCGGGATTCTTCTGGTACGCGAACTATGCCCATGGGCACAACTGGATCCCTCTCGGGTACGACTCCTACTATTACGTCGGTTGGATCAACCAGGTCGTCGCCTCAGGGCCTCTGCAGTTCGCTGCGTCTCAGCACTACGTCGATTTCCTATATCCGATCGTGGCCAGCGTCCCCGTGTATCTGGGAGCCTCAGCCGACATCGTGGAGATAGTCCTCCCGATTCTTCTAGCGTGCGCACTGGTCGCGGCCACTGGAATCCTTGCCCTGGAGTCGAAGGATTGGAGGGTCGTGATACTCTCGGTCGCGTTCTCGGGCGGGTGGTTCGCGGTCTACAGGATGGGCGCTGATTTTCACGCGAACCTGTTCGCGTTTCCACTCCTCATCCTAGCTTCGGCGCTGCTCATCCGGGCCGCGAGAAGGGGAGAGGCCTCAGGGCCTATTCTTGGGGGGTTCTTGGCCCTGGTTGTAGTTGCGGGCGCGGCCCACGTTGAGACGACGGACTTCTTCATTGCGGCTTGGTTTGTTGCTTTCGTGCCGCTGGGATGGAAGACCAGTTCTGGCTCGTGGAGATGGAGTTCGTTCATGGTAGTGGCAGGGGCGCTGACAGCTTCCCCCTTCACCCTCGCGTACTTCCAGGGGGTGGCCGGGGGTCTCGGGGGTCAGTACTGCGTCCTCCCCGCCTACTGGTTGGAGGTCTTCGGGCCTGGGGCAGGGTTGGCGATACTCGGGCTGGGGACCTTGGCGTGGCGATACAAGGCCCAGGCCTCCGAGGGATACCTGACGAAGCTCTTGCTTTCTTGGTCCGCTTTGGCCCTGGGGATTGGGGTCCTGGGATACGTCGCCCAGGTCCCGATTTCCTTCTCCGACAGGGCGCTTCTCCTCTTTCCTCTGCCCATCGTCTCATCATTCGGGATGTTATGGCTGGTGGGCAACATCCCAAGGCTCCAAGGGTTCTCACAGACAAGGTTGCTGGCCGTTCTGGTGGTGATAGTACCACTTTTGACCGCCCCCCTGGTCTTCAGCTACACCGCCCCGCACTTCATATATTTCGCTGAGCACGGCCCCTCCTTGGTAACGTGTGCAACAGGGTGACTTTACGGATCTGCAAAGGAGGTCGAACGATACATTGAACGGCCAAGAGGTCCTCGTGACGGGGGGAGCGGGGTTCATTGGTAGCCATCTCGTAGACAGACTCGCCGGCGAGGGGTTCAGTGTGGTCGTGCTTGACAACCTTTGGACGGGACACCTCGACAACATAAGGGCGCAGCTTGAATCGTCGAGGGTCCGGTTCGTCAAGGGGGACGTCAGAGACTACTCCACCTTGAGAGACCTGAGCGAGGGGATGGGGGCGGTGTTTCACCTCGCTGGAATCGCGAACGTATCTTGGTCGATTCAGAACCCAGGCGCGACCCATGAGGTCAATGCCACGGGGACGCTCAACGTCCTGAGGGCCGGCGTCGAGGCAGGGGTAGCCAAGGTCATCTTCGCTTCGTCCAGCGCCGTCTATGGGAATCCGCTTAAACTCCCGATAGACGAGGACCACCCTGTGAGCCCGATGTCCCCGTACGCGGCCAGCAAGGCGGCGGCGGAGGGGTACGCTCGCGCCTTTGCCAGTTCTTCCGGCCTCTCATCAATCTGTCTTCGGCTCTTCAACGTCTATGGTCCACGCCAGGCAGAAGGAGACTCCGGTGGCGTCATCGCTAGGTTCGCCACGATGCTAGCCGGGGGCATCCCTCCGGTCATCTACGGGGACGGGGAGCAGCGGCGGGACTTCGTGTACGTGGAAGACGCCGTGGAAGGCCTCATGGGAGCTTTCAGGGCCGAAGGCGGGTCTGGTGAGGCCTACAACATCGGGAGCGGGAAGGCCTTCTCGGTCAACGAAGTCTTCACCATGCTGCGACATAGCCTCGGGAAGGAAGGAATCCAGGCAGATTACCGTCCCGCTCAGCCAGGGGAGATCAAAGAGAGCGTTGCGGATGTCAAGAAGGCGGCTGAGCTGCTCGGGTTCAAGCCAGCAGTCTCCCTTGAGGAGGGGCTCAGGCTCACTATCCAGAACGTGGTGGCGCGTGCAGGCGGGTAGCACGCGAATAGTGGTGGCCATCCCGGCCTGCAACGAAGAGAGGAACATTGCCGCGGTCATTATCGCCGCACAGAAACATGCGAATGAAGTAGTGGTCTGTGATGATGGTTCCACGGACATGACAGCTGAGATTGCGGAGCGACTGGGGGCAGTCTTGGTGAAACACGACACACATATGGGGTATGGGGCGGCCCTGAGGAGCGGGTTCGAAAAGGCGATTCAACTTGGGGCCGACTTGATTGTTTCGCTAGACGCTGACGGCCAACACGACCCTGACGACATACAGCATTTGATTGAGCCTCTCATCAATCGCAAGGCAGACATCGTCATAGCATCCAGGTTCCTGGAGGGCCAATCAGCTACCCCCGGATACAGGAAGTTTGGAATCGAAGTCATAAATTCCGTAGCACGGAGCAAGAAAATGGGAGTAACAGACAGCCAATCGGGTTTCAGGGCGTATACACGGGAGGCTTTGCTCAAGGTCCTTCCCGCTGAAATGGGGATGGCCGCGAGCACCGAGATCCTGCTGAAAGCGAGGGAGTCGGGGCTCCGGGTTCAGGAGATCTCGTCGAGGATCAAGTATGACACGAATACTTCGAAGCACAACCCGGTTGGGCATGGACTTGACGTGCTGTTTGGTCATGTCAAGCAGTTGACCTTCAGGCATCCGCTCATGCTCTACGGTATCCCTGGGGTGATTCTCTCTGGAATCGCACTCGCCACCGGACTCTTCCTGTTACGGCTCTTCAACGCAGAGGGATACTTCAGCATCCCTCTTGCGCTCCTCACCGTCGGTTTCGGCGTCGTTGGCGTGTTGCTCATTGTGGTCGCCCTCATAGTATGGACGATGGTCAGCCTCTTCCGGGAAGGACGTGCTTGAGCAGTAGGAATTGGACAAGGATGGGCACTAAGTCTCAATGAAGACGACTCAAATCCTGGGTTGATGCCCTTCGGAAACGATAGCTAGGGTCTCTCATGTCTTCTCCCCTCAAGTTGTAGGCGACCCGTTCAGCTCATATGAATTGTCATTGCGGCAGTCACAGACTCGAAGAATCGTGGTTTTCACATGGAACGTGGCTAACAGGCAGAGTGTGACTGAACGTATCAATCCCAATTTCACTGTGAAGAGGATTCGGGGAGTGAACCTCGCCCTAAGGCCTCTCTTCTCTGAATACCCGCTAATTCCGAGCTTGGACACTGAGATTTCGAGTTGCAATCCAGGCCTGATAGATGCCCATTCGCATCTGTTCCTTCCCTCCTTTCAGGCCATCAGAATTGCAAAGAAGCTGGGTATACCTTCGGTACTGACAGTCCATGGAGTGATGGCTCAGCGTGATAATGTCACCAACCTGCTTCAAGAAGCGTACCTCCGTTTGGTAGCCTCGAGGGCGCTCGCTGACGCCACCGTGGTTGTATGTCTGACAAAGAGGGACGCAGATACGATGGCCCATTTCGGCTGCCCTCAAGAGAAAATTAGAATCGTTCCCAACGCTGTTGACGCCGAATTGTTCAGTCCTGGACCGCACAGAGATGAAAAAACTATCCTTTGGGTAGGTCGCATGGTCCCTGAGAAGGGAGTTCGGCACCTCGCCGAAGTCATCGATCTCGTCATTGAAGGTGACAAGACGACGCGCTTCGTCATCATAGGGGATGGACCTCTGCGACGACTCCTCCATGACTCGATAGCTGGTCGCGATTGGCAAAATAGGGTCTCAATTCTGGGGCGTCAATCAAGAGAAGTCGTTTCCGAGTGGATGGGCAGAGCCTCCGTTTTCCTGTTCACGTCTTCGCGTGAAGGATTTCCAAAGGTGATCCTGGAAGCGCTGTCGTCAGGCTTGCCGATAGTGTCTTTTGACCTGCCTGGTCTAAATGGAGTGGTCGAACACGGACTCGATGGCCTTATGGTTCCTCCTGGAGACACAGCGGCCATGGCAAAATCGGTCCTGTCGATTGTCGGTGATTCTGATCTTGGGAAGAAGCTCGGTCAGCACGGGAGGAAACGAGTCCTTGATACCTACACCTGGGAACTAGTTTTGGACTTGCTTTCGAACGTCTATCTCGAAGCTCTCTCGATGGTATAAGAAGGGGAGATCATGTCGGACCATACTGTAGCTGTCGTTGGTGGGTCAGGCTTCATTGGCTCGTCCATTGCAGCCAGAATGGCGAAGAAATATCGAACGATTGTTGTTGACCAGAAACGCTCCAACCTGGCCAGGGGGGTGGAGTTCAAAGCCTGTGATATCCGGAATCCGAAGGAGGTCAGACAATCACTGGCGGACGTAGACTTGGTAATCCACACTGCGATCATTCAGATACCAGCGATTAACTCTGAGAAGAGGCTCGGCTATGATGTGAACGTTTTGGGAACCCAGAATGTCTGCGAAGCAGTCGAGGACAACCCCGGTATCAGAGGCCTAATTCTTGCTGGGACTTGGCACACAATCGGAGAGAGTGCCATCGATGGCATGGTAGATGAGGGGTTCGGATACAGGCCGGACAAGGTCGAGGACAGAGCCAGGCTCTACGCTATCTCGAAGATTGTCCAAGAGTCAATCGTACGGTACTTTGATGAGCTTTCACCAAAGGTCTTTGGAATCATCCGAATGGGCACTGTTCTAGGTGAAGAGATGCCCGCGCTGACTGTCGCAAACTTGTTCATCCAGAAGGGATTGAAGGGTCAGCCGATTACCCCTTACAAACACAGCATGCACAGACCCATGCTCTACGTTGATGTCAATGACGTAACCAAAGCGTTTCAGAGATTCTCAGACATGATAGTCCAAGGCAAGATTCTGAAGGACGGTAACAGCTTGAATCATGTCGTAAATGTAGTATATCCGAAGCCAATCACTATCCGCGAATTGGCCTTCGTGGTGCGTCGAGAGGTTCTCAGACTCACGGAAGGGAATACGCGACCCAGGGTCGAGGTGGTGGACGATGGCCTGCACGAACTCTTCGGACCATGGGAGAAGAGTAAGTTCGAAGCCGACACCAAAAAGGCCAACATTTTGTTGGGGCTCAGTACCCTCGTCAGCCCGGAGGAGTCGATTCGTAGCATTATCAAGGGAAGACTTCGCGTCAGGTGACCTCGGTGAACGGTGGAGCTCTCGTGAAACAAGAATGAAGAGGGTTCTCTTGATTTCTCCCGAGTACCCTCCCTTTGGGAGCGGCATTGGGAATGTAGTTTCTAATTTGAAGACAGAACTGGAGACACTTGGAATAGGGGTAGATCTCATTAGCAGAGGGAGTCGGGAATCGCCTTGCATGACTGTAGAATCCGGATTACCCGGAATCGCAGGGCTGATACCCTTTTGGGAACGGGCCTCACGTAAAGCGGCGGCACGAAGGCAAGATTACGATTTGGTTTGGATGCACTCACCATTGCTCGTCAATGTTCGCCAATTGTTTTCTTTCACGAACCTAATGATTACATTCCACAGCAGCTATCTTGGGTACTACGAGGCATTCAAGTCTCACGGTCATGTTCGACTCGTATCCTACTACAGGCTAGCTAGCACACTTCAGAAACGCTTCCTGAGGGAACTTTCATGCAATAAGAGCGTCATGGTAACTGCAGTTTCTCCCTCGGTTGCGGCTGAACTCCGCTCTAACGGGCTCGATTATCCTGTACAGACTGTCCCCAATGGCATAGGCACACTGAGCAACAATGCATTGATTGAGAACAACATGCGGGCAAAGCTTCTTGATTTGTGCCATGCGCCAAGCGGTGACGACGAACGGATCTTGGTTTACTCCGGTCGCATTTCCGAAGTTAAGCAAGTTGGTCTGTTGTTGCGCCTTTTCGGCCAAATCCACAATTTGGAACCAAAAACTCACCTTCTGATCCTAGGAACTGGCAACCTTCACCTACGTATGGCGAAGCAAGCTGGGTCGCTTACAAATGTCCACATCATGGGGGAGTGCTCACAGGCAGAAGTCTTTGGATTTCTAAGAGGAGCAGACGCATACGTTTCTCTCTCCTGCTACGAAGGACTGCCTCTCGCGGTTCTAGAAGCAGCTTCTTGTCGACTCCCGTTAGTCTTGTCAGATATTCCTGCTCATAGGTACATCTTGAGCAGGTTTGAGAATCCGAGAGTCCTGCTCAACTCCAGAGATCCTGACCCAACCGAAGTCCTATCTTTTCTAGAACGCGTAGGTCCTCAGAATGGAGTTGGCCAAGTCCTGCCATCGGAATTTGCTTGGGCCCGAATAGTTCGTAACTATCTCAGTTTGGTGCGACTGGACCCAGATTCTTAGCTCAACAGTAGCTCTGAGGATGGGTCGCCTACCGCTCGTTTGCCATAACGTGTGCTCACATAATGACATGCTGCCACATCACTCTTATCTTGAGCATTATTTGTTCCGGCAGACAGCAGATGAAAATCCTCAGCGTTTGTGAGAGACTTCAAGACGACGCATATTCTTGGAGAGTCAAGAATATCTTGGGACAGCTAGGGGTTCACGGGAATAGTGTCAAACTCGTAGAGAACTATTCCCTGTCAAGACAGAATTGGTTATCGAAAATGTTCCATTTCCCGGTGTCGATGGTTAGAACCCTTGGTGAGGCATGTGGAGATTCCTACGACTTGATTTATGGCAACAGTCAAGCAATGGCCTACTGTCTGCTAGGAGGATTTGGTCGAATTCCTTTGGTATTCGACATGCATGGGTTCCCGGCCGAAGAATATCGACTGCAAAGTCTGGCCTACGGGAAGGCTGCAGCGCGTAATCCTAGTTACTTGGGGCGGGTTCTAGCGAATCGACTTGAGCTTGCACTTTCTGACACAATTGTTTGTGTTTCGAAAACTCAGATGATAATGCTAGGCAAATCATACCGGATTCCACGGGAGAAAATGGTCTATGCCACCAATGGCGTCGATGTCAGCTTCTTCACCCCACATTCAAACGCCGAGACGAGAGACCTAAGAAAGAGCATTGGGCTGGACGGGAAGCTTGTCTTCGGGTACATTGGGAGCGTTGACAAGTCCTCGAACAACTGGTTGGGTGTCCAGCAGGTGATCAAGACGGCACAGGCAATTCAGGATTCGGAAGTGGGGTTCCTAATCGTCGGTGGAAGAGCAAGTCAGCGAAGCGGGAACCTCGTGATCGTCAAACGCCAACCCAGAGATAGGCTGAATGAGTATTATGCCGCCTGTGATGTGCTTGTACTTCCTCTTGCAAAGCACACATCCATGAACATAGCCTCCCCCACAAAATTCGCAGAATACGCCGCCGTGGGTAGGCCTATCATGTCGACAGATGTAGGTGACCCGCCTGACTTCATAAGAAGGAGTGATTGCGGGATGATAATTCCAGATTTCGAAACTGATACAATGATTGAAGCGATAATGAGATTCAAAGAAATGTCAAGCGGAAGATTGAACCAAATGGGTGCCAGATCACGAATCCTTGCGGAACAAAGCTTCGATTGGAACAAGATTGGCGTCACGCTCTCGAAAGCCCTTCTCAAATATCAGAGGTAATAGCTTGATGGAAATTCTTGTCCTATTCGACCGCTTCCTCGCTAGGTTACGCCGGGATCAGATTGGCGCTTCTTAGCGGCCTCCTCGCTGGCGTCATGTGTTTCCTCCCTGGTCCGTTCCTCTTGGACTATCTGGCGAAGTTAGGGAGGGTGAGAGTCTCCAAAACTGAAATGGTGGTGCTGGGAAGCTTGGTTTGGAACTTCGCATGGGTTAGCGCGGCATACCTCGTCGCAATTCTTACGTCATCGATTGCTGTATTCTACTTGTTCTCGCTTGGAATTGGGGCAGCGACAATCCTCCTCGACCTTTACGAAACTCTCAGACGCAAGCCTCACTTCAGGCTCCCATCCATCGACCTCGATAGTACACTCGCCTTGGCGCTGATCGCAGTCTTGGGTGCTGTCATAGCCATCGAAATAGCGGCGCACTCAATTTACGAGGAGTTTGACGCAATATTCTATTATCTTCCTGTAGCGAAGTCCATTGTGCTGACTGGCGGCCTGCACTTCGATCCCTTGCACGCTACTGGTCTCACAACTACACTGTCACCAGCATTGCCTCTGATGTATGGTTCGGTCCTATTCTTTTCTGGCTCGCTAATGGAGTTCGGACTAGCCGTGAGAATCATTCCCTTGGCATACGTTATTCTTACGTCATTGGGAGTGTACCTCCTCTCATTTGGAATACTCGAAGATTCCAAGTTGGCGCTTGTTTCAACAGTCTGCTTCTTATCACTGCCAGTCCTAATGAGCATGTCTCTCGACTATAGCCTCTACCTTGACATGGGTTTCGTCTTCGCAGCGACAGTTTCGATGTATCTGGTCGTCAGAGTTGGAAGATACAAGTGGAGTGATTCCTTCGGATGGCTGGCTCTTGGCGTTTCGCTGGGCCTATTGCTGCTGACAAAGGATACAGCGTTCTTCATCGTACCGTCTTTGTTCATCCTGGCTATCATGCCTCGTTTGCGCAGTCTTGAGAGGAATCTGGCTGCTCTACTCGGTGCTTTGGTATTTACAGGAATCTACACTTTCTTTTTCGTAGTTGATATTCTATTCTTCTCTGAACTAGGAATCGTCGCCGCACAGACAACAATTCTTGGAACATTAGTTCTGGCATTCATCACTCTCCGTCGAGTGGGGTTCGACAATCTCATTGCCCCCCGCAGGCGACAAATCCTGCTGCTGATTGTCCCGTCCGCCCCAACTATCGTCTTCATAATTCGGAATATCGTACAATACAGGGTGGTGAGCTTTGATCTCATATGGTTTAACGCGGTGGCGGCTCGCGCCTCCAACCTAATTGCCCATTCTAGCGTTCAGGCTCCTCTTTTCGTTGTACCCACTTTCCAGAATCTCTTCGTGATTTTTTCCAGTTATGACGCAGGGTTCATCTTCCTTTTGCCCATGGTTCTAGGCATTCTATGTCTTCTCTTCGTCCATGAAATACGATCGGAGACAAAATCGGTTTACCTTCTTTTTTGGCTGATGCTCATTGGTGCATGGGGATGGCTTTTCAATTTCGCTTATGTCGGTCCGAATCTCAGGCCCTTGTATGACTTCGCACCAATCATCGCATTGCTGGCCTCTGCTGGTGTGGGTTTCGTATCTAGAACGTGGAGGGTCCAAAACTCAATGGTCATTAGACTGGTCTTCTTCGCTTCACTTGCACTGCTTTACTTATGGGCAGGCCCTCTGAACATCGGCTCTGGCGGAGTAGAACTCCTCAGTTACAACTTTTCTTCCATCGCAGTCCCAACGCTGCAGAGTCTTTCAATCCTGTCCATCCTCTTTCTCATCGCTTTCGTACCGATTCGCTACTTCAACCTAGTCCGATCGCAAGACTCCCGTCGCGTGGGCAGAATCATGGTAACTGGAGCCATTCTTCTAATTCTTGTCTTCCCGGCATACTCATTCGGTTCAGCGAATCTGGGCAATACACAAGCTGCCACGACCGTTCCACAGGGATGGGAAAACAATCTCTCTCAAGTCATAAGCTACATTAATCTCAACCTGAAAGACAATTACAGTATCATGACTTTCTACGCCTTGCCGATAGCTTACTTCACTAATCATCCCATCATCGAGATGACGAGATGGTTCGGAGTCACGTCAGTCCTGGGATTAGTCGGGGCCAACGCATCCATTGCTATAGATGCTTTGGTCAAAGATGGCATAAGATACCTGTTGATTCCCAAGCCTGTCAACAGTCAATATCAGTACTATCTTTCCCTCGCTCAGAACTTCACTTTTCTTAGCCCTCAGGGCCTGAGCACAGACCTCAGATTGGTCCTACTATCAGATTTCACAGACTATCAGCTTTACAGAGTATTGGGCTAGTCTGAAATCAAACATAGACCAAGGTACTTGTCTTGCCAAACTTGGAACCAAATGGCAACAAACCGCCCTCCTGAGTCCTAGGAGTGTCAGATGACTAGTACAGTCTGATCGCCCAGGTGCCGTTCCCCGTCAGCCACCTCCTCCCGACGTATAGCGCCATCATGAAGGCCCAGGCTAGGTCGTCATGGAGCCCTTCCGGGTGAGCGTACCTCGGCTTGTCCCAGGCCCCAATGACCATCTCCTGCTCCTTGAGCTGCTTCTTCAGCTCGTCGGTGCCAGAGCCGAACTCCACCACGCCCTTCTGAAGGCAAGCCCCGGCGCACTCCACCATCGCGTACTTGACCGGTGCCCTCTCGCGCTAGCTCTTTCCCTCACTCGTGATGAACGAGTGCCAGATTGAAAGCGGCAGGAGAATCGTGGACAGCCTGATCGGGAGCAGCTCGACGATAGCGGACGGTGAGAGGAGGGTGCCCAAGGGGTACAAGCTGATCCTCGGAGAAAGGTCATTCGTGCAAGTCTGATACGTCCAACTACATCGGAAAAGACACTTCCGCGTTAACGGGGGTGAAATCGCCAGGCTCGAGTTTGTTGTGACTGGATTTAGGCCCCTGACTGTCGTTGCAAGGCCCCTGCTGAGGTTCGAGAGGGGCATTCTGGAACTGGTCTGACCGAAGCAAAAACAGTTCTGGTGGAATGCTGGAACCCCGATTTCCTCGGGGGTGCGCAATCCTTATGGTCGTGACTTGGTTGATTTCGTGTCCGTGCCGGGTTTGTTCAATTGTCGATAGGTGCAAGCGGAAAGGCACTCTTCTGCGACGTGGGGGGTGTCCTGATCGCGGACCCCTGGGCGCTGACCGCGAAGAAGCTGGGCAAGGACTATGGTCTAGACTCTTCCAAGGCATACGTCAG
Source organism: Nitrososphaerota archaeon (assembly GCA_027887005.1). Lineage (NCBI taxonomy): Archaea > Thermoproteati > Nitrososphaerota > Nitrososphaerota archaeon. The sequence goes on from JAPCJI010000001.1 coordinate 230,085, forward strand.
GTTAGTAGAGTACAGCAAGTTGCTCGATTTGAATCGGCTAACCCTCTTCGGACTTTGGCGAAGATTCTCTGGTTCGTCGTCGACCGAGATACCATATGCACACTTCAGGAGGCTCTTTCTTGGTGAGTCGCTTGTCAAGATACCCGAAGTCTGGGATTCTGTCCAATGGTTGCGAGACTCAGCGGGCTTTTCGGTCTATGCGCTCAGTAACATGTGCAAGACTGTGTGGGTGTCTCTCCAGGAGAAGTATGCCATTAGGTCGTTGTTCGACGGAGAGACACTCTCGTACGCGTGTGGCATGATGAAGCCTGACTCTCGGATATTCAGGCTCGCCCTCAAGCGGGCCCGCCGAAGTCAAGCGGAGAGCACTTTTCTGGACGATTCTGAAATCAACGTTGCCGCGGCCCTGTCGGTTGGGCTAATGGCGCACAAAGCCAGTTCTCCTGCGGCGACGGCCCGATTCCTAAGATCGCTGGCAGGGAAGGCATGACGTCAGTGCAATTCCAGAGTCTTCCGACCAGCTTTGCGAGGGTGATGGGTTTGTTGGTCTTGTAGTCTGTCTCATCAATCTCGCCCGTCTCTACCCATTGCTCGAAGGCGTCCCTCAGCTATCATTGATTATCCATCTGGGTCGAGCCTCACACGAGAATGCTGGTTGAGAACACTTGCTGGGATGAGCCACTCTCGGTATGTTTTTCCCTCTTCGACCCATTCCCACTTGGCGAGTTGCCTTGGTGGGAGGTCGACGTCAAGCACCATTAATGCCCCTTCCTTCGTCCCTTCGTTGCTGTCCAGTGGACGGTCCGAGACCCACACACCCCTGAAAGTTCTCTCGGTCAAGTAAGACCCCTCATCGTCTCGGAACCCTTCCCGGAGGATCATCCTTGCCGTTTCTACGGTTGTTCGGTGATAGAACCTTATCTTGCCGACTTTTCTCCTCATTCTTCGCCCCGAATCCTGGATTGAAGCAGTAGTGCCTTCTCAATGATTAGTGTTGTTTTTCGGAGATGATTAGTCATCTGAATTAGAGGACACCCTGATTGACCCACCATCTCCGAATACTAACCCTAATCCCACGTCGCGCTCCTTGTCGGTTACATTTTCGTACTTGTTTGTTTCAATCTGACTGGGGTCTACCAGAGACCACTCGTATCCCTTATCTTCGTTGCCGCTTTTTTCGACGAAATTCAACAAGCTGAGGTCCTCCAGAACTCTCTTGGCTGTCTCGGTCGGCAGACCCGCCCTTTGGCCTATGATACTCGTCTTGGCACTCTCCGTTGTAAGTTTGCCCAGAATCGAGACCCTTCTAGCGTCTATCGTGTCTCCTGCCACGCGAGAAAGGAACTTCATTACCCCTGAGTCTATCTCTTCTCTCCCTAGGATTGCAACCAAGCACCACGCCAACTTTAGGAGTTGTTTGTACAGCCTCGCAATCCCCTCGGATTGCGGGAGATACTGTATCGTGCCCCGCCAGTCTCTCGGTACTCCTGTCCTCGCGTTCGCAGTGAAGCAGGCCAACTTGACTAGGCTGTCACTCTGCTCCTCAGAAAGCTCAAGCTGCTTGACCTCCACTGACGAGAGAAACGCTGCCGTCTGTGATCGAATCTTCTGCCTGATTCCATCTTCATTCCCTGCCGCCCTGCTGGCGCGTTTGCCCGTCTTGAAAGGGTCGACACTCTTGACTCGCATCTTCAGGAACCTTTCTCCAAGAAGGCTCATGACGGTGTCGTAGAAGTCGATGACCGGGGTCACGCCCGCGAGTAGCGTTATTCGCGCCTTCACATTCTGATACTCGGCTCCCTCGTTCCCGGACCCCTTTGATAGATAGCCGTCGAATATCTCTCTCAACTGTGCAAGGATTTCGTTCCTGGCGTCCCTGCTCTTCTCGAGGATCGTCGTGAAGTCCTTGATCGTAAGGATCTTCCCGTTCAATCGGTGAAGGAGGCCCACCTTCTTGCGCTGACCTGAGATGAAGGTGTTGACGGTCAAGGTCGACAGAGGGAACACAAGGTCGTTTGGCTCTTCCCCTAGTGACCTGATTATCTCGGTCTTGATGGAAGAGGGTGGACCTACGAGGAGGGACCATACGGGATCGCCTTCAAGCTGGTTAGAGACGGCGGTCGCTAGGCAGAAGAGGATTGGCCCATCATCCTCGATGTGAAAGTGCTCATGCCATGTCCTGAGCAGGTCGGCGAGGCTGATTTCATCGGTCTCGGGGGCGACGACATCCCTCGAAAGGAAACTGTCGAACTTGTACCCGCAGAGACACTCAAGATACCGGCCATCGTCGCAGACCTTTACGAGCCGCATTCCGTCACGTGGACAGGATCTCCCCAATTCGTCAGAGTCTGCGCTCTTGTTAGCCTTCCGAACTCGTTTCCTCTTGGTCTGAGAGTGTTCCTTCATTGAGAGATGCGCCTCCTTGCGGCCTCCCCCCTCTTCACTGCCCTCTGAACGACGCGAACCCATCGAGGCGACCTGGACCTTCCGCGGTGTCGTGGCTTGAAGTAGTAGACCACGCCCCGCTTGGAGAGCTTCACCCTGGAGCCTGATGAGAAATCGGCGAACCCCTGCTTTTGGAGAGCTTCGAGAACGACACGGGTTCTCTCCTTGCCTCCCCTCTTCACGGCCTCATGGACACGCGCCGCTAGGACTGCTCGTGTGAAGTCCCACTCTTTCACTTGGTCCATCGCAGGTTTCAGGCCCTCCCGCTTCAGCTGGGCCCGGAGTTCCTCGGCCACTTCAGAGAGTTCCGTTCTTGCCCTCGCCCGCTCCCTGGTCTCCATCTGGTTCATTACCTCCGTCTGCTTGGCCATGGCCTTCTCTATCCCGACGCCAACCTGAAGGGCCTGCTTGTCTTCATTCGTGATCCTGCTCTCGGTCCCGAAGATCTCATTGAGGGTCAGCTGGATCTGGGGGAGGAGGAAGCCGCTCTTGTCTGTCCCGAACTTCGACGACCTGGCATCATGCTCCGCTTCCTCTCGGGTCGAGAAACGGTGTGCCCACGCTTCGAGCCTCGGATACTTGCCCATCTACCATTCACCTGCTGCTCGTCCAGTAGCCTTCGATCCGGCTGTGCTCGTATCTCTTGTCATGATGCTTCGCAGACCCGCCAGGACAATTGCACACCACAAGACGCGGGGGGCCGGAGACCTTTCTTTCACTGGAGAACTTCGGGCCCACTCTAATCCTTAGCTCTCTGCAGTTCCGGATGTAACCGGCCTTCGAGAGCGGCCCGGCCTTGGTCGAATCGAGAAGGAACTGGACCTGGTCCCAGGTCATCCCGGGCTCGCGGTCTACGACGTAGCAGCCGTGCTGCGTCATGTAGATGTCCCAATCAGTGAGAGCGTTGTCTTTGATGAACTGCAAGAGGTCGTCGATCCCCAGGCCTTCGTTCAGGTCAACATCGAAACAGAATGTCGGCTGGACCCAGGTGACTCCGAGCGTCGCGATCAACCTTGAGGGCTCAAGGTTCGCCGGGGGTGTCGGAAGGACACTGACCCTTCTCTTTCGTTCAGGCTCTTGCCATCCGAGCTTCCGGGCGTATCCGTTGACGAGTTCTTCGAAATCGTCGACTACAGCTATCGGGACCTCCGGGTTCGTTACCTGGTATCGCCCATCGAAGGAACCCGGCAGGATGATGTAATTTCCGACGCCCTGGACTTCTATCCCAAAAACGGACCGGAACCTGTCGATCGAGCGGCAGAGTGACTTTGACGCATAGAGAAGATGGTAGCCTCTCGATGGCGTTAGGTGTTTTCGCGTCACCGGGAGCATGCCGACGAGTCCCTTGGCCTTCTCAACGTTTTCGATGTCGACATCGACCGCCACATGGCCAAGCCCGGTAATCCCAGCTACGCCAGCTGCGTTCTGCCAAGGCAGCTGGACAACCTCTTCCTTCGTCTGTCTTCGACTCTTCCATTGTCTCCATTTTACCAGCGGGCGTTTCTTGAGGTTAACTGGAATAGCGTTCCACCCTTCGCTCCAATACTCAAGCGCGATGGCCGAGAAGTCGTGCATGCTTTCCTAGCCTTCGTCTCCTTTCCGCTCAGTCTCCTGCCCACGTGGTTCGTCTAGGCCTAGCTCGGCATCGAGATAGCTCAATACAATGTGCCTCGTCTTGGCAAGCTCCTCTTCCGTCAGCCCCGCCGATGGCATGTTGGTGAGGATGCGAAGACAGCGGTCTAACGTCTGCAGTTTGTCAGGGACCGCACGAGTCGCACACTCTTTGAGGACATTCTTGATCCTCTCTCCGGCCTGTTCCCCTTTCTCCAGCGCGGCTCCGGTCACGTCGCCTCGGCCTCCATGGATCCCTTCGCGAAGGAGAGGATCCACTTCCGCCAGGTTAAGGCGCCTTTAGCCTCCTTCAAGCGCTCAAATTCTGCGTCATCGAACGCCAGGACGAGACTCTTCATCGATTGATAGTATCCCTGAGGGTCTTAAGACACGTCAAGCCAAAGTACGCAAAAAAGCCGACGGGCCTCAGAATGGCTTGGATATGCTTCAGAATACCCCGGAAGCTATTCCCTGATACCCTTCGGCTTCGAGAGACTTACAAACGACCTTTTCGGGATTCCAGAGGCTTCGGAAATCTGGCTCGCCCCAACGATATTCTCTTTTCTCACGCGCAACTTCTTCCAATCGATTTCTCTTACTGCGAGATTCCAGCAGTGTGCTGCCACTGTTCTGGGGTTGCGCGATGCGAGAAAATCGGGGCTCGCTTTCATTGTGCGGTCGTAAATCGATATGGCTTCGAAATACGCGGACCGCAGAGCCCTCAGCGTCTGGAGCTCGTCTTCGCGATGAACCATCCTCTGAAGTCCCCTATAGATCAAATCGACATACTTCTTCGCTGGAGTTACCGGGATGTTTCCTATCCAATCTCGCATCGGCTTATCGAGACTTGCGTAGATTCGCTCAAATGCACTCTGAAGTCGGTAGCGGTTCCAGCGGCTGTGGAGTTGCCGGCCATCTTCCCTCTTCTTGAGTGCCTCCGCAATATCATTAGCACCAGTTTTCGCAGAACCATGCTTCTTTCCGGCGATATAGACGCAGAAGGCGGCCCTCTTCGACTGCTGCACGCTTCATGGTTGGGAGGCGATCTGCCATGACCAGAGCCTCAGCCCTGATTGCATCTCCGGTGACCAGCTCATCGCACACAAAGCCGATTGTTCTCTCCAGCTTCTCCGAAGTGCGGTTTACCTGAGAAAGTGTCGGGGAGAGGCCCATGGCCTTCATGTCCGCGCTCTTCAATTGCTTGCCTCCCAGTTTTTCCCTCCGAACGGATGACGAGAGAGTGGAATCATCCGCGTGGCTGGTGCCGGTCAAGTAACGCCTGCAAGGCCCGGTCGATATATACGCCTGGACAGCCTGGTCCCCTGGCTGTCGTTGTGAAGCCCCTGCAGAGGCTCGCTATTTGAGAATCCAATTACAATTGCTGTTTGCCGCAACTCGGGCAAAATACGGCTGGGGTCGGCATCTTGGATCCGCAGAATTGACAGAATTTGGTTCCCTGGCTTGGAATTCGAGGCATTTGGTAAGGCACTCTTTGACCTGGAGAGGTTGAAACCTGCTGCATAGTGGTCTGTCGAAGGGCTTGAGACTGTTCCTTGCTGGTCTGAATGACGTTCTCGACGATGCCCTTCACCACGAGCACGTCGGATACCCCATTCATCTTCACGTCCCCTGAGAAACCTACACCAGTGAATGATACATCTCCGAAATTCAATATCCTCCCAAAGATCCCCTGATGGACAATCGTCCCTGTCATCCATTCGATCTTGAGGTCATGGGATGCCCGACCGAGAATCCCGCGCTTGATGTAGATGCGCCTGTTCGAGACGAAATACTCCGCTGAAATCACGTAAAGGAGGACAAGGATCCAATCGAAAAAGGCAAACACAGTGAACCAAAGGAAGCCAACCTGCCCTGAGATTCCAACCCAGACAAATACAAAGAGCACGATAATGAAACCGAAGACGATTGATCCCGCGTATGAGGCATAACTCTGCCTCCCATACCAAACAGGCTGTTCTCCTTCGGAGAGCGCAAGCAGCCCGGGAACCCTGATGTTAGTCCCTAACGTATCCTCCAATAGACCAACCCTGGGATAACCACTTGCTTGACTGAGCTGTGAGTTATAGGTCTTGACTCGAGCGCGCCCGAACAAGCAGGGAATGGATTCGCTAGGTCCCAGCCAGCAGGTCTATCTTCGTGATTATACCCTCGGCCTTCTCCCCGGACGACACGAGGACCGCAGGGAGATACCTGAACATGGAAAAAAGGGCCTCCACCGGGGTGTCTCTCCCGACGACCTCGTACACCTGCTAGACGTGATCTGAATAGGTGGAATCTGAGATACTCCCCCGGAGGGCCTGAACTGTGCCCTTCTGGTCGCGTACGTCGGGGGCCTCGCTATGGACCTCGTGTTGGCCAGGAGGTCCCGGCCAGGGCGCAGTTTCCTCCCGTAACGGCTTTATCATCCAGGCCTCCTTGAATGAAGGGACCCCTTGTTTCAAGGCGAACGCAGGTTAGCGGCAATAATGTTCACCGATATGGTCGGTTACACCGCCCTAGGACAGAAAAACGAATCGCTTTCACTAGCTCTGGCTGAAGAACAACGGAAACTGCTGAGACCGATCTTCGCCAGACACAACGGCAGAGAAGTCAAGACTATGGGCGACGCATTCCTTGCGGAGTTTCCCAGCGCGCTTGAGGCGGTGAGATGCGCCTACGACGTCCAGAGGGCAACCAGAGAATTCAACTTCGCCTTGTCCGACGAGAAGAGGGTGCATCTGAGAGTAGGTGTTCACCTCGGGGACGTTGTAGAATCCGGAGGCGACATCTCTGGCGACGCTGTCAACATTGCTTCAAGAATCGAGTCCCTTGCAGAGGATGGAGGCGTCTGTCTCAGCCAGCAGGTTTACGACCACATTCAGAACAAGTTCGAACTCCCATTGCAGAGTCTTGGAAGAAAGCTCTTGAAGAATGTCAGCGTGCCGATAGAACTATACAAGATTGTGATGCCATGGATTCACGACGAAGGTGCAACATCGCCGCCGTCCGAGCAGAGGAGAATAGCTGTTCTCCCGTTTGCCAACTTCAGCCCCGACCCCAACGATGAATACTTCGCTGATGGCATGACAGAGGAGATCATATCAACCGTGTCGAGAGTCATTGGTCTGCAGGTCATCTCGAGGACCTCCGTAATGGGTTACAAAGGCACGAACAAGAGGGTCAATGAGATAGGTCGGGAACTTCGGGTTGGGTCGTTGCTTGAAGGTAGCGTGAGGAAGTCGGGCAGCAGGATGCGCATTACGGTGCAATTGATCAACGTGGGAGACGATCAGCCTCTTTGGTCTCAAAGCTATGACAGAGAATTGAATGACATCTTCGCACTGCAGAGTGATATTGCGAAACAGGTAGCAAACACACTAAGCTTGAGGATACTGCTGAAGGAAGGGGGACTTGTCGACAGGAAACCCACCAAGGACGTAGGGGCCTACGAACTTTATCTGAAGGGGAGACATCAATGGAACAAGAGGACCAAGGAAGGTCTACACAGCGCGATCGAACATTTCCAAAGGGCCGTCGAGAGAGATCCTGCCTTCGCCCTCGCATACAGCGGGATGGCTGACTGCTATACCGTGCTTCCGGGATACGACCCTCAGCCTCAACTTGAGAGTTTTCGCAAGGCAAAGGAGTTCTCCATCAAAGCCCTTGAGCTAGACGACACGCTTGCCGAAGCGCACACCTCTCTGGCCCTCTCTTTGTCAAATTACGAATGGGATTGGAAGGGAGCTGAGAGGGAGTTCAGCCGAGCGATCCAACTCAATCCGAACTACTCCACTGCCCACCAATGGTACGGCACGCACCTGATATGGTATTCAGGTATATTCGAGGAAGGAGTACGGGAGATGCGCCGAGCAGCTGATTTAGATCCACTTTCTCCCATCATAGGAGCGAATCTAGCACATGCCTACGCATATGCATCCAAGTGGGACGACGCAGTCATCCAATGCGAGAAGGTCCTTGACTTACAGCCAGACTTCTGGCCCGCACGAAATTTCTTGATGCAGGCATATCGTGCGAAGTCAATGTACAAAGCGGCAATCGATGAGGGAGTCAACGCCCTCAGAATGGCGCCCAACGACATCTGGGTAAAGACAGGGCTTGGCCTAAGTTTTGGCATGGCAGGGCTGCAAGAAGAGGCAAGGAAAATTCTCGGTGAATTTCTGGAGCTTCAGAAAAACCATTTTGTTCCGCCTCTCGCCTTCATTAGCCTATACTTCTCACTTGGCGAGATTGAGAAGATGTACGAATGGATGCAGAAGGCATATGACCAACACGACATCTCAGTACCACAGCGGCGGTGGGACCCTGACTTCGCGAAGATCCGTGCTGACGCAAGGTTCACGGACCTCATGAAGAGAGTAGGTCTAGACTAGACCCAGCGCCAATCATTTCGCAGTCTTCCCCCTATCCGACGATGACGTTCATGTATCGAAGGTTCTCATATCAAAGGACGTTCCCCGATGTTGGGGCGCCAACCTAGACTAACAGGGCCTGGCAAGGGCGGCAAACAATGATTCGAGTTTGGGCCCAGTTTCGGCAGGGTAGACCATTCGTGTCCGACGGGGATCGAGGGGTAAACCGTGCTAGAGCTGGATTCATTGGTAGACCTTGCTTCGATGCCCGATTTTTAACACTAGGACGTCGCCATCTATGACAGTGTAAATCACCCTGTAATCCCCGACACGAATCTTGAACAGACCTTTGAATTCCCCCACCATCGGTTCCTCTGCGTTGAGGTTGTCGCCGAGAACCGTTCGTATCCCTCTGAGTATCCTTTCGACCTCTTTTGGGTTGATCTTCTTAAGATCTCGACTGACGGAAGACTTGTAGAGAATCCTACCGGACAAGCTTGACCAGTTCTTTCTCTGACACCACTCGGTCGTTCTTGTCGTTCAACCTGTGCAGAGCCAGCATATAGTCCTCGTATTCTGCCAGGTATTCGCGCAATGCCTTGGTGACGATGTAGGTCTTTGGGCGGTCTAGGGACTTGGCCAGGTCGTCTAATTGCTTTGCAACGTCTTCTGGCAACCTCACGGATACGGCTTCGCTCATTTACATGTAAGACATGAATGACATGTATTTAGCCTTGCCGATGGTAACAGTGGGAGAGGCGACATCGGAAACCTGACCAAGCTTCTTCTGGAGTAGGAAAGGTATCTGGCTAGCCAGCCACGCTGTCTCACGTCCCGGCAGCGAGCAGATCTATCTTAGTGATTATCCCGACTACGTTCTTTCCGGACGACACGAGGACCGCGGGGAGGACCCTGAACAGGGAGAGCAGGGCCTCCACAGGAGTTTCCCTCCCGACGACCGGGTATGCCAGCTGGACGTGGTCCCCCGACCCTCTAGTCCGGGACCTTGCCGGGTTTTGCCTACGCGTTGCGTCAAGCAGTATGCCAGACCCGATGTCTTGGTCGATCATGGTTGCCCTGATTTCTCATCGTCGTCAATGTGATCGAGCCTCTTGCGCTATGCAAACTCGAACTCCTTCACCGTCAGACCTGGCTGAGAGATTCGATGAAGTCGAAATTGCTTTTCGACCACCTCGCTTCCCTCGACCTCCTTCGCGGAGTCGTTCTGACCGCGGCTGCGGCTTAAATAGCCAAACGCCAAGAAACATGAGTAGCCTTGCAACCCAAGGGTAACCGCGGATGAGGGCTGCGGCTCAACGCCCTTCTTCAATGTCGACGGCGAGCAAATCTTCTGATTCGGATCCGCTAGTTTCTGTCGTGATGCCTAATCTGAACAAGGGAGATCTAATAGAAGCCGCGATCAGGAGCGTTCTCGAACAAACGATAAAGAACCTCGAATTGGTAATTGTCGACGATGCTTCGACAGACACCTCTTCCGAAATCGCCCGACGTTATGCCGAGAAGGATGCCCGGATAACTCTAATCAGACACACGGCTACGCGGGGAGTCTCGGCAGCGAGGAACACGGGAATTCGCGAAGCCCGCGGCGCTATAATTGGGTTCATCGACTCGGACGACACGTATGCCCCCTCAAAGCTGGAAAAACAGCTAGACGCCCTGGACAAGGAGCGAGTCCCCGCCGTCATCTATTGTGACTTCGGAAAAATAGATGCACAGGGCAAGGAACTACCACCAGACAGGCGGCCTCATTACAAGAAAGACGGCATGATTTTCGGAGATATATTGGAATACAAATTCGGAATTAAGGCTACGATCTTGCTCCCCAAAGTATGCTTCCAAAAAGTAGGATTGTTCGATGAATCCCTTCCTTTGGCAGAAGACCTTGATATGGTTCTCCGCTTGTCTTGGCTGTATCCGTTCAGATGTCTTGATGAGAAGTTGTACAGTTACAGAATTTCTCCTGGGAACACGGAAGATCGTCTGTCTCAGTCCTCCATCAACTTCTATCGAGCACTTGTCATTGAGAGGCACTACAGGCGCACGAGTTCGACCCTGACACGTGACCAGAAGAGAACGGTAGGGCTAAACCTCACCGTCTTGTATAGCCGTAGCTCCCATGCGGGAAAAACGATCCGCTATGGTCTCAGCAGCTATGATAGTTTAAGGTACCTCCTCATCGCGCCTTTCCGAGGCCACGGTCTTAGACAAGTCCTACATCTGTCAAAGACTGATTGATGAAGCATCAGACATGTCCGTCGGAAAGGCGCACGAAGAAGATTCTTGCTTTACGCTTCCGGCAAGAAAGCCTACAAGACGAACTCTTCTTCGTTTCTGAGGCGGTTACAGGGGTGACTGGGATATCCAAAGATACGACTTTGCGTCGCTTGCGCGGACGAGCCGAGTTGGGGGCTTGCCTCGCGACTCATTTTCGAGGCTGAGTCTGGTACAACAGGCCCTCCCCCGGGTCGGGGGCATCGAATCAATCTATGTCGTAGGGAGCGTAGCCAAAGGAACCAACACCGATCAGAGCGACCTGGACGTACTCATCGTAACGAAGTTTCCGACATATCTAGGCCGGTTCGGCAAGCTCATGAAGCTCTACCGACTTGGCGTAGACGTTAACCTCGTAAGCGCTTCGCTGATTTCAAGGCTGAAGAGTGGCCAACCATCCTCGCTCATTCCGTATCTCGCTAACTACAGGAAATGTAATATTGTCGTGCATGGCAAGGACATCCTGCCGGAAGTTCTCCCAAGGATGGATAGGCATTCCTTCGCACTCTACGCCTTTGACAGAGCTGCGAATTGGGTGACGCTGTTAGGGGCCAATTCAAACTCAATCGGGTTCAAGGATCCGAGCAGAAGTAGAAGAATGTTGCTCAAGCGCGCCGAGCGCATAATGAAGGAGGAGGCCAAGGTACCATTCGAGTGGCGAGAGTTCGGTGCTCGTTTGAAGGAGCAGGCTTCTGGGGATATGAATCCGCGCCTCATATGTCGGTTAATTGCCGACATGCTGGAACAAAGGATTAATGACTTGAGATTCTCCGCTCTGGACCAGGCTCACTACGTTCTGATAAATCTCCTTACTCGCAGAAGATTTCTGTGGCGGACACTTGTGAACAGGACTCCGATTCAGGAGCGTTACCTGCGGGCACTATTCCTCTTGTTCAAAAGCGGTAGCGGGGAAACGGAAAGGATCTTTGACGCCATGCCGCTAGTGGGAGTTCAGCCTGCCCTATCGAAATCGAATGATTTCGGCTCGGTGTGGATGCGAGTCCAAAGAGCAGTTCTAGAAGACTACCAGACGATGATGGGTTTGGGAGGGGTGCTGCAGTAGTCAAGAAGGAGAGCGCGCGCGAAGGGGGAAGCGGATTCGGGGTAGTCGATGTTCTTGGAAGCGTACGATACTAAGCTTGTCCGTTCTTATTTGTATGGTCTTATGACTGTGAAGTTGTCCATAGGGTTTCGCTGTAGCTGTCTGTCGAGCTTCCGGGCGGGCTCCCTCTGACTGCAGCGAAGTATTGGTCGACCATCTGAGACCCGTAAATGTTCATGGCTTCGTATTTGCTTTTCATATCTGACATGCTGAGCTTCACCAGAACCGGGCGGTAAACGCGCCCGAGGTCATCGTGGGCAACATCGAGAGGACGTCTGCTGTATGGTTGATCGTCCACGTAGTACAAGTTCGCATTCAAGTCACGGGCTGCCCGGGTCGCGGCATGACACACGAGCCTATGGTCCACGTGTTGTCTGCTCCCATATGGCCAGGGCAAGAGCACGTTCGCGACGCCAGTTTCCTTGATCGTCCTCTCCAGGAGGCTCCTAAGCTTCGTCGAGAGCCGTTCATCAGGGCCCAATGGCCAATCGGGGTCCATGATCGCCCTACCGTACCTTACCTTGCAATCTGGGAGGTCGAAGTACTTGGTCTTTGCGCCTATGCTCCTAGAGAAGGAGATGTCCTCTGACAACCGGATCCTTGACACCTTGTAGGTTTCTTCCAGGTCCAGCAGTCTGGCTAGCAGATCGACTCGCGACCCGCCGAAATGGCCCCCATTCTTACGTAGGGCATTGAAGAGTTCATTGGGCCGAGGTAGAAGCTTGGGCAATGTTTGTCTCTGGAAGAAGATTCGCCTGTCGATGACCATGTAATTACTGCGAATGAAGGCAGTTACGAGGTACAAGGGCCTGGGCAACACGTTCTTCTGCAGCATGCCGAAAGCTTGCATTACTGTGTCATCTGAATGAGGTGAGACCAGGACAGTACCCTCTGACACGATAACTTGTCTGAAAGTAGACCAGTGAAAAGGTTTGAAAAACCGGTCGAGCGGGTGTTCATCGTTTCATCGGGACTGACTGTTTATGAGTGCGCTCATCATTTGGTGTGATTGGAGTGGGGGTGGGATGTGGGTGGTGAAGCCTTGAGAATAGCGATGGTGCAACCAAACATGACCTCCATCGGCGGAGCGGAGAGGGTATTGTCGTACGTGGCCACGAGGCTAGCCCGCAAAGAGGAAGTGGGAATCTTCACATTTCGCATGGGGCGAGAAACTGTTCCTGAGTACGGTCCCGTGCAAATACACGAGATAACTGGGAGGCCCAGCATCCGCGGTCGGCTTCGAAGATATTTTCAATGGCGGTTGATGAATAAGCTCGCAGAAGAGATAAACAAATGGCGACCCGACGTCGTCTTGCTCAACCAAGGCATTTGGCTCGCGGATTGGCTGAGCTCAAGCATGGGAAAGACGCCTCTCATCATGTACCTCCACGGAACGGTTGAGATTGAACAGGCGCGAAAAAAGGTCGACCAGATTTCTCGAGAGAAGCCACATTTCCTCCTACGACCATACTCAAATCTCGTTTCTCGCAGACGATATACGAAGGTTGGCCTCGGGCTGACCAGGCTCGTTCTGTGCACGTCGAGGTATGTCGAGGAAACCGCGAAGGGTTCCTGGCCAGGCGTTTCGACACGCGTGATCTACAACGGGGTGGATCACCAGCGCTTCTTCCCTATCTGGGAGGATGAAGGGTACGCTCTGTGCATTAGCAGGATTTCGGAGGAGAAGAATTTGAAGTTGCTTCTCAGGTCATTTGGGTCTAGCGGCTATCCTGTGCTGATATGCGGTGCCATATCCCCCCCAGGGGACGTGTTCAAGATGGCTCTCCTGAACGAGCTCATGCAGTTGAGAGGTACGGTCCAATTGGAGATTGATCTGGACCAAGGGAAATTGCTGGAAAGGCTGCAAAGATGCAGTGTGTTCCTTCACCCTGGAGTCAACGAAGGGTTTCCACTGGCTGTAATGGAGGCGATGGCTTGCGGCAAAGCGATAGTCGCACACAGGAGTGGAGGGACGATCGAGTGCCTGGACCGAGCGGGAGTATTGCTGGGCGATGACGACGATTGGAGAACGACAACGGATCACCTCATGGGGGATGTCGCGCTCAGAAGGAAAATGGGTGAAGCTGCTCATTCCCGTTCTTTGAATTTCGATTGGAATCGCACCAGCTCTGAAGTCCGTGAAGCGTGCGGTTCGGTCGTCCGCAAGTAGCAAACTGGTTACAGGGTAGAACAGGGCCTCCACCGGAGTGCGCGCGCTCGCTGCCCGCGTCCTCGCTGTGTTCAAATATTAAGCGGACGAAAGAGCGGGGCGAAGTCATGAGTCTGATTCCCAGCTTCGGGACTCATGATCCCTTTGCGCATTGGAATGCGAAATCCGAAGAGTTAACAGTACCTGGATGTACCAAGGTTAGGTCGAGGCGCTTGTCGTTGGATAGCGCTCATCTGAGGAAAAACAGAGAGTAGTGATTATGAGGCTCCCAAGACCCGAGTCGGCGTTTCAGAGGCTCTTACTCGATACAAAATACATCAGGTTTCTCGGAAGAAGGATGTTTCCCACCTATACTTCGAGGCTGGACGACGGGACGCGGCTCATGCTCAGAACGTCAGGTGAAGAGGGTTCAATCGTCGAAGAGATCTTCGAGAAAAGAATCTACGAGAAGTATTTCAGGCCCGAAGCCGGCCAAACCGTTGTCGATGGTGGTGCCCAAATTGGATGCTTCACCCTGAGATCAGCAAGACTGGTCGGTGGCCGAGGAAAGGTACTGTCGTTCGAACCATTTTCTGGTAACTATGCGCGGTTGAAGAGGAACGTCGAGTTGAACAACTTGGGGAACACGAAGACGTTCAACTTTGCCCTAGGCGACTCAGATGCAGAGGCAGACATATGGTTAGGCAGGAACCCTGGGTCCCACACACTGCTCCGTGAACGTTGGAAGGACATAGCGACTCGGGGCTCAGAGAAGGTCCGATTGCGGAAACTCGACAGCGTCATGGAGGAGCTGGGTGATCTCCGTGTCGACTTCGTCAAATTGGACACGGAGGGCTCGGAGTTGCCAATACTGAAAGGAGCGGCAAGAACGCTGGATAAGTACCATCCAAGAATAGTCGGAGAAGCACATCCGACCTTCAGTTCTCCTGGGAAGGAGATCATCGACTTTCTCCGCGGGTTCGGATACGACGGTAGGGTAGAGGGCTATTACACCAATGAGCTGTTCTACGCTTGGGAGAAAGAAACCGGAGCCTAGGTAGGCAGACTGATTGCAGTGTTCCACTTACCAAGTGGACTCCCTTCGGACTTGATCATTAGAGAGATTTCGTCGCCTCCAGCACCGGTCCTGCCAGAAGCGCCGATCTCTTCTTCGAGCGCGCTCTTCCTCATCAAATGGTCCAGCGCCCAATCCGATACTTAGGCGAACCTTGGATTCTTCAGGGCTCGGAGAGAGGGTTAAGTGAAGATGCGCCCCTGGAACAGGTGGATAAAGGATTCAGACCCAGCCCGGCAGCAACAACACCCCCTGGTGGGAGTCGCACTCCTACGCCGAACGTGTACAAGGTGGGGTCGGTCCAGAGACTCCGAGGAAGATTCAGAAAAGAAGGGGGCGTGTCCGTAGTCTAGGCGGACACGATGCTCGGGTCACGTCTTCTGCGAGACGCCACAAAGACGAGCGCCAGTGCGCCTATGGCGGCCGCAGTTCCGATCACCGCCAGGCTGGCCGCGTTGAGTCCCTGGACGGCAGAGCCATTGGCCGAGGTCGGGGAAGCGGTCAGGAGAGCCACGGGGGCGTCAGTCGACGAAAACCCCGGTATCCTCCCTTTGGCTGGGGCCTGAGTTGAGCCGGCGGCACTGTTCGACCCGGTCTGGTTTGTTGCCGGAGCCGGGACTCCAGGAGGTACGCTCACCCCGAGGGGGATAGGAGCGTAGAACATCACCGGCTGCTTCTGGAGGGTGATGGTCCCGCTCGTCTGGGGCGGAAGTATGAGCGTCTGGCCTTCCAGGGAGACCCAAGTGGTCTGTCCGGGTGTGGTGCCGTTGACCGACTTGCCCCCAGACGAGGTGGTGCCGTTTGACCCGCCGCCTGGAACTGCCGTTGGGAATGAAAGGTAGCTCGTGACCAGCAGGGGGGCCTTCGGCATCTCCAGGACCACGTTGCCGTCTGCGCCTGTCTGGAGGTTCGAGACTACGTTGGGGCCATAATAGTAGTAGTTGCCTATGACTGACGCGTAGACCCAGGCGCCCTGGGCCGCTGTGCCGTTTGCGTAGACGACGTGCACGCTGACCTTGGTGGTGGGGAGGGCGGAGGCGTTCTCCGTGGCGATGGTGAAGCTAGAAGGCCCTGTGATCTGCTCGACTGCGTAGCCGTACTCGGCGGTGTTCAGCAGACGGATGTACAAAGCAGACGTCCCGCT
This sequence comes from Nitrososphaerota archaeon, assembly GCA_027887005.1. Classification (NCBI taxonomy): domain Archaea; kingdom Thermoproteati; phylum Nitrososphaerota; species Nitrososphaerota archaeon. The sequence continues at coordinate 246,273 of JAPCJI010000001.1, forward strand.
GCCGTTCGCTGTCGAGCCGGCCGGGGACGCGCAGACATTACAGGGGAAGAAGGGCGGGCTGTAGGTCGCTGAGACGGTGAAGAGATACGTTCCATCCGGCAGCTCCATGGCCGCCGCGGGATAGTTGCTCTGGTAGTACGCCACCTGATAGCCTGAGGTGTTGTAAGCCGTGAGGGTGTAGGAGTAGGGTAGGGCGTGGCTCGTTTGGACGAAGACCTGAACGTTGTCGAAGCCGGTGGCCGCCGAGGCCCTCACAGGGGAGGTTCCGACCCCCGCTAGCAGGACGAAAGTCAAGATTGAAGCGAGTGCAAGGCCGAGAACCTTGCTTCTTCGCGGAGGCGCGTTTTCGCGCCTGAGATAGTTCGTAGACATTGTCTTTCTCTGGCTACCCTTGGGAAGCAGGGGTGATAGGCCTATCCTCCAGAACGTGGGTTCGAGTGCTGTTCTAGTGGCCCGAACGGGGCATCTACCAAGGCTGGCAAGTCCCGGCCAGGGCGCCACCAGTCACTAGGATTCGCTTAATTATCCAAGTGCATCCCGTCGGGCCCGCAGACAGATATCCAAACTCCCCGCTTTGTTCAACTTGGGTTGATATCCCGGCGACCGCTATTGAACGATTAGCTCGCCGCTCTGCATGGCCCAGTGAATCGTGCAGAAGATCAAGCAGTATATCTGAAACGTTCCTGTTTTGTCAGCGACAAACGAGACCTTGAAAGTCTGCCCTGGTGCCACTGAGTTTATGTTGCCGTCGAGAAAGTGCGTGATTTGGAATCCGTGGGCCTGGTGGTCGGAGTTGTAGACCGAAATGGTCACCTCCGTTCCCTTCTGCACCCTGATCATTGGCCACGTGTTCTGGGGTACGCCGTGGTCGACGCTGTCATTGTACCCATTGGCGCTGACGACTATCAGGAAACCGCCTGACGGCTTCGTGCCGGGACCTTCCTTCCCCAGATTCAAGGAGTACGCAACCACCACCGTGGAACCAACTATGAGAGAGATGACCAGGATCAGAATGGTGGTAGGGCGGTCCAGCTTCATGACTTCTCACCTAGGCGTGGAATAGTGCTGCGAGATAAATGCAGACAAGACCGAAGACCAGCCACAAAGCAATCTTCAGGGAGTCTGTGGGAGTTGCGACTTCTGGCCCTTGGAAGAGGGGTTTTGCCAGTCGGATTGCGGCATATACTGAGGTCCCCGTCCCAAGGGCGAAAAGATAGGTCGCGTCGTAACTGATGTAGTAACCGGTAGCAGCTCCAACTAGCGACGGCACAACAAACAGGATTGTCAACAAAACCAGGTCTTTTACCCTGCTTAGAGTTCCTCTGATCTGGTTTCGCGAATAGACAACGTAGACCGCCCCTATCATCATCGGCTCGAATGCCTTGTGAAGTGCATACGCTATTCCCGCGCTGACGCCTCCGAAAGCATCCAGCAGCTGGGTGCCCGAGGTGGATGCTGCGGTACTCCCGAACGCAGTACCTTCACCGAACCCATGAATTCCCACCGCAAGCGCCACCAAGAGCGGAATCCTGAGGTCAAAAGTCCCAACCTCCGACCCAGTCGAAAACAGTCCTCTGTCCGCTGATAAGAGCAGGATGACACCTACGACGAAGAGAAGCATGACTGCAGCTTGGCTGGCTCCGCCGCTGAAGCCTTGGTTAACTTCCAGGTTTGAGGACCCACCAATGGTGTCGACGAAGAACCAGAGGAAGATGCCCAAAGCAAAGGCGTTCAGATACCTGGGTTTTACGAGCGAACCGAGGCTGGTGACCACCATCAATCCCAGGAATGCTGGACCAGCGGTGGAGGCCAACCATGCCAGGAAGCTGGTGGAGAAGTCCAGCATGCATTGCGATATGTGGCCTGGAATCAGTTTAACTGTTGTGGCTCAATCCGTGAACCCCGCTAAGGCTTAAATTTTGAGAGTGGCTCCCAGAGTTGGTTCGCGCCAATGTTTCTCAGCTTGCAGGAGGCAATCGTCCACACAACCACAGTAACTCTTTCGATCGTCGTTTTGGGAATTTCCGTAGCTGCCTACCGGAGGAGGGGTGGCAACAGGTATGCTGCGCTCACCATTGCCTTCCTCTTCTTAGCTCTAAGCGAGGTGGTCCAATTTGTGGAGTCCGCATCACTCAACGCATCCATCTTTGTCCCTGTGCTCGAAATCCACCTATCGCATTTGCTTGATCTGGCGATGCTCGTCAGTTTTGGATTCGCCTTGGTGACCAAGGGATGAAAGTGGGGAGCACGTCAGTGAGTCTGAACCGCGCACGAATCGTAGACGCGGTCGAACGCTCGCCAGGTATACACCTGCGTGCCCTTCAGAGGGTGGTGGGCCTTTCGTTCACGACCGTGAGGTATCACATCTCGAACTTGGCAAATGCGGGTGAGATAGAATGCTCCGTCGTAGGTAGATACACGAGGGTCTTCCCGAGGGGATTCCCTGAGTCTGAAAGGAGCCTCGCCTCGATCCTCCTGGGAGGTAGTTCCAGGCGGGTCCTAAAAGAGGTCTTTGAAGCCAAGGTCGCATCGAACAAGGAGATTTCAATCGCGACAGGTCTCGCGGAGTCGACTGTCTCGAAGCACATGAGACGACTTCTGAGTCTCGGAATCGTGTCTAGAACTGGTCCCTTCGAAGGGAGACCCGGGTATGCGATGAAAGACCCGGGCCGCGTCACCCGGCTGGTGCGTGCCGGGAGCGTCCAACTAGAACGAGCTTCAGAACGATATGTTGAGTTGTGGGACTTCTGAAAAGCAACCTTGATGATCGAGCGCCTGGTGCATTTCTTGTTTTCGCCTGCGTGGCCATCTCCCTTATTGGAGTCTCTTCGATCGCAGGAATAGCCAGCTCAGCCCAAGGAACTTCGATCAAGTTCTCGGCTTCTTCGATTCTGTCCGACCCCATGCCCATCAAGGAGTACTCTGTCCCTCTCCAGAATGCAGGCCCCGAATCAATCGCAACCGCCTCAGATGGTTCATTCTGGATCGCCGAATACAAAGCTGGAATGATAGCACACTTCTTCCCCTCAAATGGCACATTCAGCCAGTTCTCTGTCCCCGAATCCAGGGCCCTCCCGACCTACATTACGCTTGATGTTTCAGGGCGCGTTTGGTTCTCCGACCAGAAGGACTTTGGGAGCATATGGATGTTCGACCCATCCGTACTGAAATTCACTCAGCATAGCATCCCCACGCCGTTTTCCTATCCAGTTGGGGTGCTCGCTGACGGGCAGAATAACATTTGGTTCGCCGAGGACTCCGGCAACAAGCTCGGAGAACTCACCTATCCGAGCTATTACATGGAGGAGTTCTCGTTGCCGAACCCTAACTCAGGCCCTGCAGAACTCGCACTTCAACCGGGCGGAGTGGAACTCTGGGTTACTGAGAGTCTAGGAAATCGGATTGCGAGATTCGACATGGTGACTCACGCCTTCAGCGAATTTCTGCCTTATGTTCTATTCAATTCGCCCGTGGGAATAGTCTTGGACTCGATGAACAACGTTTGGGTCTCTGAGCACGGGGGGAGCTCGATAGTTCGCTTCGATCCGACGACTGGTAGTTTCACGAAGTTCCTGACATCACCGCCCGATGCAAACTCCTCATATGGGAACTCGGCCCCAGCAACACTCGCTATTGACAAACTGGGGCGCTTCTGGTTTGTCGAACACTTCTCCAACAGGATCGGCAGGTTCGACCCCGTCACGAAGTCGGTGGACGAATTCGTTATTCCTAGCAGCGGGGTGTACTCTGTGCTGAGCGCGATAGACGAAGAAGGCAACTTCTGGTTCACCGAATTCGATGCTAACAAGATAGGGATGGTGTTGGGCAACGCCAGCCTACCCGTGGACGTACGGGCCCTCGGTGAGGCGCCCAGCACAACAGCCGGGCATACCCAAACCATATACTTCAAAGTGTCAGACAAAGGTCCCTCCGACATAGGCGTCCGGCTCAGCGGGGCGAGCACCTTCCTGCAGAACGCGGTAACCAGTGCCTCCCAGGTCTCTTTGAATGTGACCTCGTTGTCACTAACTCCCGGCGCAAGCGTGACAGTCTCCGCCACCTTCACGCCAGACAGCGGGACCGTTCCGGGGAGCTACTCTGTGGGTGTCTCGGCCTCTTATGCCGATTCATCCTCAATAGGAATCGCATCCTTCAGCGTTACTCCCACGCTAATCAATATTCTTCTCTTTCAGACCTTCCCTGACCTCCTCGCAGTCGCTATTATCCTTCTAGTGATAGCCGACTTGGTAATTTGGAAGAGAATTAGGAACAAGAAAGAACCCAAGGAGAGGAATGCCGTCAGATCACTGTTGTTCGTCGTCAGCCTCTTGGTCCTGCTCATGTTCGCACTTTCACCAGTGCCGCCGGTAATGGCGAAGTGCCCTGGGCTGCCAGGGTTGGGTCCCTCTTCCAGCGGGCCAAGCTACGGGGGAATAATACTCGATGCCGTGGAATTGTTTGTGACGGTGGTTCTAGCAGAGGTCTTCATCAGGAGCCTGAGAGAATACAGGCGCCAACGAAGGGAGCCAAATAAGGCAAATGCGAACTGAATTGTAAGTGAAATTTCGCCTAGCAGATGGGCTGAACCAAACAGCATGGCCAATACAACCATGAGATTTGAACCCACAAAGAATCTGGGCCCAATTGGCGTAGTTTAGTCTAGAAGGGAATCCCGATGTTTCCCGAGTTTGGTGCGGAGGTATCCCGTTCAGCACGTCGATTTTCAGACTGTCTCATGCGAAGTTAAGTGCGGGGGGTGCGCACTGAACTTTAGGTTCGAATCCCACCAGGCCCGAACCCGAGCCATGGAATCCATAAGGGGTAGGATTCGCTCAATTATCTAAGCGCATCCCGTCGGGCCCGCTTCCAAATACCTCAATCCAGACTCTGTGCATCAGAAGAAGCTCAGCGCGGCGCTAGATTTCACGGCGCTTCTCGACTGTCTGACTCCCTTCGTCCTCTAAAGCTTCACTGGCGTTCTGCGAAACTAGAGCGACCGCAACAAGATTCCCTGCTGACTTGGGTTGCGCACCGCGAGAGCCGTTGACATAGATGCCAGACAGGATTAGGACGCCGCCCACGACGAGCGCTAACGAAATTCCCTCTGATAGGAAGAAGACTCCCATGAGGGCGGTTAGCACGGGGACAAGCAACTGAACGAGGCCGCCTAAGGACGCGGTAACCCGCCGCAGCACGCTATTCCACACCACATAACTCAGCGCTGTACTAATCATTCCCATGTAAAGCACCAACGCCAAACTCGGGATCGAGATTCCTGTCCACTGTTGGGTCCCGGTTAACGAGGCACTCGCAAGAGCTAGGACGGAACCCACAATCCCGAAGAGCAGGAAGCTGTTGTAGGTGTAGCCGAAGGAGCTGTCTGACTTCCTCCCATGAACCGAGTACAGGCCCCACGACGCTCCTGTCAGGGCCATCAACGCCACTCCCTGGACGGATATCGCTCCTATTCCGCCGAAGGTAAGGATGACGATCCCAAGGAAGCCCAAGACGATTCCAATGAGAAGCCGCAGTGTGAGCTTCTCCCCGTCCCTGGCAACCGAGTACGAGCTCATCGTGATTACGACCATGCCGTAGAAGACTAGGGCTCCGGCGCCAGCCGGGATGAAGAAGTATCCAAAAGAAATCGCGAAGGCATAGAGCCCGAGGAACAGGGCCCCTGCTAGGTCTCGCGCTCTAGCCTTTGTCTTCTTGAAGCGGCCGGAGAATCCCGTGATCATCAGTTGGAGAGTTACGAACCCGCTGACGAATCGGATTATGGTGAGCGGGAAAGGGCCGACGAGGTTGCCGGACACCAGGTATCTGGTGATTATGCTGTTGATAGAAAAGCTGAAGATTATGACGAGGAATATGGTTGGGACTGCGAACCTGCCTCGGCTGGCCATCGAATGCCTGGTGCCAGACGGTGGAAATTAAGGCAGACGTCGAAGCGGTCTTGTTGCTACGCAGGCGCGATGTTCTGGTTGATGTGGAAGACGTTCTCCGGGTCATATTTCCTCTTGGCAGCTTGGAGGCGTCCGTAGTTCCTCCCGAAATTAGCGGCGACCCGATTCATGTCGTCACCGGCAGCGAAGTTGATGTACCCTCCCTCCTCAGAATAGGGTGCGAGGGCCTTGTAGTAATCGCGGACCCACTGGACATTTTTCTCGTTCTGGGCAGGGTCAGGCCACATCCCGGCGATGACGACGGCGTATTTCGCGTCTCTATGGCCGAAGGCTGTGGCGTCAGGCCCAACGTCGTGCACAGCTCCGTTGATCGAATAGATGTGGGTAGTCGAATTCACGACCGGAACCTTGGGGCCGAACTTCATGTGCGCCTCGATTGCGCCATCACTTAGGTCGCGCGCAAAGACCGCCTTCCAATAGTGCTGGAGTCCCGGAGGAAGAAGGGCGTCGAACAGGCTATTCAGCGTGGGAAGGGGCATCGGCTGGACGAATTCGGCGACGACCGGAGCAGCTTCTCGCAGGGGTGCGATTGCCTTGCTCGCCTGGTCAGGCGGGCCGGTCCAGCACACGACCATGGCGCAGAACGTGTCGCCATGTCGGTTCTGGGGAATGAAAGGCAGCGGTGGCGCAATCTGCCATGCGAAGAAAGCCCCAAGCTGTCTTGGCGCTTCGTTGATGTACTTGTCGTAGGCGCGCATTACGGCTGGGGCATCCTTGACCTCGAAGAACATCGGCCCTCCTACGATATCCTTGACGTCGCTGATTCGATACTTGAAGCTAGTAACCAAGCCAAAGTTCCCCCCGCCCCCGCGCATCGCCCAGAAAAGCTCAGGATTCTCCTTTTCACTCGCTTTGACGAACGACCCATCTGCGAGCACCACATCGGCCGAAATCAGGTTATCCAGTGACAGGCCGGCGCCCCTGGAAAGATAGCCAAATCCCCCACCCAGCGTGAGCCCGGCTATCCCAGTGGTGGAAATGATTCCTCCGGGAACGGCCGACCCGAAGCCGTATGTCGCGTGGTTAAGGTCCCCCCAGGTGCAGCCGCCTTCTGCCCTAACTGTCCTACTCGCAGGGTCAACCCTGATTCCTTTCATTCGCGAAAGATCAACGACAAGGGCATCGTCGGCAGTCCCGAACCCGGGAACACTGTGACCTCCTCCGCGGATCGATACCGAAAGGCCCTCCTTGCGGGCGGCCTTCAACGCAGCCATTACGTCCCCCGCGTCTACGCACCTGACGACGACCGCAGGCCTCTTGTCGATCATCGCGTTGTAAACCCTCCGGGCCTGCTCGTAGGCCGCGTCCTCCGGGAGGATTACCTCGCCCCTGACCTCACCCTTTAGTGTCGTTAGCGTTGATGGGTCCATTCTTACCTCTCTCCTGGTTTGGTTCCCGATATAAGCACTGACTCCGCGGTCGCTAGGCATCAGCGCAGGTTCTCATTGCCAGGGTGCTTTCAACATACCAATTAGATTCGGCCAGGGCGCCACAGAACAACTCAAGTCCAAGAAGGCACCTTGCTTTGATCAGAACCTGACCCAAGGGCGATCCCCTCCGGGCAGTAACCTTCTTGCAGGCCGAGATGGATTCGAACCCATATGGGTTCAGCCCAAAGTCAATTCGAACCTCTGCATGATTGGGTCCATTCGCATCCCGTTTATGGAGCGAATCCCTCTAAGCCCGTATTCTAGAAGAGGACCAGGCACCGGGCTCCAGGTTCTAATCTCCTGAGTTTCCGGATTGATCCCCAACACTCGAGGTTAACTGTCCCGTAAGAGCAAAGCAGCAAAAGGGCGCGAAATCGCAACCCGAAAGCCGGTCAAGTGTCAGCTCTGTCCTTCTTTCTTGTGAGGTCTTCTTCCAACGTTCTAGCTTCTTTCTCCACAAGCTCCAGCCCCTCCCTCCACAGTCGACCCAATGCGGGAAGAAGATTGAACACCAGACTCGCGATTACTGTTATGACCGAGATGAACCCCATTGTTGACGCGAAGATCTTCCCGGAGTCGGTGTACAGCGTGAATGGCGGGCCCTGCCCGGCCGCCATCATGCTTTCAAAGTAGAAGCCATCGACGTAACTCACTCCTTCGAGCAGATGGAAACCAATTGTCCCTATGGTTAGCACAGCGGCAACCGCTGAGAGGGAGTAGAGGGCTCTTCTGACTGCAGCCCTGTGACGTCGTCTCGAGACGTTCACCATGTTCTAATTCGTAAAGATTCATCCGGGAGGGAAGGAATTAATTGTTCTGGTTGACTCTGCGGGGACTGACAGGAGCGCATCTCCTAGGTCTGGATGGATGGTGAAGTGTGGTTTGTTCTCCCCCGTCCTGTCAAGAGTCTCTATCTCCTCAGGACTCCACTTTCGAACCCATCCAGGGACGGGCCCCAACGGCAACTGCCGGGGAATTCTTTCACGTCAGTCCTGCCGACCCCGGCGGGATTCACGGTTCAACTGAGTCCCTGGCCGCCAAACGTGCACGGAGCGTCGTGGCCTGACTAGTGCTCTATCTTCGTCAGGTCGAATCCGACCACTTTGTAGTCGTTGTCGAGTTGCAACGTAATACGCTCCGTTTCTTCGCCTTCTGGGTCGATTCCAAACTGGATGGACGCCTCGACAACCGTCTCATCAGCAGACTTCCAGAAACGGTAGATCGAGACCACCCCTTTGTACTGATAACTCGCCCGGCTGACGTGCTCTTTGAGGTATGCGTTTGGGAACTCTGTCTTGGCCCATTCGTCTATGACTGCGAACAACCGCTCTAGGTCAACCAAGCGAGCTCAGAAGAAGTTCGATTGAGGTGTCTTAAATCGATTCTGGAGGGAAGCCATTCCGGGCGAAAGAGAATCTCTCCTCGTGCGGGTCGGGCGCCCGCCAAGGAAGGAAGAACCCAAGAAGAAGATGGATTGACTCATCACAAAGCTAATACGCCAAGAAGATGGACGCAATAAAAGCGATAGAAACTGTCGTTGCCACGTTGTCCGATATGCCAGAATGAAGTGGGTGTCGACTATAGCTTCTGCCCGAAATGTGGAACGCGGCTCGCCCCCGTGCCCGAAATAGGCAGCGTGCCTCCGGTTGAGACTAGGACCACTGCTCCGCAAGGACGGCCCATACGATCCCGAATGAGTGTCTCGGCCGCGGTCCTAATTGTATTGCTGGTGGTGGCCCTCGCAGTGTTCGCCGCTAATCCACATGCCTCGCAGGTCAGCTCCAACACTACCGTCCAGACGGGGTGCCCATCCACCACCAACTCGTCCGGCAACGTTACAGCGCCGAATCCAAGCTACGACGTCCAGGAGTTGATGGGATTCGCCCAGTCGTACTCCCGGCTGGAAGTCAATGTCACAGCCGTGGCCCAGTGCGACGCAAACGGGTACGGGCCTGCTTACCTTCTTAACGGACTCTCTAACACAGGTTACTGGTACCAGGTCGGGATAAACTGGAATTGGCCGCTTCAGACGGGCGGCTACAGCCCGGGCTTCGGGTTCGTCAGTGAGACGTGGGCTCCGGGCGGACTTACGCGAGCGCCAGCCACTTCTGCGTTGACGGGCACGGTCAATAATGGCGACACCGTCGAGCTGAGCCTCTCTTTCACTGGGGGCCGATTGGTCGCGTTCGCACATGACCTGAACACTGGGGCAAACGGCTCGAGTAGTTACCCTGCGAGGGCTGCTACCATATTCGTCGGCACGGAGGCGCAGCAGTCGCATTCAAGGTTCTCGTTTGCGACGCAAGGCTACTTCACAGGCCTCATGACGGAGTGGTATCATGTAAACGCGAGTGAAAACGGAGTCGAGCAAAAGGTGACTTACTCCGAGAATACGACGGCAATAGCGTCTGCTACTCTGGGCGTCGGCGAATGGAACTTCACGGTTCCAGCCCCCAGCTCGGTCTTCACTGCCGCGGCGAATAATGGGAACCCTATAGACTTGGGTGCAAAGCCGTATCAACTCCAACAGTTTACGCTCAACGGATACACGGTCACAGCTGACGCGTACGAGTTCTCAACCGGACGGCCGTGAGATTAGCGAAGCTTTCCGGGGGTAGGATTCGCTTGGAGGACCAAGCGCGCGCCTCAGCGCTCCCGCTATGGCAAGTCCAGGATCAACATACTAGACGCTTCAGTCTCGGCCATTGCTGAGAAGATCCCTCGGAGCTACAGTGCGGCGTCTCAATCTCAGAATAATCCACGCCACCACCAGAATCAGTATGAGCAAGGCAACAAGAAGAAGGTAGGGCAGTGAGCCCCACTCAGAACCTGAAGTCGTCGAGCTTGTAGACGACGACGTTGATGATGTCGATGAAGACGTGACCGACGTATGAGTGGTGGAACCGGACGATGTCGTCGCAGTAGTCGAGGTAGAACTTGACGAAGTCGTTGAGCTTGTAGACGACGACGTTGATGATGTCGATGAAGACGTGACCGACGTATGAGTGGTGGAACCGGACGATGTCGTCGCAGTAGTCGAGGTAGAACTTGACGAAGTCGAAGTCGTCGAGGTCGAAGACAACTGCTGATAGTAGTCGTAGGCGAAGACGATGGCCAGATTACCATTGACAGTGGGGCACGAGGTAGCGGTAACCCATCCTTCCGTCTGCGTAGAACCTGACAATGGATTCGTGGTCGAACAGGTCGCTGAATTGTCGAGCCAGTAGCCTGTCGGCGTAGTCGTCAGCGGTGATGTATATGCCGCTCCGAACTGGGTAGACGTCAAGGTGGGCGGTGTCGGGGTTCCTCCTCCGACCACGGAATAACTCAAGGTGTAGAGGAATTGGTGATAGTAGCCCGTCGTGACCGATGCCCCAGCCGACGCCGTTCCAGAAGTCTCTGAGGCTGCCTGCCACCTTTCGACAGTTCCTGGACCACCGAGCGGATTGGAGGTGCTCCACCCAGATCCAAAGTCTAGCCACTCTGAGGTCAATGTAGTAGTCTCATTGTATGTTGACTTTGAACCCAGCGAAGTGAAGGAAAGGGTCGGAGCAGAATAGCCGGTCCCGCCGTTGGCCACAGAATAGGCGAACTGCTCGCTCAACTGGTAGTAGATTACGGCCGAATACGACGGGCATGTGCCCGGTGATCCACACGTCTGAATAGAAAGTGAAGACGCGCCTGCAGGGCCTTCATAGCGAGTGTTTCCAGCGCTGGGCAGAGATGCTGTAATGGTACAGGCAGCAGTTGCCTGGACAGTCTGAGTGGACCCGTCCGCAGTTATTGACGCTGGAGAAACGGAGCAGCCCGACAACGTGACTGTGGGAGCCTGAACAGATTCAATGAGTGCAATCTGGATAGGCTGGGCCACCATGAGGACTGTTACTGTGAGACTGAACGTTCCCGAGCTGCCTAGGTTATTCGAGTCACCGCCGTAAGCCGCCTGGATGACGACGCTCCCCGCGCTGGCCCCTGACACCGTCAGAGAGCATGAGCCGGATGCGAGGGTGCACTTGGAGGACGAAGAGAAGTTGACTGTGCCCGTGCCAGACTGTGTGAAAGTGACTGTGCCCGTGGGGAGGTAGCCGGTTACTGTCGCGGTGCATGTGGTGGATGAAATAGTGTAGAGCGAAGACGAAGGGCAGTTTACAGAGGTCGATGAGGTGTGTATGCTGTCGAGTATCACGGTAACCGTGTTAGATCCAAAATTGCTCACGAACACATCTCCCTTCCCCGAGTCGTAGGCTACGCCCCAGGGGTTGCTTCCCACATTCACCGTCGCGACGACCGTGTTGCTGGTGGCGGATATCACAGAAACGGTGTTGGAGCCGTAGTTGGTTACGTACACCTCTCCCTTGCCGGAGTCGTAGGCTAGGCCGTATGGACTGGTTCCGACGTTCACCGTCGCGACGACTGCATTGGTGGTGTCAGATATGACGGAGACAGTGTTGGAGTGGGAATTGGCCACGAACAGTTCTCCCTTGCCCGAGTCGTAGGCTAGGCCATTGGGATAAGTCCCCACGTTCACAGTTGCAACAACTGTGTTGCTGGTGTCGGATATCACAGAAACGGTGTTGGAGTCGGAATTGGCCACGAACACCTCTCCCTTGCCGGAGTCGTAGGCGAAGTTATGGGGACCACCCCCCGCGTTCACCGTCGCGACGACCGTGTTGCTGGTGTCGGATATCACAGAAACGGTGTTGGCATCCTCATTGTTCACGAACACCTCTCCCTTGCCGGAGTCGTAGGCGAAGTTATGGGGACCACCCCCCGCGTTCACCGTCGCGACGACTGAATTGGTGGTGTCCGATATAATGGAGACAATCTTAGAGTTGTTGTTGGCCACGAACACCTCTCCCTTGCCGGAGTCGTAGACTACGCCGTAGGGACCTGTTCCTACGCCCACTGTCGCGACAACTGTGTTACTGCTATCAGATATGACGGAGACAGTGTTGGAGAAGGAATTGGCCACGAACACCTCTCCCTTGCCGGAGTCGTAGGCCGCGCCGTTGGGACTGATTCCCACGTTCACGGTACCAACGACCGTCTGCGCGTGTGAAACCGGCACAACTCCGAGAAGGGGGACTAACGCCAGTGATAGCACAACCAGCAACGCAAGCGAGCCGTGACGCACTTCTGTGCCGCCGTTGAAGGTAATCCTCACCCTAACTAACGAATCTCAGTCTCTTTATATGCAATCTGACCTTTATGTCAAATCTGATTTGGCAGACTCTTCCGATGGCCGGAGGCGCGCGCAGAAAAGGCTGTCGTGTTTGAGCTAATATGTCTGCGGCACTTCGATCGAAATCTCCTAGTCGGCCCAGGGGAAAGCGGAAGGCAACCAGAAAGGCGAAGGCCCCGCTCAAGTCCCAGCAGCTAGTAGGTCTGTCTAGGTGACTATTTCCTCGGCCATCTCCCCTTGCGACACGAGAATCGCAGGGAGGTATAGGAACTAAGAAGACAGCGCCTCGACTGGCGTCCCCGCACCTCGCCGGGTCACGCTCTCTCCCCACCCCTTGGTCGCCTATCGCTCGTCATCTGATCCCGGTGTCGATGTTGAAGTCGATGGTGTATGTGCCAGCGACAAACGTTTCATGAACTGGAAAGACCTTGGAGCAGCCCATCCAGCTGCAATTGGGCATAGCCAATGTGTAGTTACCTGGGGGCAATGAAATGCCATAATGACCGTCGGAATTTATGATTGCAGTGTAGGCGATTATGTATAGCGGGCAAGCTCCATTCGCTGGCAGACAGTTCGGGTACTTGTAGAAGCCAAGCTGGTAGCCAGTGATGTTCACGTTGCATGGCTGTCCAGCGGTGCACACCGGAGTCGCAGGCCCTACAGTTACGATCCCTTGAACAAGCACGCTACACCCAGACAGGCAAGTCTGGATACTGGTGGTCACCGTCGTCGCTGAAGTGGTAATCGTTGATGTTGAGGTCAGTTGCATTGAGCTGGATGAATTTGTTCCCGACAGTGAAAGTGAAAAATAGCCCATCGTACCCACAATTATGACCACTATGACGGCTAAAGCCGTTGATGCAGTTGCGATCGCTCTTGTGCGGGACATTCGTGTGTGTCTTTTGGTGACTGTAGGTGTATAGTTCTACCGTCTAGAACAACGACCGCATTCTCGTAAAGGCGCATGCAACTTCTCTCTAATCCAAGGCTAAATAACGCTCCCCTTGCCTGGTCCAAAGGATCACGTGGGCGAATGGGGATTTCACCACATGAGAGGATGAAGGTTCTCTATGCCACCTGGATGTCGAGACTCACACTCACCCCCAGGGTGAAACTACTCGTCCTTGCCGTTGTGGTCCTCGCGTTCGTACTCCAGGCCCTCCGGGTCTTTCTCAAGGCATATCCAGTAATGTCGGTGGGAGTCATCCCAGGAAACAACTTCTCCCTCGACTTCGGGTCGTACTACGCCTCCGGATGGCGGCTCCTCCATAATGCCTCGCAGCTCTATGCCCCTGGCGATGTGAGCGGATACTACCCTCTGGGCCTTAGGCCAACCGACTTCAAATATCTTCCATTCTTCTCCTTCTTCATTCTCCCCCTACTGGCACTGGACTACGTTCCGGCTTTGATCGCTTGGAACGTCTTCCAGCTTCTCCTCATGCCCGTCATGGGCTTGCTCCTCTACAAGGCCTTGAAGAGATTCAACGTTGTCGTAATCGTCGGGGTGCTCTGGGTCGTCCTCCTCCAGCCTCTCCCAATTGGTCCCCATTACACGATCAGTTTTTACGATCTGTACACCTCTCAGAGCTACTACTGGCAGTGGGCCGAAGGCCAAGCGAAGGTCTTCATGACCTTCTTGATCATAGCATCTTACTACCTTTCAAAGAGTCGCAGGCCCTACCTGGCGGGCCTTGCATACGGACTGGGCTTCTTCGACCCCCGTTTTCCTCTATATGCGATCCCGCTCGTCCTGCTGGTGAATAGGGGTCAATACAGGAGATTTTCTTCCGCAACCCTGCTGACGCTGATTGCTGGGGACGCAATTCTGCTCTATGATGGCCTGGGTGCCTCTTTCATGACGATGGTAGAGACTTCCGGGGTAGGCACCCTCTTCTACCAGTACACTTGGATCCCGTTTTACGCCATTGCAGCTCTCACGGCGGTTGAAGGGTTTGCTTTCATCCACCAAACCTGGCGTCAAAGGTCGAAATCAGCATCGTCTTCGGGCCCCCTGCACAAGCTTCAAGACGGAGTAAGACTTTGGGGGAGGCGTGAATTCCTACTCCGTTCATTTCAAGTTCAGCCAGCACTTCGACTTCCCACCCGAGCGGGCCTACGAATGGTGCACCGACTACGAACCGGGGGACATCAGGCTCCAGGGCAAAGATGGGGTCCGGAAGGTCCGATGGGTCAACGAAGACACAATCTTGCTGACAGACACAGACTTCACGGGTGCGAGGGAGGTCGCCAGGCGGAAGCTCGTCAGGCTATATCCGGAGCGCCTCTCCTGGACAAACACCCGCATCAGCTCCGAAGGGAGACATTCTCAGTTCTTGTATGAAGTAGTCGCGGAGAAGGGAGGGTCTCGCCTCGACTTCACCGGCTCGCAGGTCTTTCTCGGCAAGAAACCATCTTCCGCCAAGCTTGCAACCATGGCTGCCGAACTGGTGAAAGAAGATTCTGCTACCTGGCGGAACCTTGCCAAGGCCATGGCCAAGGACCTTTCAGGCTAGCCCGGCGATGGAGCCTAGACCTTGAATGGAAGACAGGAACAGTTGGAGCGCACAACTTACTCGATTGGATGCGCTGATCGCCCCCAGGGGCTCTGGTGCGTCTTCGGGTGATTCCTGAGAGTGTTGCGTATCGGGTGATTCTAACTCCCTGTTGCGTCGCGGGTGATGGTCTCGATGCTCAGTAGTGATACGAGATTGAAATTGACTGCAGTGCTGTAAGGCCTGGTGATTGATAGAGAAAAGCCGAAAGGTTGGTCATTCCCCTGATAACAGGAACGATAGTCCATCCAGGAGTTGTTCGTGGATACGCCCCCGCAGAATAGTCCCACTGTTGATGACCCGACCCCTCACCGTTGTTATACAACCAAGCGAAGACCAAATAGCCCAGCGTGCTATTCGAAGAGTAGACGGTGACATTGAGGTAGCCTGGAGTCTGCAGGCTCATGTTATAGGGAAAGCTCCATTGCCACTTATTCGCAACATCACACCCTTGGGGAGAACAGGGTAGAAGAATCACATTTGTTCTTGGTAGCAGAGTCACCGAATGACTGAATGTTCCCTTCGCGTTGAGGTCTCCGATTGTGGATTGAGTTTGATAATAGTAGATTGAGAAGCCTGCAACGACCAACACAAGAGCGACGGCCAAGGCGATTAGTGGTAGCCGAGGCCTCCTTCCTTCATTGACGTTGCTCATCTATTGTTCGCTGAAGTAGGCTTAGCCACTTATTCCTTCCCCCTAGTCCTATTCCCGCGAGCAACAGGGAGTTAGAATCACCCGAATACGCAACAACCCCGCCCCCAGACCAACCAACTCCTATATCCACCCTCTTGTCCTGACGCATCCCAATGCCCCAAACAAAAGCAATCGTAAGCATCCAGAACGTCGTCGCTTCTGCCTCGATAGACCAGAGGGTCGACCTGAACCTGATAACCAAGAACTTTGCCGACGTCGAGTATCATCCCGACCAGTTCCCCGGACTGGTATTCAGGCTAAAGGACCCAAAGACCGCCACCCTGGTTTTCAGCTCCGGGAAAATGGTCTGCACGGGCGCCAAATCGGAGGAGCTGTCAAGAAGGGCGGTGCAAGAGGTCGTCAGGAGGCTGAAGAAGGGGGGCATCCCCATCAAGAACGAGGCAAAGGTAGAGATACAGAACATCGTGGCATCGGTGGACCTTGGAGGGAAGATTGACCTAGAGGAAGCGGCCAAGAAGTTGCCAAAATCGATGTACGAGCCGGAACAGTTCCCCGGCCTGATCCACAGGATGGCTGACCCCAAGACAGTGATACTTATCTTCGCCTCTGGGAAGCTCGTCTGCACTGGAGCTAAGCGGGAGGGCGACGTCTACAGGGCCGTGACCAACCTGCACGTGATGCTTGAGGAAAAAGGGCTCATGATCTACTGACGACGCGCGCGGCGATGGGTTTCAGATAGTATTAGTTTTTGGAACCCGTTCAGGCAGAGGGGCCCCACCGGGCCCATTTCACATTCATTAAGATCAGTGTGTTTCTCAGGCTTTAGAAACGTGTCCCATCCTTAAATAACTTCACCGGAGGTTTCCTGGCCTAGTAGCATGCAACAGATGCAGGGAAAGTGGGCCTCAAGGTTCATCTCGGCTTCGATTATCCAGGGCTTCATCGCAGTTATCGTGACCGTCCTTATCGCAGAACCCTTGACCATCTTCGGCATCAACTGGTACTACGCTCCGTCGAAAGTAATCGCTGGGGGCGGGGGCGGGACGTGGATGTTTACAGGCTACGTCTTGTACCTTATCGTGGGCGTCGTCGCGATGGCAGTCACCGCAGTCTTCTACTCCTACATCGAAGGTACGATGGGTAAGGTGTACAGCGGACTGACGAACTACCTCGCCTGGGGGCACCTCATCTTCATGAATGTCGGGGTCGCCGGGAGTATGCTCCTGATGATGTGGGGGGGTTACTTGGCAGGCTGGTCGGGTGCCGCCGTTTCCTCTGGAGGTCTAGGATACACAGGCGGACAGATCCACGTCGCCTATCTCGGCCAACTTGTGAACCCCATCGGCGCATTGGTCATGCTGGCGGCCCTGGGCGCGGTTCTTGGAGGCCTGGGATATGTTATCAGAAGCAGAATGAAGTAGTATTCGCTACCGGTCTCTGTTCTTCTTAAGCGCCGCTCATGTGTGATTCAATTTCCGGACCCGATTGGGGGCGACTCCCATCGGGCCCGCTACATCCCTTCATCAGTTCGTAAGTTGGGGCGCCTACCTAGGATGACAAGGCCCGACCTGGGCGCCCGACTTGCAAGAATCTCCCTTGCGACCGTAAATGGCTTTATCCTCCAGTTTTCGCCCCGATTCAAGACCAACCTTGTCCCAGGGAGAACGCAGACTTGCAGCGATAATGTTCACTGACCTAGTCGGATACACCGCTCTTGCTCAGAGCGACGAATCCCTCGCCCTGAAACTCCTCGACGGCCACAGGGACTTGATCCGCCCTCTCTTCCCAAAGCACTCGGGGCGCGAGGTGAAGACAGTTGGCGATGCATTCCTTGTCGAGTTCGACAGTGCCCTGGATGCCACCGAATGCGCAGTGGAGATTCAAAAGCGTCTTTACGAATACAACCAGAGCGCCAAGGACAGAGTTCTGGTCAGAATCGGGATCCATCTTGGCGACGTGATTCACAGGGAGGGGGACGTCTACGGCGACGCAGTGAACATCGCCTCTAGGATCGAGCCTTTGGCTTCTGGTGGAGGCATATGCATCTCCGAACAGGTCTACTATCAAGTGAGGAATAAGGTTCCATACAAGCTGGTCAAGCTAGAGCTCAGAGAGTTGAAGAACGTGGCGTTTCCGATCGAAACTTTCAAGGTGGAGCTGCCGTGGGACGAGGAGAAACCCGCTCAAGCCATGCAACTCGACAGCAATCGCATAGCCGTCCTCCCCTTCGTCAACATGAGCCCCGACCCCAATGACGAGTACTTCGCCGACGGGCTCACTGAGGAGCTCATCACCCGTCTCTACGACGTGAAAGGTTTGGAAGTCATAGCAAGAACCTCCGTGATGAACTACAAGAAGAAGGAGAAGAACATCACGCAGATAGGGAAGGAGCTGAACGTCGGTTCCATCATAGAAGGGAGCGTCCGCAAGGCGGGAAACAACATCCGGGTCACAACCCAGCTGATCAACACCACTACGGAGGGCCACATATGGGCATCCACCTACGACAGGAGCTTGGACGACGTCTTCGCAGTCCAGAGCGAGATCGCTTCCAAGGTCGCCGAGTCGCTTTCAGTCGCCCTGACGAAAGGAAGCTCAGCAGTCCCCCTGGAGAAGGACACGGAGAACGTCTCGGCGTACACGGATTTCCTTCAGGGGAGGGAGCTCGTCCACGAGACGAAGGAGGAGCCGCTCCGACAGTCCCTCCGCTTCTTCGAGCAGGCAGTGCGCAAGGACCCGCGCTTCGCCAGGGGATATGTGGGAATGGCTCAGGCGTACGTCTCGCTTGGAGGGCATGGTTTCATCTCTTTCCGCGAATCGATAGACACCGCCAGATCTTTCCTTCTCAGGGCCATGGCGTTGAACGACAGGCTGGCCGAGATTCATGCCCTGCTGGCCGAGCTGGCTTTCATGAACGACGATCCTTTCGAGATTACGGAAGCGGAGGCCCGCAAGGCAGTCGAGCTGAACCCCAACCAGGCGGACGCCTACATGGAGCTCTCCAGCGTGATGGCCGTCACGAGGAGAATGGAAGAATCGGTGCGTCTACTTGAGACAGCCTACCATCTAGACCCTCTTTCAACCGCCATCATTTCCGACCTTGGGCGGGCCTACTACTACTCGGGAAGGGAAGCCGAAGCCCTCAATCACTGGGACAGGACCCTCCATCTCGAACCGCTTAACGCCCACCGATGGCTGTGCGAATATCATCTAGCCAAGGGGAGTCTCGACGAAGCAAAGAGTGAGGTCGCCAAACTTGAACTGCTTGACTCAGCCTGGGAGTTCACGATGTACTACAAGGGGTACGTTGCCGCGCTCGCCGGGGACAGACAGACTGCGTTGGGCATGATTGCGGCTCTCGGAGAGGCCCACAAGGAGGGATGGGCGAGGTCGTGTTTGGCTGGAATGATCCAGAACGCCTTGGGAGACACTGATGCTTTCTTCCAGGCAATGCGCGTCGCTGCTCAAGACCACACGCTGCGTGCCATCGACCTGATCTACTCACCTCTTTTCGTGAACGCCCGGACCGACCCTCGAATGAAGGAAGTCCTGGCGATCATTGGAATGATGCTCTAGCGCATGGAACGCAGCCGCCGATTGTCCTCGCGCGGGAGCATCATCCTCACGCGAAATTGATTAGGAAGTCATGCGCAGGAAAAGTATGCTCCCTATGGTGAAATCGATTCACGTGGTCTCTGCCGAGTGGTGTCCCCACTGCGTTCCGACCACCGTCGAACTGATGAAGAATGCTGCGGACCAGGGCAAGCCCGAGACGAGAGCAGTCGAGCCCCATCAGTTCCAGAAGCAGCGCGTAGATCTCGAATTGGTACTCGGGCGACTTCGAGCGGGAATCCCACCCCTGCCCAGAACTTCTGATGAAGCCGTGAGTCGCCAGCGTTAATAACAGGTGAAATATGGCGCGAGCTCGATGTCAGAAGAGGACGATGAGCTCGACGACGGCGACGGCGACGAGGATGAAGGCGGGGACGACGAGGAAACCGAGGAATAGCTGCCGTCAGGCCTGTTTGTCTTCTCCCTTGGGGGGGTCCCGAATTTCCGACAGAACCTCCAATTGACGGATTCATTAGGTAGCAAGGACCGAGAGACAGCGTGGGGGTTTCATCCTCAACTGGACGGACTAGGATGCGGCTCATCGCTCGTCGCGTGTTCATCGGTGTCGGAATGGCACTCGTTCTTCTCCTCGCAATCCTGCCAGGGCTTCCAGCTCAGAACGCTTACGCGACATCAGCTTCCATCTCCTGCACGGTCACCTCCGTACTGGTCTACGGTTTCACCCAGTGCACGGCAACTTTTGGGGGAACAAGCCCGGACGGGAACATTAACTGGTCGAGCACCCGGCAAGGAGGGTTCTACCCTCCATCGTGTGACAGCGGCAGCGAGATCCATCATTCGACCGACGTCCAATGCACTGCCTACTACGTTCCTACCTCGCTTGCCTCACCGGTTACGATAACGGCCAGCTTTGCGGGCGACTCGAACAATCCGCCCACTTCTGGCAGCACCGACCTTGCGGTGACCACATCGCCGACTTCGGCCCTGGTCAACTGCTTCCCCTCGACAGTCCCGGTCGGCTTGGTGGCGACCTGCACGATCTACCTGAGCTACAACATGTACCAGATTGTCAATTACCCCAATGCGACCCCGCCGCCTCCCACAGGGACCGTCCAGTGGACGAGCTCGGGGGGCCAGGGCTCATTCAATTCCACGTCGTGCACGCTTCCTCCCGAGTCCTGCACCGTCACCTACGCTCCGTCGTCCAGCGCTTCGCCCGTCACGATCACGGCAAACTATCCGGGGAACGGGTTCTATCAGCCCGCTTCCTCGACCTACCAGCTTGCGATTACGGCAGGGAGAACCTCGACAACCTCCAGCACGACCAGTTCCTCCTCGGCATCCACCAGCACCCCCTCGAAAACACTGACCACTGCCTCGACTAGTGCGAATTCGACATCTCTGGGTTCAACTGTGGGCGGTTTCACGCTCCCGAACTACTGGCCCGAGGCCTCGTTGGCCATCGTCGCCGGGTTGGGACTTTTTGGCTACTATCTTTACCAAAGGGGATGGCCGAGTGATGATGATGAAAGGTATGAGAAGTCGGAGGACGTCAGAGGGGTTCTCGACCGGCTTCGGTGGAAAAAGCCAGAGAAACCCACAATAGAGCCAGACACGCCGATCACACCACTGCCATATACCCCTGTCACCCTACCCCCGCTGCCGCCAGAGCTAGTCATCACAGGGACGCCGCCGATTGTCGTTCCCGTCACGCCGGAGCCAGTGACGCCGGTCACGCCAACGTCTCCGACCCCCGTGACGCCGTCTGAAACCCCAGTTCAGCAGCACGATGAACATGGCCCCGGCTGCGTGATTTCGTACCGGTGGCAGCACCAGCTCATGGACCTCTTCATCTTCCCCAACAACAAGGCTGTCGGTAAGGTCCTCAAGTATGCGAAGACCACCAAACGCGGAGCCTTCCAGTTTGTGACGGCCGCGGAGGAGCCGGTTCCACTCAGGGCCGAGTCGAGTGACTGGCACCTTCTGATCCACGAATGCTCGTGTCCGGGCATCGACGGCGACCTGAGTAGGAAGTCGTACGCCCTCCCAGCCAACCTCAGGGTCACGTGGAATCTGGAACAGGGTGAAGGTGGATTCGTGAACAGGAGCGAAGGTTCCCTCTTGTCCGAGAACTGGGGACTTCCCGCCCCAGTGGATGGCGGCGACGAGGTCCTTTTCCAGCCCGGACCAATTGACCGACCCGAGCCAGGTTCCAAACCGTCAGTTGTAACGTCAGTAGCAAAGAAGGTGAAGATCAGAGTCACGGCCTATCATGACGACCTGACAAAGCCTCCCGACCACGAACCGATTCAGACATTCATCACGATGGAGATAACGCGGAGGGTTACCATTAAGGAACCAGTGAAAGAATCACCCTTCTATGATGTAGTGGATGAGTACGTGTATGACTATTGGGTCGACCCCGAGCCCCTCGTCTCTGGAGCCGAAGTGGAGGACATGCTAGGCGACTGCCAACCTGGCCACTCATGGCCCGGGCGGGACCCAATCTCGGCCAAGATCTCGATGATGCCCGAGACCTGCGAGACAGGCGAATATGTCAGGTTCGTCGCCGTGGGTGGGGACACTGATGACCTTGAACTCACGTGCACCCCGAGCGGCAAGGCCTGCAAGAAGGGCACAACCCTCCTGATGACTGGTCTTAGCGACATACTGACCTTCTCATGGCACGCCGACAAGGGGGAATTCCCCAGGGGCGCCGAACATGAGACCGATAGTCGGCTCGACCAGGGGAACAGTGTGATATGGCACGCCCCGGCTGAGGAAGGAACTGTGAGCATAAGGCTCAGGGTCAACGATTCGGGGAGGGAGTTCCCCGACAAGACGCTGACAATCGAGAAGAAGATTAAGGTCGAACGGCCTCCGTCCACGGATGCACCGCCTCCGACGACCAAGCCCGACGGTCCTGCTACAAGACCCCATCACATTTCCCACGATTCAAGCAATAGAGACGTCACCCGGCAGTGAGGATGTCACAACGCTAGTCCCATGGGGTCCATGACCTCCCTCCATCCGCTAGTACGTCGAGGGCCCACATGGAATGGCGAGTCCCGGCCAGGGCGGCAGACTGAAAGTGGGTCGGATGCGTCGCCGCTTAGGGGCCGGACTTCGATGGCATCATGCCACCCAGCACGTCCGTCAGAGGCGGTATACTCATCGGTTCATCCTCCACGATCTTCCCGTTAGCGAGACGGTAGTAGGTGATGACTCGACCAGAGACCTTCTTCCCGCTGGCGAGGGTCCAATGATAGTTTCCACGAAGTACGACCGAATCGCCTTCGGCTACCAGATTCGCGATTTCGAAGTCGCGTACCGGCATTGCCGCTTGCAAGCCGGAAACCACGGCCTTGAAGCCATCACGGTTGGTGACACCCATGCTCGGGTTCGCATAATCCGGCGCAAGCAACTCGTCCATTACGCCGACGTTGCCTCCACTCAAGACCTCGCTTATGAATCGGCGGACGACCCGTTTGTTCTCTTCTGTGGACATGCCAACCCACCTAAGCGAATGATCGGCTTGCAGCTTTGTCGAGGAAGTAGATGTCAGGCTTGTCGGCGACTCCCGCACGCTGCATTATCTGCTTCAGCTCATCCGATTGCACGAACGCACGCGCCGTGGCTGCGTCATCGAACTCGCTGATGACAACCAACTCGTTCGGATTGTCCGTGCCTCTAAGAATCTGGGCGCTCCTGACGCCGTGGGTCTTGTGGAAGGAGTCTAGGGTGTCATATTCAGATTTCCACTTCGCATAATCCTCTACCTTATGTCTAACCAATACTGTGGTCATTGGTTATCGATTATACTAGTGCATACATAAGGCTTGTACTGGGAGAAATCCATCCTCGTCAAGTAGTTTGTGGTGAGTTTGGTTCAGCGTGCAAGTCGATTGCTTGTCAATCTATGGGACTGTTCGGAGTGCTCAGGCCTTGGTCACCGACGTTATCCGCAAGGTACTGGAGTATGTTAGCGATCCACCGGTCGCCGGATAGAATGCCCCTGCTTCCGACCAGAGTGGCACGAGTGTCATGGTGGTTCCGGAGACTTTGCCGACCTGAAGCAGGAAACGACTGTTCGTTATCACCCCGGAACCATTACAGAACGAGGTTGGCGAGCTGATCCCATAGTTGGTAACCGTCAACGTGGTCGGTCCCAGAGTCAGACTGGTCTGGTTGATTTGGTGCATCCCAGGGAATGACAGGTATGCTTGAAGGGCTATCCCATATTGGAACACAACCGGGAACGGGGCCGTCAGCAGCCCCGCCTCTCCAAGGGCGACCGCGCCGGTGGAATTGTGTCCGGACATGTAAATGGCGATGATCATTCCGTCTGGCTGGATCCACATCATCCCCGCTTCTGAAGGGTTGTATATCGATTCGGTGAAATTGACCTTGTAGGCGCTCGCGCCCGTCTTGGGGCTGTACAGGACCCTATACGACGAAGTGCCGTTGTATTGATACGTAGCACCAGTGGTGGAATTGTGAGAGTATCCGTAGCTGTTGACCTTCATCGCTGAGAAGTTGCCGAACATCTCGACAAGCTGGTGCAGGTACGCCGGTGTGCCCGTCATTGAGGTGGTGGTCGTAGTGCTCGTGCTCGACGAGATTGTTGTTGAGGTGGTAGGGCAGGTTAGCGAGGTCGAAGTGCTGAGCGATGTGGAATATGTCGAGGTCGAGGATTGAGACGAGGCCGAGGCGCTGCTCGTAGTCGATATGGAGGAAGACAATGATGAAGTTTGGCTAGAAGTAGCAAGGCTCGTGGACGAACGGGTGGAGCCACCAGTGGAAGTCAGAAAGTAGGCTCCGGCGCCGGCTACAGCAATAATCAAGATTATGGCCACCACGACGATACTTCTAGCGATTCCTGACTTCTTCGAGGTCAACCAAAGACCCTTGAATTTCCAGTATTTAGGAGGACTCACGTTAAGAAATGAGTGGCTTGCTCACCCTATCGGTCACGTTATCTAACCGACAACCGATCCGCTGGGACTCCTACCGAAAGTGAAAACCCCGTCCAGGGTGTTCGCTCCGACCGCCTCCCGGAATCCACTTTCAGAACCTGTTTGGAGTTGAATCCCAATTGGATGTAGCTTACTTGCAGGTCTGAACAGATTCGAACCCAATTAGATTCACCCCCCTAGCCGGGCTATCTGAAACAAGCTCCGTTTAGCAGAAAGAACCTGATTCAGACTTCTTGAATGATAGGCTGCACTGGGGCTCGACGGGACTATCAGCCTAGAACTGGCGGAGATGTACTTGAAGTTCCGCCCGTCACGGGACACACGGTGCGGACACAAAGTAGATATTTCAGGGAGCCAAGCCTACGGTTGAAAGGAATGCGAAAGGAGAACATCATTACCTCAGAGGCGCCCAGCTCAACGCTTTATAGTCAAGCGGTGAAGGCAGGGAACTTCATCTATCTGTCGGGATTTGTTGGGATTGACTCCAAGACGAAGAAGATGTCGGGTGAAACAATCGAAGAGCAGACTCGCCAGGCGATTCAGAATTGCATCTCTGTTCTCAGGTCTGCGGGGTCTACCCTTGAGGAAGTCGTTCAATGCATCGTGCTGCTGAGTAACCCAGAGGATTTCGACGGTATGAACAGAGAATACGCCAGGTTCTTCACCAAGAATCCGCCTGCAAGAATGGTAACGAAGCTGGGCGTTGCTCTACCGAACGTCAAAGTTTCTATTGCAATGACCGCGGTCGTCAATTCGGACTCCGCCTAGCATCGGGCTTTGTGTCGCGATGGTCGGGTTAGATGAAAGACTAGGGCCGTGTCGGAAGGCGGAACCCCCCGCCTATCGGGGATAATCCGTGAGGCGTTATGTCTGTCCCAGCTTGTTCTGGGTTCAGCGTCAGGTATGATTCCTCCAGGACCCACCGGACCCGCTTACCAATTCGGGCGCCTACTTGGACTGACAAGTCCCCGCCAGTATGTACTACTTTGAATTAGATCCGCCTAACCAAAGAGGGGCCCGCCAGCTCATCATTTTTTTTGAGTGGGGTTCCTGAGCTCAACCAAAGGTAGCCACTCTAGCCCCATCAGTCGGATCTGGGTTAGTCGAGGAAATACCCCCTTTGGTCCTAGTTCTCGACCTCCACCCAACGAAGAATGGACCACTAATCCATAATGGTCTTATTCCAAGACGACGTTCTGAACAGCAGCAACGTATGAACCAATTGGGCGTTCGGAAGGCGTTTGTCCTGTTCTCGATGTGTGCTTTGCTGACGACGTTGGCATTCTCCCCGGTGGCGAAAGCGGCTGCCAACGGCCCATATTCGATCTCGTGGGCGGATTCGGTCTGGAACAACAGGTATCCAGGGAACACGGTCGAGTTCGACTTTTATCTAGTCAACTCTGATCCGACTTCACCGACCGACACGATAAGCTCGTTCCAGCTAGTGACCCCGTGGCAGACGTACTTTCCATCCGACCTCCCGGCCTCCTTGTGCGATGGGTGCGACTACTACTACTTCGTGAACGTCACGATTCCAAGTTCGGTCCAGCCAGGCGACGTTACGTGGACATACAGTTTCTCGGGCACCTACAGCGATAGCTCTCACTTCTGCGCAAGCACGGGGAACGTCTGCACCAATACGATTACACTCACACTGAGTCCAGACCCCTATGCCCTTCAGACGCAGGTGACAAATCTCGAATCGTCGATAACCACGCTCAACTCGAACATCGCTTCTCTTAACACGCAGCTCACGACAGCAAAGTCAAACGTAACGTCACTTCAGGCTCGTGTGATTTCCTACCAGAGCCAAGTTGCGAGTCTGATGGTCGCCGAGACACAGCTCCAGGGACAACTCGCCCTAGCGAAAGGCAACGAAACCTTGCTCCAGCAGCAGCTTACCACCTCCAGGGGGGATCTTACTACCGCGAATACCGCACTCGCCGCCGCCGAGTCCCAACTCGGTGCTTCTCAGTCCCAACTCAACACAGCCCAGTCGTCCCTTTCCACGTACTCATCGGTGTACCTTCCATTGGCCGTTCTCGCCCCGAGCATCATTGCTGTTCTGCTACTCGTCCTGTACCTCAGAAAGGGCCACAAGACGGTTCCATAACAGGACACCTTCGGCTACCACAGATTGATATGGAGCCCTAATTCATTAGGGTTACAGTCCGCCGCCGACCCGAGTGGTTTTTGCCTTGCAGAAGAGCGAGACTGAAGACATAGTGGAAATACCGTTTGAGTATCTCCTCACGACCCACATCCAAATGAATGCGATGTATGAGAAGCTCAAGGAACTTCTCGGACAATCGGGAGCCTCACGCTCTTTGCGATGTCGGCCGATGCCGGACTGCCTGCGAAACAGCCAACCCCCTCCTCGAGCGTCGACGAACTCAGGAAGCTCATCAACGGGGTCGGCTACGAGTTGACCGCAGAACTCAAGGACGACCTCGTGAAGTTCCGCCTAGCCTGCCCATATGCCGATAGGATACACCCGCACCTTGGGAATGAAGCTACCTTCTGTCCGATGTCAATGACTGTCTTGAGCGCTATTCGTAAGAAATACTGGAAGTCAATGGTCACCGGCACTAGTCTTGTGCATGGTGGCTCGTCTTTCACAATCAAGATCCAAGAGTAGTGGGCTCATACCCCTTGGCCGAATCCCACCGGCATGTGTACCACTTTGATATCAATTGGCATTATCTGGGTAGTTCCCTTCCTCGTCCTTGATTCGATGCTCGTGGAGGAATACTGGCTTTTCGCCTGAGGTTGGACTCTGCGCCGGCCCTAGCTGCTGCAGCAATCCGAGAATTGGGGGAGCCTGGCTGGAACCATAGAGCCCCATGTCTACGTATTTGATGATGGGTTCATAAACCCCCATTGCCCCTCTACCGAACATCTTCGACATCTCCCGGACGAAGTGCTCAGGTTCGTTCAATGCCCTTCCAGAGAGGTCCCGGAGAAGAACGTCCACTGCTCCTCCGAACTTCCCGGTCAACGCTTCTCTTGCCAATTCTTGAAAATCAACGCCTGAGTTCCTCAGACGCGTCGTCTTCAGGATGAATGTCTTCTCATAGTCGTTCAATGCTGGTCCCTCAGAGCTATCCTCGCGGTGGTCATGGGGCGTTGTTGAGGAGTGGAGGGTATTCGTGATTCAGAGCATCTCATGCTAGTCCTCAGAACTCCTTCCTGTGGACGTAGAACGCCAGGGCAAGGACTAGGTATGCTAGCAAGAAGAGGAGGTCATCCAAGCTTCCGTTGTAGTAGGTGCCCCCGGCGGCCTGATAGAGAAAGAACTCATCCCCGATGACGTACAAGATTGCACCCATGCCAAACAGCATCCACCACCTTGCGATGGTCCCCCCGTAGAATATTGCAAGGGACAGAATGGCTAGGGAAAGCAAGACAAGGTCCAGAACCGGGTAGATCATGTCCGTCATGAGATTGAACGGGGAGAGGCTCTTGGCAAGTTCTGTAGGCAACACAAATGCCATCGCGAGCACAGTCGAAATTGCAATAACGACGATGGCGAACCCCAGCCTCTGCCTCGACATTGCTACGCGGAATGTCCCCAGGTAGGCACCAAGCCCTGCGATGATTGGCAAGTAGCCCCCAATGTAGAAGACATCGGCGAGGGACGGATATGGCACCTGAATGTCGAGAACGAAGTAGTAGATCGCCCAGGATGCCTCAGCGAAGACCCACAACCCAGTTCCAAGTGCAAAACAGAACCAGACAGCTTCGAAGCTTCGAAGACCGAACCCGTACCTCCGTAGGCAAAGGAACGCTGAAGCAAAGGCACCTGACGCACATACGGTGGGAAGCGCGTTGGACAAAGGCCCAATCAGGTCAGGGTAGAACGACTGCAGCGCAAAAGTCGTCGTGAGGGCGACAGTGCTAGCCAGCCACACCCTGAAGCCTAGGAGAGACGAGAGGCTCTGAAGCCGTCTCTCGCCCCTCAGGTCCTTCGGAGTTTCCTTCGAGTTCAAATGAACCCCTTTTTTCTGAGACTAGGCCCGGACAGAAAAGGAGTCATTGTATGGGACTGCCCACCAGAAAAACAGCCTTCCGGAGTCGCCGGTCCAAGATGAATCAGGTACGTAAGGGGTCAAAGGATAAAAAAGCCGTGTGGATTCTGGCTCCATCAAGCGGTGCTGCCTCACGGCGCCCGCTTCCTCCCCTTTCGTTGGGGCGCCTACGGAGGATGGCAATTCCCGGCTAGGGCGTACAGCCTACCGCGGAGTGTCTTCCAGCCCCACAATGTCTTTATGAGCCAATCATCCCCTGGATGGAAAGAAAGAGTTGTCACATGGGGAGCGAAGACTCGCGGCCATAATGTTCGCCGATGTCTCTGGCTACACTGCCCTCACCCAGCAGAACGAACCATTCGCCCTTCAGGTTCTTTCGAAGATCAAGCATTTGATAACGCCAGTTCTTGAGAAGCATGGCGGAAGACTGGTCAAGACGATGGGGGACGGGTTATTGGTGGAGTTCTCCAGCGCGATGGACGCTGTCCTCTGCGGAATCGAGCTTCAGAATGCGATGCGGGAGCGGAGACGAGACTCGGACATGGAACCCGTCCAGTTGAAGGTGGGGATTCACGTTGGCGACGTCATCCACGAGAACGGGGATGTGTTCGGTGACGCTGTTAACATCGCATCGAGGATTGAGCCACTGGCAGGGCCGGGCGGAATCTGCATCTCGGGTGATGTGATGAATCAGGTGAAGACCAGGCTAAGCTACGCAACCACTTCAATGGGGCCACAGAAGCTCAAGAATGTCGCAAGCCCAATGGAGACGTACCGCGTGCTCCTCCCTTGGGACCGCGAGTCGCCAGTCGGCTCTCAAGAAGCTGGTCGAGACAAGCACCGGCTAGCGGTCCTCCCGCTGAGCAGCTTCAGCCCTGACCCCAACGATGAGTACTTCGCGGACGGAATGATGGAGGAGATAATCACCAAACTTTCGGGTGTCAACGGACTCAAGGTCATCGCCAGGACATCGGCGATGAAATACAAGGGAGTCCGGAAGTCTGTCCAAGAGATAGGCACAGAGCTGGGAGTAGGCTCCGTCTTGGAGGGGAGTGTTCGGAAATCAGGTCAAAGGGTTAGGATAACTCTCCAGTTGATTGACGCGTCGACCGAGGAACACCTATGGGCGAACAGCTACGATCGAGACCTTACCGACATATTCGCGGTCCAGACAGACATCGCTCAGAGCGTCGCCGGTTCGCTCGAAGTGAAGCTTTTGGCGAAGGACCTAGAGGCCATAGGCCGTCCTGAAACGCAGAAGCTCGGGGCGTACAGCCATTATCTGAAAGGGCGCAGAGCGATGCCAAGCAGGACTGACGAGGGATTGAAGGAAGCAAGAGCCGAATTCGAGGCTGCCATCGCAGAGGACCCCTCCTATGCACGGGCATACTCAGGGTTGGCCGACTGCATGATGGTGATGGCGAGCTATCAGATCATTTCACAAGAGGAAGGGGGGAAGAAAGCGAGACCACTCGTCATCAAGGCCCTAGAGATTGACGACGGGCTGGCTGAAGCGCACGCTTCTCTCGCGCTTCTGCTCAGCACGTATGACCTTGATTGGGCAGGGGCGGAGCGCGAATTCAAGCGAGCTCTGGAGATCAACCCAAGCTATGTCCCTGCCCATCATTGGTACGCAAACCATCTTTCAGATCTAGGAAGGACGGATGAGATGCTCGCGGAGGCGCAGAGCGCACTTGAGCTCGACCCGCTCTCGGCTGGTGTTACTGTGTCAGCGGCGATTGCGTCTTACTACACACGGCACTATTCCCAGGCCCTGTCTCTGGCAAGGCGGGTCCTTGAACTCTCCCCGCAGAACAGAGGAGCGAAGTTCATGGTCCCCCTGATACTGTCCGAGATGGGGAGACGGGACGAGGCGATCGCTGAGGGATTGAAGTTCGCAGAAGAAACGGCGCGCCGTGCCGATTCGTTGGGGGCCCTAGGATGGGCCCTTGGAAGGGCTGGGAAGGTGGAGGAGGCTAGGGGAATCGTAGAGGAGATGGAGGAGCTGAAGCTCCAAGGCAAAGCTCTTGCAGGGGACATCTGGTTCGTGTATGTCCCCCTCGGAGACCTGGACAGGGCCTTCGAGTACCACGACCAGGCGATCGACGCGCGCGACCAAGACGTCGCCGTGATTCGGCTCGCGCCGGGCCTGGAAGCGATGCGGGCCGACCCCAGGTACGAAGCCCTGTTGAAGAGATTGCGCCTGGCCGGTTCGAGCGGCTAGGATTGACAAGACTCGGCCGGGGACTTTCCGCCAGCAGGTAGAATCGAGACAGATGCCTTAATTCAGGGAAACCGTTCCGTCGCAACAGACCTTCGACGTATTGGGATCAGATTCGTCAAGGAGGCGGGGGCTAGTGCAACTCAAGTGCATCTCATTCATGCAAGCATCACATTGGGCGGGCACGAGTGGTTCAGACGCCAGCCCCGATAAAGGTTAGACGGTGAACCCAATCCCAGACGCTTAACACCTTCCCTTGGTACTTTGGGAAGATGAATAGGTCGACCAGGAACCAAAGTGAGCCTCTAAGGAAGTTTTACGTGTAACCGACT
This sequence comes from Nitrososphaerota archaeon, assembly GCA_027887005.1. Lineage (NCBI taxonomy): Archaea > Thermoproteati > Nitrososphaerota > Nitrososphaerota archaeon. Next base: position 277,185 of record JAPCJI010000001.1, read on the forward strand.
ACTTGATCCTCCCCGTCTTCACACTGGGCGACTTCCTGGGCCTGTCGGCAAGACAGTGGATGTGCCTTTCGTTCATACCGATTGGGTTTGCCGTTAGAATCGCCCGATTTTTCGAGGGCAAAGATTGACCGGATGAACTGGAACTCGTTCTCTGCAAGACCCTGCTGGCGGTGTAGCCCCAAGCATCAAACTTCGGCTTTATAGGAGCGGCTGCAGTGCAGACCGGCTTAGGGGACATAGCTAAAGCAGGCGCTCCACCGCATGCAAACCGTATGTTCTGCCCGAAGTGCGGCAAGGAGCTCGTCCCTGACGCAGCCTTCTGTCACAACTGCGGGGAAAGTGTCGGGGCGCCATCAAATATGGCAGGGCAGGGATGGAATTGGGAGCGACGGTGGAGGCCCGATAGGGGAACCACCGATGGATGGTGGGGAGCGGTCAGCGCCTTCGGGTTCCTCATAATCATCGGGCTGACGATAAGCCAGTACCCAAACGCGTTCACCCTCATGAACAGGTACTTCATCGGCTGGGGTACGGTCGGTTACCCATTCCTTCCCGGATACGCTCTTGGCCAAGTCGTCATCTACTTCTTCACCCTATGCGGCATCTGGGGCCTGGTGAGCGCGGGGCTGAGGTTCGCCTTCACCAATTCCATCTCGAGGCCGATGAGGAGCGTCGTCGGGGCTCTGTTCGCCTTCTACATCGCCAGCGTGTTCTCGCAGTACTACGCGGGAACAATCGCGGGGAGTGCACTCGTGCTGACCTTCTTCGTCGGGCTTGGGGTCGTGATAGTCGCCAACGCGTTAATCGCATATTATGTCCCGCGACGCCTACCAAAACAAGCGTTTGAGCACTAGTCCGGATGAAACCGATGGGGCCGATTCGAGCTCCTCTATCCTTCGGCAGATTGTCGACCCCTGGTATGCGTCCCTTGCCAACCCGGCAGGCGAGCAGGAGAAGGTCCTCAAGGAACTCGTGAGAGGGTACTCACAAACGGAGTACGGAAGAGACCACGGGGCGGATGCCGCCGATGGAATCGAAAAGTTTCAAACATCCTTCCCGATCTCGAACTACGCTAGCCTCTCACCGTACATCAGGAGGGTAAAGCTCGGAGATCACAAAGCTCTCCTCCCCGAGCCGGTGAGGAAGTGGGTGATGACGAGGGGCTCGACGGGCGCCTCGAAAGTCATTCCGACAACTGAAACTCACCTGTCTCTGGTCCTTTCTCTGGGGGCCAGGGCCGTCGTCAACTTTGCAGCTAGGGGGAACCCGCAAGTCCTCGAGACACCTGTTCTAAACCTGAACTTTCCATCCGAAGTGCACGAGTTCGAGACAACAGCGGGCAAGGAGGCCTACGGATACAGCTCAGGAACCTACGCCCGCCTTTACCCTGAGCTCCTCGGGGCCAGGCTACTCCCGAGGCAGGAGGAAATCGACTCCCTCGGGGGAGGGATCTCGAAGGGTGACTGGGCGAAGCGGTTCGAGCTGGTTTACCAGCGCGCGAAGGGGGAGGACGTGGGGAGCCTTATCGGGGTCACCCCCGTCATGCTCGCATTCGCAACTTTCGTCAGAAAGAAGCACGGAGTACGGCTCAGAGACCTATGGAAACCCCGGGCCCTCTTTTGCACCAGCGTAGCCAAGATTCACACGAAGTATGAGCCGACTCTGCACTACCACTACGGCCCGTCTCCCGTCATGGAGATGTACACAGCTACCGAGGGGGTCTTTGCCCAGCAGCTAGACGGAAGCCCATACGTCTCCCCTAACTACGATGGGTACCTATTCGAGGTTGTGACTGGAAGAGGCATCAAGATGCTCCACGACCTCCAACGAAACCAGTGGGGAAGGCTGGTGGTCTCCACACCGATGCTCCCCAGGTACGATATGGGCGACCTAATCGAGTCTCTAGGAAAGGGCTACTTCAGGGTGTTCGGGAGGAACCGCATTCTCACCAGAATCGAGCACCTGCTGTTCAATGTCGTGGCGTTGAGACGCTAGGGAGCTGGCACCCTTCGGCGGGAAGCCAGCGCGGCGAAAACAACAAACAATCCTAGCGCAACCAAGAACAGTGGCCAAAACCGCGTCGAGAGGTTAAGTTGGCTGTCAGCGATGGCGCTGAGGCCAATGAATGTGATGACGGCTCCTCCGATCAGCGAACCAAGCCCGCGGTGTCCTTGTGAATAGAGAACGGCCCCCCGAAGTATCAATATCAGTCCCAGCCCGGAAACGAAGTAGGCCCACCAGATGTTGCTCCCAAGGTAACCGTTCTGCTCAAGGAAGAATGTCACGCCGAGCCAGATCAGAATGGAACCGCCCACGGAGGCGCCAAGCATGCTACTCCCTGCCCCTTTCTCACCTTTCTCGTTCTTCTCGTGCTTCTCGTGTTTCTCGCCCTTTTCTCCATACATGGCCCTACGAGGCTGTTGAGGTCCCGTCGTCGGAGCTGCGCCCGAAATGACAGAAGCGCCGCACTTAGGACAGAATGTGGCACCGGCTGGCAGCCGAGTCCCGCACCTGTGGCAGTACGATGCGTCCTCAGGCATCGCTGGAATCCCTTTTGGATGATATAAAACGGTTTGAACAGATGGCTTCGCGGATTGAATGGTCGCGTCAGGTCGGCTGAGTCTGCGAATCCACGGCCTTGGGTCGTCTATCTTGTATTAGGGACGAAGGTTCGCTTTCTCGAAGAACTGAGCGTAACGGGGGTCCGCTACTTTGACAAGATGTCCCCGAATTTGCGACCGGATCTACTCTCAGATCTTACATTAGGCCCAGACAAAGGGGGCAGAAGTAAGTATTGTGCCGCATGTAGTTCATCTCGACTTGATGGATAGCACAACGCATCGGAATCGGTTGAGGGGCTTCAGGTCGCTGGATCAGTTGCATGGCTTGTTCTAGGTTCGAAGGTTGATTGAGAGTCCTGAAGTTATGAACCCTAGTTGTTTCCATGCCTTGCCATCTATTGAAGGGGTCTGGTCCATAATACCTTTAGGGAGTACTGCTCTAGCTTTCTAGTCCATCTTGAACTGACCTATCCAGCGTTGCCTGGAAGTCCATTTTCCCCCCCCACGAGAATGAGAACCCCCGGACGAAGGGCGTTTGCCATAACAAGAGGCTTAAGTTCCTCCAGATTACAAACGATCGGACAACTTGAGCAAGCGGTGGAGAAGAGCGTTGAGTATCCTGGCAATGCTCCTTCTGGTCCTGTCGGCTGTCGTGAGCATCCTGATCTATCTCTAACCTCCCCCCCACACGTCAACGCTGTCAGAAACCATCCTCCAAAGTCCAAATAGACTCACGCTCCGTAAACATCCAGAATGGTCAGTCCTACCGCTTCACTCGAAGAGGAGTTCCTAACCAAAGACCGAGTCCCTAACTGATGTAGGGCAGAAATCACATCTTCTTCGCTACTTCGTCAACGACAGTTCTGGCTATCTCGCTTTTCGAGCGTTCGCCCACAATTCTCCTACCTTTGCCGTGGAGGATCAGCACGCTGTTGGTATCCGCAGCGAAAACCTTCCCACCGCTGACGTCGTTCGCAACGACCATGTTTACGCCCGATTCCTTCATGAATCGCTTCGCCGCCTTCGCCAAGTCTCCCCTGGAAGGTGCCGTCTCAGCCTTGAACGCAACCAGGAAGAGTTCCGGCCATCCCTCCCTGACCTCGTCGATTATTTTCTGGCTAGGCCTGAGCTTGAGAACAAAGATCCCTTCCCTCGTGTGAATCTTGCTCTTGGCCTGTGATTCTGGCGTGAAATCTGCCGGCGCTGCGGCCATTATGAAGGCATCACATTGCCCCCCCTCCAGCTCGTTGATTACCGCGTCCCGCATCTCCGATGTCGTCACGACCTTCTTCGACTTGATGAACTCGGGAGGAGGGAGCCCCCCGCCAAAGATGTAAGACACGTCTGCCCCCCTCAGCCATACCTCCCTCGCAAGTGCGAGCCCCATCTTACCAGAACTGAGGTTGGTGATGACCCTGACCGGGTCGATAAACTCTGCCGTGGGACCTCCCGTAACTATGAACTTCCTACCACTCAGGTCCCGGGTCGCCAGCCTGCGTATCGAAGCATCCACAATTTCGCCCACAGTCGCCATCTTCGCCTTCCCTTCCTCGAACCGCGGCCCGACGAACACCACCCCTTGCTCCTTCAGACGCTCCAGGTTCGCTGTCACCGCGGGGTTCCTGTACATCGGTTCGTGCGCGGCAGGACAGACCACCAGAGGTATGCCCCCGCCCAGGGCCATTGACGCGATGGTCGTGACCGGAGTATCGTCTATGCCAAGGGCTATCTTAGATATCGTGTTCGCAGTGCATGGTGCTACAAGAACCAGGTCGGCCTTCCCCTTCCAATCGCCGGCGAGCCTGACATGTTCGGTCCCGCCAGTCAGTTTTCTCACGACCGGGTTTCCGGTCGCCCACTCTAGCGTCTCCGGCCTCACCAGCCTCTCAGCCGATTCCGACATGACCGCAGTCACCTCAGCGCCGTGGCGCATTAGCTCTCTTGCGAGCGAGGGGACCTCGATCGACGCGACGCTCCCGGTCACGCAGAGAACAATCTTCCTACCGGCCAATTCCTTCCCGCGCGACGATCTTATGTCCTTGAGGGGATCACGCCCCTGTCTCTTTTCCATGCTCGCGATTCGTCCCAATGGCCGAGTATTAGCCTTGCTGAGGGGTCTCTCAGAAATGCAGAATAGGCACGCTCCGGGCCTACCAGCAGCTTGCGAGGGCTAAGGGTCGCGGCAGTCCAGCTCGGACTGTACAGGGGCCGACCAGACAAGACCGTGGCAGAGGCTGAGCGCCTAGTGCGACAGGCATCGAGGAGGGGTGGCAGACTAATCTGCCTGCCGGAACACTGGCTGCTTTCAAGGGTCCTCAAAGAGGACGACGGAGTCATGCGCCGGTTCTCAGCACTGGCCAGGGAGCTCGATGCTTTCATCAACATGGGTGCCAACTTCGAGCAGAGGGGCGTTGAAACGTATATGACAAGCACGACCCTGTCGCCGGAGGGACACGTCCTCTCCCGTCAGGACAAGATACATCTGTATCGGAGAGAGAAACAAAGAGCCCTCCCGGGTTCGCGATTCGACATCATGACCATCGACGGCTTCAAGGTTGCCGTCCTGGTCTGCCACGACGTTGTCTTCCCCGAGACAGCAAGAGAGGTGACTCTGGGGGGAGCCGAACTGCTCTTGGTCCCGTCCCTGATATCCGCAAAGGGAATCGAACCTTGGCTAATCTATTTGAGGGCTCGTGCTCTCGAGAACCGAATCCCTATCGTGGCTCCGAACATTTTCGCCCCTCCTAGAATCCCGGGCCGAAGCTGTGTCGTTGATCTGAAATATGACAGGGAGGAGCACGTGATGGAGCTGGTCGAACGAACGTTACGCGGACGGCAGACATCGATTGTGGTTGAGCTCGACCTCCTTTCAAAGAGGGATTTGCGGGAAGAAAGACTTCACGAATTGCGCAGGTCGTTCCCGTGGGCCCCAACTGGGATTAGGGCTCCAGAAAGCAAATAGCCGTGCGCTAGGGGCGCTGAGACAATGGGCCAGCCCGCCGGGAAGACGACTCGCGAAGTCAAGGGGAACACTCTGAGGGTGTATCTCTACCTCCTGCATACGGGGAACTCAGAACTCAGGGACGTCCAAAAGTCCCTGGGGTTCTCGACCCCTTCTCTCGCCTCCTACCACCTGGGAAAGCTGGTTGAGGCAGGCTATGTCTCCCAGGACGAGAAGGGAAAGTACGGAGTAGTCAAGGACTCCACTAATGAGATCCTCGAGGGATACGTCCGGATTGGGGCAGTCGTTTTTCCTCAGCTCTTCTTCTTCTCTGTGCTCTTCACCGGGGTCATAGGCTTCCTTGCGTTCGCGTCCTTCTACTCCTCTTCCTACGTCCCGCTTCTCGCGGGTGCCTCGGTGGCCCTTGTGGCCGCGTTCTGGTACGAAACGGTCAAGGTCTGGAGGCGGTTGACCTCGTGGACCTGAGCCAAGGCCGACTATTGCCTCTTGACCCTACGCTTTCCGGCTGGGCCGACCCTCCGGCCTGCAACCCTTTTGCAAGATCAAGAGAATTCGAACCTATGACAGGTCTTAGCTCATCGGGCCCCGCTTAGCGCGTGCGAGGGGAGGGTGGAGGGTGTCTGCCCATTTCGGCCCAACCGCACCGAGCCTCCACGGTCAGCGCAACCCGGTCAGACGTTTGACGGTTCTGTCATCTCTAATCCCAAGGATCTCATTGACGTACTCTTGAATTTGGGCTTTCGAGGGGTCTTCTTTCCCTTCTCGGCGCTCACGTCGTACAAGAAAATCGCACCTAATCCTGTCCTTCTCCACCGGCCGCTCATGCTTCACGCAGTAGAGCCCCGTCGAGCGCTCGCGAATTTCGCATCCCTCAGTCAACTCAATCAAGGTCGACCTAATGGCAAGAAGGGTCTCGTCGAGGGGTTGCTCTGGAGGCCTTGGTTCGCTCGGGTCTTTCGCCTTGATCCAGAGATGGTAGGCGTACGGCCTATGGGGTTCCTCCTGTCCCGTCATTCAATGACCAATGGGAATGGAGGGCTGAAAAGTCTTTGCGAACGTGGACTGAAGGACCTACCTGGATGCTAGCCCCTCCTGACCATAACCTTGTTGCGGGCTGAAATGCATCCGAAATCAAATGAAAGCGGACCGGAAAGGGCTTGCTGTACGAATCCATCAGTTCGCGTGGGGGCAGGGAGGTCCGTTTCTAAGGAAGTTGCCTGCGGACAACCTCAATCTTGTCTTAGCCGGGCGACCTGTTCGGGTGATACTCGCGAACGTGTTCCCTTTTGGCGAACTCCAGGTCAGAGTCATCCGCCGAATCCAGCTCCGCACCGCAGTCGGGGCACTTCCAGTGCGAATTCAGGGGTTTTGGGGGACTATGGGTGTCGATGGAAACTGTTCTCCTAGGCCAGTCCGGTTTCTTTGGCTCTTTGCCAAACCCCAATTCGACATCACTTGGCGGGTTATTCCCTGGTCGCGCTTGCAGTCTTTCTTTGAGGGCATAGACTATTCCGCAATTGTCGCAATACCCAAAGAGGCTCGAGTCGTCTATGGGTCTCACTTTTCCCCCGCAAACTTCACAACCTTTGGAACTCGACAACCAATTGTGACTCGTCCGGGCGTCGATTTAAGGAGAGACCCCGTCCTTGGGTCAAGGCCGTTGGGCTCGGCGGGGCCGATAGGGCCCGACAAGGGCGCAGGCGGACAACCCTTGTTTCAAAAAGCCCGCCCGTGGGGACAGACCCGATCCGTGTCGTTGTCGACCTAGACTTCATGCTTAAAAGCCACCAAGGCTCGCAATTCGGCCTATTGCGGCGCTTACAGGCGCTAATCTCGACCGTCCTTCCAGACCTGTTCAAGATGCCGAGAACAACCACAGACCCCAACTCTCCTCTGATTTACTCCGGATCGCTGCTCCACGTGTCAGACATTCAGATGCTCCCTGTGCAGAGGAATGAACTCGCCCGAAAAGGCAAGTCTGGAATCAGGCTCTACGGCGCGTTCGGGAGCTATGCTGTGCTCCAGAGCATACTCATTCTTCCGCCTGAGAACGCATACCAATTCCTGTGGACGCCAACGCGTGACTCGCTCGTCTGGATAGGGTCCGTCTCGTCGGATAGCCCTTTTGATAGGCTCCTATCCGTCTTCGAAGCTACTGGATTCGGGGCTGCCAGAGTGTCAAAACGGCAAATTCACACCCTGATTACCTTGGAGGATGTGGTCAACCTCATAAGGATGGGAGTGCTGACCTCAGAAGTCAGGATAAGTTCGATTTCGAGCGAGCCGATTACCACTTCGCGCGATACGACGTTAGCAGACGCTCTCCAACTCATGTTTGAAGGAAAGGTCAGGCGCCTGTTCCTTGACGACGAGCCCCGGAAATATATCTCGGATCGGTCCATCCTCGCGCTCCTCTTTAGCCCATACATGCTCAAGGTCGCGAGAGACTCCCCAGGGAAGTGGCTTGATCTCCGGGTCAATCAAATTCCAAAGAGAGAGGCGACCTCCGTTCCAAGTGAGGCATCATTACTGGATGCCGCGAGCTTGCTGACTCAGGGATCTGACGAGTGTCTTGTCACGAGCAAGAACCGCGTTGTCACACGATGGGATATCGTCATCAAGTCATGGAAGAAGGATCTAGAATTCGTCGCTGAGCAACCAATCTCACCTGAAGTTCGAAACAAGTTCTCCCATCGTGCGCGAATCCGAGATGCTTCGAAGGAATAGATTGCCCATAAGGAAGGTGTTCGCACGAAGAAGATCAATCACGAGCGCTTTGGACCATGTTTTGGAGGGTTAGTTGAAAGTTGAGGGTGCGCGCACTCACAGGACCCTGAAGGAGAATCTCCTTTATGCTTCAGAAACACGAAGCCTTCGACAAAGAGCGGTCAGCTTTGCATCAAGAGGGACGCGTGGCTCGGAGGCCCCTGGGGGGAAGCTATGACCTAGGTCTGGCGGGGTAGCACCACCCCGGATCTGCTAAGCTACTGAGCTCCGCTTCTGGTATTTCCCTGAATCGGAGTCCTTCTCGTGCTCGCCTGCATGAGACGAAGGCTTTCAAGACCCTTGAAACCCAGCCCTCCGGGCCTCGTCAGACATTCAAAAGCCTAGGATTATCTCCCCTTCGGTCGTAGGCTGGCCGAATAAGATGTCAGTCAAACGGAATACGATCAGGTACGGCGCCGCAGCGGCGGTGCTGGCCCTTGCTATCATTGCAACCTCTTCATTCCTCGCAGGCTCTTCAGTCCTGCCGAGTTCGAGCTCTAGCTCAATCCAAGGTCCCAAGTCACTTCTGGTCATCCAACTCACGGATCCACCGCATGTCCCCGTTGGGACTTTGTGGTTGAACATGACCTACTCCTCTCTTGACTTCTTGGTCGGCGAGCCAACAGGAGTCGACAATCAGGTAACCCCGAAGACAATCACTAACTCAACTTCTGCGACCCTCGACCTCTTGAGACTCCAGAACATATCTCAGACAATCGGCTCAATCAGCCTTCCTGACGGGTCGGTCATTTACTCGGTTACATTCCATGTCTCGGGGATTGTGATTGATATCAACGGGACAAAGCCCTATCCCTCTGTCTCTCTAGCCTCTGGGACAAGCTTCACCGTCGCAGTGGCGGGGAACCACCAGCTCCACGGAACTAACAAAGTCCTACTGCAATTGAACCCAGTTGTGGTGTACACCGGATCGGTCTACAACATGATCCCCTCGTCCGTGGGCGTCCTCAGACAGTCTGAAGGCGCGGGCGAGAGCCAAATCGGATGGGAGCATAGGCTCACTTCAAGCGATACGAAGGACTTGGACAGCGCCCAGGGGAACCTCAGCGCAAACCTCCTTACATTATCGGTCGTTACCTCGACCTCTAGCACTACCCTGACTGTGCAGGTTAACAACACCGGGAGCCAATCAATCACTCTAAACGCAATCGGAGTCTCTGGAAACTTCACGGCCCAGGGGAACAGCTGCCCATGGAGTGAGTCTTCTACGACAACCACTACCACCCTCCACACCGAATCGCCCCAGGTCACTGATAATTCGGCCAAGGATCAGCCGCGGTGCTGGCCGAACTTCTTCTTGCACGTGGTCGCCTTCGTCCCAGTCATTCCTCCAACCTCGGCACAAACCTCCACTTCCTGCGCCCTTGGCCAGTTGAGCCTGGTCACCGACGATCTGATCGGCGAACACCAGGATGGAGGTCTAGTCCTCGCTCCAGGCGAATGCATCAACCTCACATACGTTGGGATAATCAAACTAGGTGGTTTGCCGGTCGTGTTGACCCCCTCCACCGCACCAGGACAGCCCTACGGCGTCCACATTTTCGCTTCGAACGGAGCAAATCTACAGCTCGACTGCGTTCTTCCGACAGGCGCAAACAGCTGCAAAGTAGACCAGCATCCATAGCAAGATTAGGTGGTCCGCGGCGAACCCCGCGGATCGCTTTCTCCTTTTTCTCTGACCCTGAATTTCCCTTTTTCCAGGTAGTCCGGTCTCATCTATGAGAGCCGTGGGAGCTTCCTCGCATGAACTCCAGAGTGTGCCTGGAGCAGTAGGTGTCCCCGCTTATCGGACTCCCAATCCACCAGCTTGCCAGTTCATAGCACGTGGAGTCCTCGCAGAATGAGAGGTACTGAACGCGCCTGAGGATGCTCTCACTTCGCTTAGCCCTAGGTTCAAAGCTCCTCCTTCGTTGACGCCCCTCGAACCTTCGACTCAAAGTCTGTTCTCCCCAGAACCAGGACGAGACAGAGGAGTCCCTCGCCGCCCCTTCAGATCGGCGCCCCCTGGGTTGGCTTCGCGATTCACTTTCGTCTCCAGAACGGTCCAACAATAGATTCACCTTCAACGTGTGTGCTTCACAAATTGGTAAAATCTATTCGAACGCCTACAAAGGTTAAAGCAATGAGCCTCCTCCGCCGGTAATGTGAAGCCGAAGGTCGCCGCAGCCGTCCTCTGTGGAGGAAGAGGTGAGAGGCTGCGACCTCTTACAGACTTCTTCCAGAAGACAATGATCCCGATCGGAGAACGAAGGCGCCCGTTGCTCGAGTACATCGTCAGGCTCTTGGTCCACCACGGAATTCGCGACATAACCATGCTCGGGAGCTACAGAATGAAGGAAATCAGGGATTACTTCAAGGAGGGTTCCGCCTTCGGAGCAAGGATAGCGTATTCCAAGGACAAGAAGGGAGAAAGAGGGAGCCTCAGCGCACTTGCCGGAGCTCTAAGTAGGGCATCCATACCGAAGTGCGACGTGCTGATAGTGTATTATGGAGACATTCTCTCCGACCTTGACATTACTAGGCTGGTCTTGGTCCACAGCAACGAGAAGGCAGATGCCACCCTCGTCCTGTCGAGGGGATACACCTTGCCAATAGGTGTCGCCACGGTGAGGGGCGGCCGTCGGGTCGTCGCCATGGAGGAGAAGCCTACTCTAGACCTCAGCATTACCACTGGTTGCATGGCCCTCGGACCGCGGGCGATGAGGTCGGCCCTTGAAATCGCAGGAAAAGGGAGGGGTGACCTGATGTCGGACTTCGTTCCCGAGCTCCTCAAGCGAAAGGTCAAGGTCGCTGCGTACTACACAACTGGACTTTGGTACGATGTTGGGGCGCTAACCAGCTATGAGAAACTTAACTCAGAGCTCAAGGACGACTCCCTGTCCTATATTCGGGATCAACCAGCGGCGCACCCTTGAGGTTGGTCAGGTGGAAAAGGCCAGAGGTCCGAAACCTCGGACAACCTTGACTTCAAGTGCCTTCCAATAAGGTAGGAACCTCCACTCATTGCAAGATTGAGGGGCAGCGGAGCTGGGGTTCACCCAGCCCCTGATTACATGGACCCTAGACGTTCCTCAGTGCGAAGAACTTCTGCCCCGAAATCCAGTTCAGCGCCTTCTCTAGTTAGGGCTTCTTGCCGTTTCCAATGTGAGAATGGGGAATCCGGTCCCAAAAAGGCAGCCCTCCTCCCCACTTGCCCCTCTGAGAGATGGTGCTCCCGCGGAGAAGGAATAAAATGACTTGTCTGAACCTGGCGGCGGGGCGGAGAGTTTGACGATAGTACCTTTGGCGAAGTTCGGGGGGATGCCGGGAATCGGGACGATAATGCTGAACTCTGCTGGCGAATTTCGTGACAAGGAAGGCTTGGGAGTTCCCGGCTACATAGCAGAAGAAGCAGGTAATTTGTTGAGCAAGCTCGCATCTCCTGGCCCTCTGTCACGTCCACTCGTAGTAACTGGCAAGTCAGGGATAGTGCACACATTTGCCTTCGGCTTTGGCGACCTAGGAAAGCCAACAGTAGCATGTGATATCGTCGTCGGCTCCAATCCCGTCGATGAGACGAAAGTTCTCTCCCTCTTCATCAAGGTGTACGACGTTGGGGCCAAGAACGCCATCCTCTGTGTGATTCCGAGCCTCATGCCTCAGGCCAAGAAGCTGGCAGGTCTTTACAAGATAATAGTGGTCGAAGCGCTTGACAAGAACCAGGCCGCCTCTAGACTGGCCGAAGTCCTCGAGAAAATCTCCACGCCCAGGTAGACTAACCGGTAAACCTATATGAATCGGAAGGTGAAAGAACGGGTAAGGCTGTCTTCTATTCTACCGACTTAAATAATCCGACGAAGTGGTGTATCGTACAACTAAGACATGAAACAAGCCAAGCGACGTATTTTCGCCTATCATTATGCTCCAGGTAAGAAGCTTTTCAACGTCGTCGTGACTCTAAAGGACGTTCCCGGCGCCCTGAGCAGTGTCTTGGAGCTCCTTAGCGACAGGGTGAATCTCATTGGAAGCGTGAGCTACGCGACTGGTGATGGCAGTGCGATCTGGAGTGGTTTTGCTCAATCTCTTTCTCAAAGAGAATCAACTGCCAATCTGAAACGTCTCCTAGGAAGGTCAAAGATGGTTAAGGAGTCATGGGTCGGACAAGGCCAACAAGGCTTCCTCGTCGACTCGTTTCACACTGGCATCGATATCGATAGCGAGTCCTTCATGCTATCACCAAGGAAGGGCACGTCGCAGATGTTCGAGATGCTGGTGAAGACATTCGGGACTGGAGGAGAAACAATACTCTTCAATGAAGGAGTGGAGATGGGTAGATTTACGGCGGAGTACTTCAGAAAGATCCTGGGTCCAGAGCTCGCCAAGAAGAACCCCTCGAAGTACGGTTCGGTATTCGGGGCTGAAGGGTGGGGTGCTGGTACTCTCTTAAAGAGTCGGACTGATGGGAAGGTCAGGATCAGAGTAGCAGAATGCTTCGAATGCTCAACCAAGAGCGATGTCAGGACGACCTGCACCTTCAGGAGAGGTCACATCCAGGGCTTTACCTCGACGATCCTAGAACGCCCGATGACGAGCGTCGAGACTACCTGCCGGTTTAGGGGTGGGCCTTACTGTCAGTTCGAACTGAGCGACGCGAGGCCGAAATGAGGCACTTCCTCACCGAGGGCGTTGAATTATCTCGTCGAACGAGATCTGATCGCCTGGAAGAAGAATCAGGTGCCTATTAGATGGTCTCAGCGATGGCTTCTGAGTCCGACCGTGTAGCCCGAGAAATCGTCCAATCACTGAATGAGCATGAGCCTGGCGCGCCATTCGAAAGCCCCATCACTGTTGTGGGCAGGTCCGGGGTTCGCCATTCTTTCTCCTTTGGCTCCAAGACCAACGAAGGTGCGAACGTAGTCGGGGATATCATCTTCTCATCGAGTCCAATTGACGAGACAAGGATCCTGTCTCTGTACATCAAGGTCTACGACGTGGGGGCGAAACGTGCCATTCTGTGTGCCCTGCCCTCCATCACGCCAGAAGCAAGGAAACTCTCAGACCTCTACAGCATTGCCGTTGTCGAGAGCCCGGACGAGGGGGAACTCGCGGAAATGGTCTCAAAGACTGCCCAGAAGCACTTGAAATCGCATTAGCCGGACAGCTGGGCCCGACCTAGGGAAGGGCGAACCAGACTCAGCAAGATTGAAATACGAATCGGCCGCCGATTCGACTTCTTGCAGGGTGCTTTGTTCCGTTGAACTGCGAATTCTGTGGGAAAGAGGAAGCCCTGCCGTTTGTTTGCAACTATTGCGGAAGCGCCATCTGTCCTGACCACAGGCTACCTGAGGCGCACCAGTGCAAGGGAGACCTGTCTCAAAGGAGGACCATAGTCGCACCCCCGCAGACCACCTTCAGCTGGCAGGATTCAGCCACATCTCAGCCGCTTCCCCCGCCTCAGCGGACAGGGGTCTTCTCAGCGATAGAAGTCAGAGACATACTCATAGCTTGGCTCGCCCTCGGGGTCGCGTTCTCCCTCGCTCTTTCCGGAGTAGGACTCACATTCTTGTTCGGAGGCCAAGGTCTAGGACTTGGGGACATCATCGCCCTGTTCCCGATTGCCCTAGTCACCGTGGGGTCGGGTTTCGTACTCCACGAACTCAGCCACAAGTTCGTCGCCCAGAGGTACGGTTACTGGGCTGAATTCAGGATGTGGCTTCAGGGCCTCTACCTCGCGCTCATTACGTCCCTCTTCGGTGTTATCATCGCCGCGCCGGGCGCCACCTATATTTCTGGGATCAGTATCTCCCGCGTCCAAAACGGGTGGATCTCCCTGGCAGGGCCCCTGACCAACGTCGCCCTCGCCGCTGTTTTCCTTCCTGTCTTCTACTTTGGAGGGGGGACTTGGCAACTCCTCGGGTACCTCGGAGTGCGTATCAACATCCTCCTTGCAGCCTTCAATATGCTCCCCCTCGGCCCTCTGGACGGCGCTAAGGTCTTCAGGTGGAGTTTCGTGCTCTGGGTTCTAGTATTCGCCCCGCTTGCGGGCGCCTATGTCTACACCTCCTGGATTCTGTAATATCGGTCCAGGAGAGAATTTGTCATATCAAACGACCCACTCTGTTAAGATAATCCATCTCGGTCTGCTAAAGCATCGAGCGGGCCCTAACTTAACGGTCAAGATGTCATCCCTCCAGCCGCTTGGACTTCTGATGGTACTCAAAGAGTGGGCTGTCTCCACCGGGGCCTTCCGCCGGAACCGCATGGACCCGGGGAAAAAGGTGCTCGCAGCGGCGCTGTGCAACGCAGGCTACTCCTACCGGGAGGTCGCGGGCATGGTCGGAGGGCTTTCATACATCGCCGCCAGGGACGCCTACTTGGCCTTGCTCACCAGTCTTCCCGAGGAGGCCAGGAAGTACCGCCGCGAAGTTGCGATCGACGGCGCGGACGTTACCGTAGGAGGGCGCGGATTCTATCTTTGGATTGCGAGGGACGTCGACAGCGGGGAGATAATGTCGTTCCACGGATCTTCGTCAGGCTCGGCGGAAGACTCCGCAAGATTCCTTGCGAGCGTCGGTGCTCAATGTGCCAACAGGCCCCTCGTCAGGCTCGGAGTGGGGCAGAACTTTCCTCGAGAACTTCTGAACTTGGATTTGTACTTCCAAATGGCACCCACTCAGTCTCTGATCGGAAGGCTGGGAAGGATATTCATGGGTTCAGGACAATAGGGTCTACTTGCTATCGGTCCGGGCGACACCCTAGTCTTCATGCCCCGCGACATACTTGTTTGCGAATCCGACTCGGGCCCTGTACCAAGTTCCTCTAGAAAGGGGCCACGCTCTCAGTCTCCGGGCAGTACCGACGTTGATATCAAACTCGATACTCTCCTCAGAGAGCCCAACATTCAATTTCAATGTGTTCAGAAGAGGAGCGTACTACACACAAAATGGGCACGAGGGCGGGGCTCTTTACTATCTCTTTCAATTCATGTTAGAGAACCCGAGGAGCGCGCTCGCTTCCTCTGCCCGGGGGCCAAGGGTCCTGATTCTATTTTTGACGAAGTCAAGGGTCAACGTCTCATCGACCAAGGTCGAATTCCCGTAAAGAGCGTTGATTAGGGACCGGAACCTGGGAATCATCACCTTGACTACTGCGCTCAGGAGGTCGAAGCAATTCAACTCCTGAAGGACGTCGGTTGCCCCTAGACGAACCTTCGAAATCGAAACCTTCCTCTGCTTCATCTCGATCATTAGGGCAAGGATGCTTTCCATGGCAGCCTCCACTGGTTTCGTCTTCAGGTGTTTGCGGAGCGTCTCCATCTCGCTGACTTCGACGGTCCCTTGGGCGTTCGTATAGGTTATGGTCACATACTTTCGCTCATTTAACCAAGAGTGAATCAGGTTGAGTTTCTTCCCTTCCCCGCCATCAAGATCCACGACCAGCGAAGTGTCTGAAAGCTCAACCCGCTTGATGATGTATTGGTCCACCCTCTCAAAGACAGGTGCCGACTTCCTCTTCACCAGCGACTTCGCAAATCCAATCGGTATTCGGAGTTCCTTCTTTAGGAGCCCAAACCCAACTGGTTTCGCAAGAATCTCCTCAGCTTGTGCGTCAAGTGAGAACTGATACTCGATTCCGCCTTCGCACTTTTCCATTAGGCTCGCCTCGTACTCCTTGTCAACGAGCCGCAAGGTCAACAGGGTTTCGGTGACTGGCAAAGGGGAAGAAGCGAAATACGCTTCGAGGCTCCTGATTGCCTTCGTCCGCTCAGTGACTAGGTGAGAGTTGAACTCCTCTTCGTCCGCTTCCACTTCAGCCTTTACCCTGGCCTTCGCGTTCACGATAGCACCATCAAGCGCGCTCATTACTTGGGCTGACATTAGCTCTGTGTACTTGCTCGGTATCTCGACCTTAAGCTGTTCAAGGACCCTGCTCACTTCAATCCTAAATTCATCGACCTTCGCTCCCTGGCTATCGCCTGCGAGTCTGGCGGTTGCCGCCCTCTGTTTGAGTGCCTCGGCGGTGCTGGCAAACCTGACGGCATCGAAGAGGTTGGTCAGAAACTGCTTGAACGAAGCCAAGTCGATGTATCGGGCCGAGGAGGGTTTCTGGGCGACATTATACATCGGGTCTCACCAAGGGTCTCCCCCAGCGGAAGTTTGAGCGCGCTTATGGACCCTCATAGGCATCTTTGGGTCGCCCATCCCCGATGCCATCACACAGGTGAATTCAGGAGCCGGTCGCCTTAATCGTCGCCTTGATGCTAACCGGAGCGCTCTCGGGTCCCATCACGTCTCGACCAATCAGTTCTGAGATCGAATCCAGCACCCTGTTGAGCTCTTCTTTCTCGCGTGCATCTCTCGCGGTCATCGAGTTCGACATCTCCATCATGGCTTTGTACCCTGCTTCGTCGATCTCCCCCGAGCGTGAGTAGACTTTGATGTTGACAAGGAACTCCTCCAACACCTCTTCTTGCTGTTCGAGCTCCTTGACTCTCTGGGTGATCTTCTTGCCAAACTCACTGAAGGATATCTGAATCTTATCAAATTGTTCCTCGTACTGCTGGTACATCCTGTCATGCGTCACCTTACTTATTTCGCCCTCCTTCCTGAGATCAGTCAGTGCCTGCAGTCTTTTCTTGACCATCTCCTGCTCTCTTGAGAGCACCTCGCTTTCAATCTTCCAGGCCGGCACGACAACAAAACCATCTTTGTCAGTGAGCAGGCGAGAAGAGGGGTACTCCGCGAATTTACCCTTTCCCTCATCCACGCCTATGGATTTCACCTCACCCGAAGTGTCAATCGAGAAGCCGATCGCGAGTCCTGCATTTCTGCCGTACAGGTCCTTAACTGGCTTGCCCACCAAGGGTGTTATTGAGTCAGGTTTCATGTAACCTTCAGTTCATGATACGAGTATTATCGCGAGGAGTGAATTTCCCTTCTTAATGTTGTCAATTGACATACAAGCTTAGCTGGGCAGTCGTGCCAGACATGGTCTCGTGACCGCTGGACCTGCTGACCAATTGGCACCACCTGCACGTAACCCCAAACATGCTGCGAAAGCCTCTTGCTTGCGTGGAAGTGGGCACTAGGCGTCCAGCTCCATAATCAGCCGATAAAGGACGGTCCCGGTCATGATGGTGGTCATCCTCCTTGCTTTCACGGTTAGCAACGCGCTTTCCCGAGCTCCAACGCATGTCACGAAGGAACTCGCGCTGAATGGGGCGGTGATGTGTCTCGCCCAATCCTTCAACGCATCCATTCGAGGGGACCGGACATGATAACAATCCAGATACTCATTCCACAGGAGCCTCGGGTCAGGGTGCATGTGCTCGAGGTATCACCAAGTGGCGTTGCTATCAGAGCTATCCGCAACGAGGTAAGACCAAAAGAAGAACCTAGTTCAGCTCAAGCACTCGCGCGCCAAGGACTCGCGGCTAACGCTCGAGGATCTCCGAAATCCAAACCCGAGGGTATGTTGCCTGCTGTCGGAAATCGTCCACGACGGACCATAATGCAGTGAGGAACCAGGGGGTTCAGGGTCAACAAAGGGTCAATCGAAGAGGATATTTGACCGTGGTCTAATCGACGGGGGCTTTTCCCTAGACGCCTTTGATGAGTTCCCTCCTAGGGTCACCTCCTGACTCGGAAAATCTGTCACTTCGAATTAGGGTGCTTCTTTGGTCCCAGGTGCCGTTCTGTTACCCTTTGGGGACACTATAGGTGGAGAAAGCTTGTTTCGTGGCACTATCCTCAAGGGGAACTAGATGCAAATGGGCGAAAGCGGCCCGGAGTGGCGGAAACGAATTTCTCGAGATTCCAGGAAAGAGGGACCCGCCTCTTGTCGAGTGCGGGTCCCCGACTGAATCCAGGCATCTGTGATTTGGTAAATTGCTAACGTTGACCCCTCATTGGTTAGGTCAAATGGAAAGCTTATCTAGGCTTCACGTCTTACTTCATCTTAAGGTAGCGATTTTGCAGGTTAATCGAAGGGCCATCAGCTCGATATTGGTAGTATTAGTTGTCGTGATTCTTGTCGGCGGAGGTGCGGTTGCATACTACGTGGTATCGACAAAGCCAGCGAGTACTGGCTCGGCAACGTCAACAACAGGGACGTCCACAACGTCGGCCAGCACAAGCGCCGCTGCTACCACCTCTACCACTGGAACGACTGCCTCAGCGAGTTCTTCTGCGGTCACGACTACGACGCCTTCAGGAACAACTACCGCTACTATCAGTGAGAGTTCCGCCACTAGCACTTTGACCTGCCAAACGACTACCACTACAACCTCAGCTACGGATCACACGCCTCAATACATCATGCTAGTTCAGCAATTCAAGGCGATCCAATTCAAGGCCGCTGGGGTAACAAACGGAACTCAACACTTTAACGAAACGTTCGGCTACCATGTAACTTCTAACTCTGGAGGAATAATCAACATGACAATTACGTCGGTCTCTGGGACTCAAGGCACTTCAATTGTGGCTCTGGTGGACTCGAACAACAACACGGTCCTGTCTGTCTCATTCTCAGGGTTCAAAGTAACCGGGAGTCAAGCGAAGACGGAGTTCGATAGTTTCATGGCCTTGTTCGGGTTAGAAGGGTACTACGGAGGGCAGGTTGGTGTGTTGACAGACTCATCATACTTCCATTCCACGGGTACGTCGTCGTTCACAAACGGGACTTCGTTCCAAGTCACCAACTACGAGGCGAATACTCTTCCGCAGATGGTTAACTCGTGCGGGTTTGGTTTCAATCTCACTGCCTACACTCTCTCGGTCGGGACTCCCCCTAACACATCACTTCAATTCATTACATTCCTGCACATTGCAGGGACAAATCTATCGAACCAGAGCACCGAGGACTACACTTTCCAGCTGGTCTCGATGACCGTCGCCTAGGTTCCTCTTTCCGCGAGTGAAGCTCAGGACTTCGATTTTACGTAGCCCTTGTGGCCTATCACCAATCGCGACAAACGATTTTATCGTCACTCCCGGCGTGCTACGGCCGTAGACTTTGGCAAAAAGCATCAAACTCTACTGGAACGAAAGGACTCTGAACAGCGGGGACGCCCTAGGCCTCCTCTTTGGGGACAGGAAGGAGACTTTGAAGGCGGCGAAACTTGTCATCTCAAGGATGAAGGAAGCGAACACCCTCTCGATGACCAAGAGGGAGCTCCGGTTCTTCGCGAAGGAACTGCAGACCGGAAAGCTGGGGGTGAAGTACAGCTATCACAACTTCTACACGAAGCTGCTCAGGAAGCTGCTCGACCTGGGTTTCGTCGAAAAGGACGTCCTGATCTGGGACCAGAAGAGACGTAAGACGGTCGCGGTGTATCAGCTGAAGATCCAGTCCATCCCCGAAAGAGCTCCCTCAGGGGGTTTCGTCCGGCATGCCTGGCAGGTGGCCAAGGGGTGGAACGACCTCGTCCAGAGCTGAAAGCAGCGAAGGCGAGGGTTCCAGTATTCGCATCGATGTTGATATCAACAATGATAGTGGAAAAGCAGGTCGCTTCCCGTGATTGATGTGGACTGCAGCGAGCTGACAACGGACGAACAGCTCGCGCTGGCATCTGAGATAAGCGACGCCCTGGAGGGAAGGTGGGTCGCCCTAGTCAGAGACCAGAAGATAGTGCTCGGACAGGTGACGGGAGGGGAGCTTGACAAAGGGGTCGTGCAGTCGGTGGTCGAGGACTTTGTAAGTCGGCGTAAGGGGCACGAATGGTACTCGTTGGAGAGGAAGGGAGACACGCTCTTCGTCCACGGAGCGGACCCCATCCCCGCGATGGAGAAGAGGCCGAAGCCGGGACTCCCTCCGAACGTGCTGCAGTGTCCATTCTGTCCGTTCGTGACTCCGTACCAGGAGGCCTTGGTAGTCCACACCAGGGCACATGGTTTCGTGGCATGACTGAGAGGGGTTTCCCCTGGCTAGTAGTTCTGGAAGCTGCGGATCCTGAACGCGCCTATCACGAGGGCGATCCCCGCGATCACCAGCAGAACGGGGAGGAACGGGACTTGATAGCCGAAGAAGACAATCGGCGCGTATATCACGGTCAGGAGGGCGCCAAGTCCGATGGTGAGGGGGCTAAGCTTCAGGCGCGATAGGGTGCGGATGAGATTGAGGAGGAGCAGCAGCAGGCCGACCCCAAGGGCAAAGCGGGCGTCGCTGATGGCCTCGGTGATGCGCAGGATGTTGCCGCCAAAGTAGACCCCCCAGACTGTGCCGAGCCATATGAGGACGATGCCCCAGAAGATGTTGTTCAGCGTCTCGTTGTGGACCAACCGATGGCTCTCCCCACGGGAAGTTCTCTTAAAGAGATGCTAGTCACGCTTAGAGCGAGAGCCTTCCCTTCCCAAACACCTTCTCAAGGTAGGCACCCAGCCTCGAGGCCCGGTCCCTGAAAAAGAGCTGATTCACCGCAATGCCCCCGAAGGCAATGGCAGCCCCCAGGGCAATACCGCCAAGTACGTCCGTCGGGTAGTGGGCCCCGACGTAGACCCGGGAGAAGCAGACGACCGCGGCCTCGACAGCGAGAAGGGACGCGACCCACCTACGGCGGAAGGTCGCGAGCGAGTAGACGGCCCCGATAGAGACAATCAGAGCATGACCGGAGGGGAAGGAAAAGTCTGTGTCGAAGGGCACGCGCAGGGAGAAAGACGGCAAGGAGGCAAAGCTTCCTTGGCCGATGAACACCGCGATCCTCTCTCTCATCACCAGGGCCTTGGCCACCTCACCGGCGGCTATGCCCACCAGGAAGACCAGAGCCAAGCCGAGGGCAAGAAGCCGGGTGCGGCGGTCCCCGAAGAGAAAGACCAAGCCCACAACTGGCACCCAGAAGTACTCCCGACCATAGAGCGCGGCCGAAACGAAAACTGCGTTCAGGGTTGCGCCGACGCCCAGTCCGTTGACCCAAAGGGCGGCCTGGAAATCAGCCTGGTAGAAGGAGGTGGAGAAGGTGACAGCCGCTGCGAGGAGGACGAATACGAAGAAGGGAAGCAACGCAAGGGCTGCAAGGGGTCTGCTTCTCAACAGCGACAGCGTCCGCTTGAAGGCGCTATTTCTCCTTACCTGACCAGCTTCCATATTCTCCCAGGCTTTCTGGAGGTGTTAAGCTAAGGGGGGGCAAGGATGACACGCATCGGGTAGAGTTATCCTAACAGCCGCAAACGTCCCGGGACCAGTCCATTGTGGCGGGTTAGGAGGGAGGCAACGGCGTAAGGCATATAATCGCACGGAACGGGCGGAGGACAGGGCCCCATGCCCATCAAGATGTTGACGCTGGAGGACCTGGAACTCCAAGGCAAGCGGATCTTCTTGCGGGTCGACATCAATACGCCTATTCATCCTGAGACTGGCAAGCTGATTGAACATGCGAGGCTGGAGGAGGCGGCTGCCACCATCGCCGACCTGTCGGAGTCTAGGGTCATCGTGGCCTCGCACCAGGGGAGGGTCGGGAGGCCGGACTACACCAGCCTTGAAGCCCATTCCGAAGCTCTGCAGACTATCCTGGGGAAACCGGTCAACTTTGTGCCCGACGTCTTTGGGCCCGAGGCCCTGCGAAGGATGGATTCGATGTCCAACGGAGAGGTTTTGATGCTGGACAATCTCAGGTTCACGGCCGAGGAGAACCAGGAATACAAACCAGGGGACGCGGAGAAGACGTTCCTGGTCAAGAGGTTGAGGGAGCACGTGGATTCGTGCGTCTTGGACGCGTTTTCGACTGCCCACCGAGCGTCCCCAACCATAGTTGGCTTCGCGGGCCTGGTCCCTACTTGCGCGGGGCGGACTGTGGGGAGGGAGCTCAGAATGCTCGACAGAATAGTCGCCGTGGAGAAGGGGCCTTACGTCACGGTCCTCGGGGGGGCGAAGGTGAACGACAGGCTCGAGGCGATTGACGCGCTGATCATGAACAACAGGGCGGACAAGGTTCTCCTCTGCGGGGTCGTGGGCCTAGTGTTCTTGAAAGCGGTCGGCAAGTACAGGGGCGAACTAGGCATCGACAACGAGCAGAAGCACCTCCTAAAGGCGAGGCAGCTACTTGACGCGGACCCAGAAAGGTTCGCCATGCCAGTCGATGTTGCCATCAGAGTCGGCGACGGAAGGAAGGAGGTGGAGCTCAAGGACCTGACCGGACAGATTCAGGCCCTGGACATTGGCCCGCAGACCGTCGAGCGGTATGAGAGGTTCATAAAAGGAGCTGGGACGGTGTTCATGAGCGGACCGCCGGGGGCTTTCGAATTGGAGGGGTTCAGCTACGGGACCGAGCACCTTCTAAGGGCGATGGCCTCTTCGCTCGGGACCACGATCATCAGCGGCGGGCACCTGTCTTCGGCCCTTCGGAGGTACGGCATCCACGACCAGATCGACCACATCAGCACGGCCGGAGGGGCCCTTGTGCAGTATCTCGCGGGGAAGAGGCTTCCCCTGATCGACGCACTCGAGAGGTCGGCCGACAGGTGGGGGGCTGGGAACGCTTTAAGGTGAGGCCGGGTGGTTGAGAAAGCGATGATCAGGGTCGGGGTCAACGGCTTCG